>CAIKHZ010000126.1 GCA_903827375.1 Akkermansiaceae bacterium
CTGTCGGACTACACTCCTCGCGCCGCCACGAATGTGGAAAAGACAGCCCCGCGCATGCAAGCCAAGTTACTCTCCAACTCTATCCGCCCACCCGGCGGTTGCTGCTCGCATGGTAACATTTGAGCTTACACGACCTATGGTGCTTTTGAGGTCGAACACTGAGTTCTGAGGGAGTAGAAAATTGAGGAATTTGGCCTGTAAAGTGGGTTCTGGGCGAGGTGGGGTGTGGGCGTTCCTGGGGCAGGTTCCTCGGGATGTCGAACCCTGAGCTCCGGAGGATTCCTCCGTGAGCATGACGAGCCTCGACGCTTGCTTGAAAAAAGAAGACAAACTTATCTTGATTTATTCTGAGAGTTGCCCCACAACGTCGCTGTTCCCCCGCAGCGGGGTTCGATCATCCCAACAACAACGACTGAATCCCCCCCCTAAACACCATGAGTATGTATTGTTTTCAATGTCAGGAAGCGTCCAAAGGGATCGCTTGCACCGTCAAGGGCGTATGCGGCAAAACTGATGAGTTGGCCAATCTGATGGACCTACTGGTGCATCTGCTAAAGGGCATCTCACACTGGACCACGGCTCTGCGCGAACAGACTGGTTTCGAGAGCGAAACGGCCAACAAGTTCATCATCGACGGGCTTTTCGCAACCATCACAAACGCCAATTTTGACCAGAATATCTTCTTGGACAAGATCGCTCAGGCGCTCGACCTTCGGGACTCTCTGGTAGCCAAGGCCGCCGCATCCGGCGTCACCATCGACACCAGTTTCGACGGCAGCACCTGGCACGGCAGCCCGGCCGACTACGCGGACAAGGCGCAACAGGTGGGAGTTCTGCAGGAAGCCGATGCCGACGTGCGCTGCCTCAAGGAACTGACGATTTACGGCATCAAGGGCATGGCTGCCTACCTTGAGCACGCCTCCAACCTCGGCTTTGAAGACCGGTCCCTCGCCGCCTTCATGCAGACGGCCCTTGTCAAAACCACCCAGTCCCTCGCCATCGGGGAATTGGTGGCTCTGGTGCTTGAGACCGGCAAACACGGCGTCACCGCCATGGCACTGCTGGATCAGGCGAACACCACCTGCTACGGCAATCCGGAAATCTCTCGTGTCAATCTCGGGGTGCGTGGCAATCCAGGCATCCTCATCAGTGGGCACGACCTCAAGGACATGGAAGAACTGCTAGCCCAGACTGATGGCAGCGGCGTGGACGTTTACACCCACAGTGAGATGCTCCCTGCGAACTATTACCCGGCATTCAAAAAATACCGCCATTTTGTCGGCAACTACGGCAGCAGTTGGTGGCATCAAAACCAGGACTTCACCAGCTTCAACGGCCCCATCTTATTCACCACCAACTGCATCGTGCCACCCGCTGAAGGGGCCACCTACACTGGGCGAATTTACACCACAGGTTCCTCCGGCTTGCCCGGTGCGGGCCACATAGCGCCGCGCGTCAACGGCCAGCCCAAGGATTTTTCGGCCGTCATTGAGCACGCAAAAACCTGCCAGGCTCCCGTCGAAATCGAAACTGGCGAACTCGTCGGAGGCTTTGCCCATGCGCAGGTGTTCGCCTTGGCAGACAAGGTGGTGGACGCCGTCAAGAGCGGTGCGATCCGCAAGTTCGTGGTCATGGCCGGCTGTGACGGCCGGATGAAAGGGCGCGACTACTACACTGAGTTTGCGACCAAACTACCGGGCGACACCGTGATCCTAACAGCAGGATGTGCGAAGTTCCGCTACAACAAACTGGACCTCGGCGATATCGGTGGCATCCCGCGGGTTCTCGATGCGGGCCAGTGCAACGATTCGTATTCACTGGCGGTCATCGCACTCAAGCTCAAGGAAATCTTTGGCTTGGCTGACATCAACGAGCTGCCCATCGCCTACAACATCGCCTGGTACGAGCAAAAAGCCGTCATCGTATTGCTGGCACTGCTGCATCTGGGCGTGAAAAACATCCACCTCGGCCCGTCCCTCCCGGCCTTCCTCTCGCCCAACGTCACCCAGGTGCTCGTCGATAACTTCGGCATCGCCGGCATCAACACCGTTGACGAAGACCTCCTGCTGATGGTCGGCTGACCATCAAGCGCCGATGAACCCGCCTTATTTGATGGAGTACTTGTCGAGCATATTATAGACCGTGCGTTCGGCGATGCCTAGTTCACGGGCGGTGCGCGCCTTGTTGCTGTCGTTGCGCTCATACGCCTCGATGAACGCTTGGCGAGCCACTTCATCGAGTGAGCGCGGCGCGGCGATGGAGGGCATTGCATGCGGACTGCCATTGCTGGCGCCTAGCAGGGGTCTCATATCGCTTTCGCCGAGTTCCTGAGTGTCAGCAAAGGCAGTGGCCCGTTCTAACACATTCTCAAGCTGCCGGATGTTGCCGGGCCATGACTGGCGTTGGAGCATCCGCGCGGCCGCCGTGGTGAGAGTCCAAGTAGGCTTGCCGCGTTTGCGGGCGATGCGTTCGAGGATGGCCCGGATCAGTTCGGGCAGGTCCTCGAGGCGCTCGCGCAGGGCGGGCAAGCGCAGGGCGAGCACATCGAGGCGGTAATAGAGGTCCTCGCGGAAGCCGCCGTCGCGCACCCGGGCCAACAAATCCATGTTGGTCGCGGCAATGATCCGGGCATCCGTGCGCAATATCCGGTTGCCTCCCACGCGGAAAAACTCCTGATTTTGTAGGACGGTGAGGAGTTTTGGTTGGAGTTCGCCGGGCAGGTCGCCGATTTCATCGAGGAAAATGGTCCCCTTGCTTGCCTGTTCGAAGCGCCCCTCCCTGAGAGTGGTGGCGCCGGTGAAGGCACCCCGTTCGTGCCCGAACAATTCGCTTTCTAGCAACTCGCGCGGCAAGGCTGGGCAACTCACCGGGATGAAAGGTTCGGCGGCTCGCGGGCTGAGGCGGTGGATTTCGCGTGCTATCAGGGTTTTGCCAGTGCCACTTTCACCTGTTAGAAGGAGGGTAATGTCCAATTGCGCCGCCTTGATCATGCGCTGGTACAATTCACGCATACTCTGGCTGCGGGCATGCTTGAGCCCATCCACTCCACACAGCGGCTCGGAGCAGGCATCACGCGCCTCAGCGCTGGATGCCTGCTGTCGCAAGCGGCATGCCTCCTGAATCACACTGAAGAGGCGCTCCAATTCAAAGGGCTTGGTCAGGTAGTCATCAGCTCCCGCCCGCAGCGCCCGCACCGCAGTCTCCGCGTCGTTGTGGCCGGTCAACATGATCACCGGCACATCCGGACGGATCTTGCGCAGACGGTCTAACATCTGTACACCGTCGCCGTCCGGCAACCCGTGATCGAGCACCACCGCCTTGACGTGGGAAGTAAGCAGGAGACAGCCTTCATCTCCTGTATCGGCCGCCACCGGTTGCCAACCGCGGCTTTTCGCTGCCGTCATTAGCAGGTTTCGAACGGCTTCGTCGTCATCGACAAGTAAGATGTTGGGCTGATTTTCTGATGCAGACATAATGGAGGAACCGCCTGTTAACGGGCGGCAAGACCCTAAGTCTCAACAGCAGCGCAGGCAAGCGACAACATTGCAAAGTTTACTAAGTGAAAGTACTGAAACCTTCAAAATTGCACGGAGATGCCAATATTCTGGCGCTGCCCAACATCACGAGTTTTGCGCCACTTACTTACGCTGGCGAGCCATCCGGCATGGATTGCCCAGATTTGCAGAACCGCCACCGGCAGGCCCGGCAGGGAGATCCACAGCCAATTCCCGGGCAAGTAATCCATTTCAAACAGCCAAATGACCGCCAAGGACACCAGTCCCTGCAAGACGGCGGTGACAAACCACGAGGATTTGCCGCCCTTGTGGCAGCGCAGGCTACTAAAGTAACTCAAGCTCATTGCGCCGAGCAGCACACCGATCCCGCGCAACCACAGCAACCCTTGGTCGGAAGGCGGCTTCAGCAACAAAATTTTCACGAGAAACTCTGGAAACACCACTAGCAACACGCATAACAGCGCGTTCGCCAGCCCCATGAAAGTGGCCCAAAATTCAACTAATTTGACCTTTTGTCGGATACGCCGCTCATTTTTTTCGTGGAAACCCATAGCAGAAACGTTGGTTTGTTCATTAGTGGCAGAATCCGTGCCAAATTTCAACAATTCGCAAAATCCCTTGGTATCAAAGGGATGCCGCAGATTTGCTCCGGGTCAAGTCGAGCCGTTAGACCTGCAAACCATTCAGGCCCCTGTCAGTTTTTCAGGGCTTGGTTCTGAGGCGTAAACTGAGACTTATGGAGCGACGCTCGGCAATTGGCACCAGAACGTGCTTCCCGAGCCCGGTTCACTGGCCACTCCGATGCTGCCGTTTTGGGCTTCAGTGGCCAATTTGCAAAATGCCAGGCCCAATCCGGTGGAAGCACAGGTTTTGCCGAATGGCTGGTGAAGCACGGAGAATTTATCGAATATGAGTGACTGATCATCTGCGGCGATACCCGGCCCGTGGTCACGCACCCAGAGGCGAACGCCACCACCAGGGACGGGAGCGGCACCGAGTTCGATTGGGCCGCTGTTTGGGGCGTACTTGATGGCGTTGGTGAGCAGATTGGCGATGATTCGAACGGTTAGATTCACATCACAGAACAATGGCGGACAAGCCTCGTCGATTCGTTCACAGATGGACTGCGAGCTGGCTGGATCGAGCACCTGTGCATGCGCGCCTCGAAAAACATCGTCCACCGAAACCACCGCCAAATGCAGTGAAATGCTGGTGTTTTCAATGCGGCTCAAATCCACCACGGCAGAGACCATTTGGCTGAGCACACGCACTCCGCGACTGGCGGCTCGCAGGCTTTCGTTCGCCCCGCCCAAGGATTGATCGGGGCTGCTGCCGCTGAGGATTTGCAAATGACCGTCGATCACCTGCAAGGGGCTGCGCATGTCATGCACCAGCATGTGGGTGAGTAGGTCCCGGTGGCGCTCCAACTGGAGGAGCCGGGCATGCTCGGCAGCAAGCTGGAGGTAAGCGCCGCGCAGGGCGACGTGGGTGCGCACCCGGGCCAGCACCTCGGGTTTGCGGAAGGGCTTGGCAATGTAATCGACGCCGCCGCATTCCAAGCCCGCCGCGATATCCTCTGCGGCCGACAGCGCACTGATGAAAAGAATCGGGATATCCCGCAGGCCATCGTCCGCCTTGAAGCGGCGGCATACCTCGTGGCCGTCCAGGCCCGGCATGCGCACATCTAGCAACACAAGATCCGGCGCTTGTTGGCGGGCGGCTGCCAGCGCGAGTTCGCCGCAGGGAAAGGCCGACACCAGATAGCCCGCTTGGGTTAGGAGCGCTTCGAGAACATTCAAGTTCTCCGGCTCGTCATCCACAATCATGATCCACGCCGCTGGGGCCTTTTCGTTCATAGGTTATTTCCTTTCACATCGTCAAGCAAGGCACCCAAGCGCTCATAGGCGTAGGCGTTGACCAGTCCACTGAGTTGTGCCGCAAGCGCCGGTTGGGTAGCGGTCAATTCTGCGAGCCACTCGCGCAAGCGCCGGATATCGCCGCGGCGGAGCGCCACGGCGAGCGAGTGGCGCAGCTCCGCAGGCAAAGATGCCAGCGAGATGACGTCGCTGGGAGCGGTGGCAGTGGCCACCTGATGATAGACGTAGCGCACGCCGGTGAGTCGGCCGATTTCCGCCAACAGATCTTCCCGCCACACGGGCTTGGAGATAAAGCCGTCCACCCCGGCGGCAAGCGCCTGTGCCCGGTCTTCGGCCGCGCCGGCGGCCGTTACCATCAGCACCCGCAGTGAGCCACCACCTGGCAACTCGCGCAAATGGCCAAGCGTCTCATAGCCGTCCATCCCAGGCATCTGCCGGTCCAGCAACACCAAATCCGTGCCGCAGCCCTCCTCGAACCGCTGCAAGGCGTGTGCGCCGCTCGCCACCACTTCGACAGCAAACCCCGCTGCCACAAGCATTTCAACGAGCATGGCGCGGTTTTCAGGGTCGTCGTCCACCACCAAGATGCGGCACTCGGGCTGTTGCGGAGCGAGCTCCAGCACCTTGGACCGATGGTGGGATTCGCTATCGTGGCTGGCATCCCGCAAGCCAAAGGTGACCCGGAAGCAGCTCTCGCCTCCAAGCCGGCTGGTCACGGTGACATCCCCACCGAGCGCCCGTGCAAAGCGGCGGCTCAAGGGCAGACCCAGGCCGGTGCCTTTACCGCTGCGGCGGCCGTCTTCCGCCTGCTCAAAAACCTCGAAGATGCGTTCCAAGTCGGCTTCCTCGATCCCACAACCACTGTCCTCGACGTCCACCGCAACGAGCGGTGTGCCGGACACGGCCTCAGCCACCACAGACGCCGCCATCCGCACGCTGCCTTTGGGGGTGAATTTGAATGCATTGCCCACGAGATTGACGAGAATTTGGCGGATTTTGCCTTGGTCGCTGTGGATAAATCGAGGGACGTTGGGGCTGAGTTCCAGCATCAGGTCAGGTGCCCCGACTAGGCTGGCAAACATCAAGCGCACGTCCTCCAGGACTCGATAGAAATCAAAATCCTCCGGCTTGAGCGTCAGCGGTTGGGAATCACTGCGCACCAATTCAAGCAAATCGGTGACCAAGGTGAGCAGGTGTTCGCCGCTGCGGTTGATGGCGCTGAGGCGTCCACTTTTCGCGCAACTCCGACAATCCAGTTCCATGATCTGGGAATAACCGAGGATGGCGTTGAGAGGGGTGCGGATTTCATGCGACATGTTGGCCAGGAACAAGCTCTTGGCGGCCACCGCCGCCTGTGCCGCGACGCTGGCATCGGTCAGACGCAGCTGCAGTTCTCGGGCTTCACTTTCCATCCGACGGCGGGCTTCAAAGTTGGCATAGAGTTGCGCCAGCACACCTAGCAACGCCTCTTCTTCCGCCGTCCATTTCCCCTTGCTCTCCAGATTTTCAAAACTCATGAATCCCCAACAGTCACCGTCATGCATCAGCGGTTGGCTCACCAGCGAGCAAATCCCCCGCGCTTTGAGTCTCTGGCGAAGCAGGCTGGCGGCCGGCAAGCTATCCGCATCGGCAGTGCTCACCAACTCGCCACGCCGGTGTCCCTCAGTCGCGTCGGAGATTTGGTCGATGGCCACCGCCTGCGAATTGCCAATGGTCGATGCCACACCCGGAGCACACCACTCATGAGTGTTAGAAAACGTCCCGGCATCAAAATCGTAGGAGAACAACTTGGCGCGATCCACGCCGATGAGTCGTCCCATCAATGCCAGCGACTCGTTGATGGCAGCGTCCTGGGCCTCGAGCGGCACGTTGACAAACTTGGTGGCGAGACGGAGCAATTCACGTTGGATGACCGAAAGTCTGGCAAACTCGATCTCCACCTGTCTGCGCGCCGAAATGTCCTTGAGCGTGCCAATCATGCGCTCCGCTTGGTCGGCCCCATCGCGAGTCACCACACAGCCTCGATCCAGCACCCATTTCCATGAGCCATCCTTGCACCTCATCCGATACTCACAGACGTAGGCAACACTTGGATCGGCAAGGTGCGCGTTCAATTGTTCCAACACCCCTGGCTTGTCGTCGGGATGAACCCGCGTGTTCCACTCTTCCAACCCCTCGCCAAGCTCGTTTTCGGCATACCCGAGCAGCCGCTTCCAACTCTTGGTGTAAACCACTTTGCCAGCGCCCATGTTCCAATCCCAGACACCGTCGCCAGCGCCTTCGAGGGCATATTTCCAGCGCTCCTCGCTCTGGCTCAAATCCTTGGTCAGACGCCGGGCCAAAACTTCGACTTTGCCCCGGGTACTGTACAACGAGTGCACCAAGCCAGCCAAAAGCAGGCTGCTGAGCACGCCTCCGCAACCCACCAACCAAGCCTTGCTGTAGTCCGTTCCACCGCCTGGTCCGGTGGATCTAACAAAGCTCAGCAGCCAGTCGTGACCTGCTGATCTAACCGACACCTTGCTGCACATGAGAGTGGCAGCAGCGGGCAGCTTGCTACTGCCCGGCGTGCTGTCGTAGAGCAAGGCGGCGGGAGTGGCTTCGGTGCCATCGAAGATTTTCAGATGGATTTGGCGTGCATCCTTCGATTCGCGGCGACCCAAAACCCCGTGCATCAGGTCATTCATCCGGTACGGGCTGTAAACCCAGCCCATGATGGCAGCGCGGCGCTCGGCGAGCGTGGCTCGGGCTTCACCCATCCGATAGACTGGGGCGTACATCAGGGTGCCGGTCTGCACGTCTTGGCCATCCTCTTGGACCAGCATGACTTTGCCGGAGAGGACGGTGGCGTCCTCATCGCGGGCTTGTTCCATGGCGGCGCGGCGCACGGGTTCTGCGAGCATGTCGTAGCCGAAGGCACGCAGGTTGCGTCCGGAGAAGGGTTCGAGGAAAACGATGGACGAATAGACATCGCGCTCGCCCTCCGGCCAGATCCGGTACTCAGAAAACCCCTCGTCACGGATTTCGCGCAGGTGAGCGGCTAGTTGCTCGCGCGGCACCAACTTGGCAAATCCAATCCCCTGAATGCCCGGCAATGTCTGATCCACTTTCTGGCGCTTCGCAAATTCATGCCACTCCTCGCGGTCCACCTCGTCCCGATGGGCAAAAAATCCCGCACCGCTGCGAAGGATTTGTTCGTGAGCGTGAAGGCGCTCTTCGACCCTCGCTCGCAGGGCCTCACAGGCAAACTTGAAATCCTGCTCTGCCTCTTCGTCCAGCACAGCCATCATGAGATCGCAGGCCAGACCCGTGAAGCATAGGCCGAACCCGAGCAAGAGCCATGCCTGCCATGAGCCGACGCGCCGAAACATGCGGCGGCGGATGCGAGTGGCAACTTGACTCTGTGGCGGATTCAAAGACTTCAGGGGCCTGGATTCTAACTAGAAAACTCAGTTGTGGAGGTGCTGGCGGGTGACTGCGCGCCGTCGATGGGAAAAGAAATCTCGACGACCACACCTCGCTCGGCACCGTTGCGAACCGAGACATGTCCTTTGAAAAGCCGGATGATTCGACTTGCCAAAGCCGCCCCCAATCCAAAGTCCCCGCCGCATTTCAACAGCATACGCTGGCCGCCAACCTCGAAAAACGTCGAAATAGCCTCATCCGACAAGGGTTGGCCATGGGTGATGATGGCGATGTGTGCCTGACCAGCGCTCACACAGGTTTCCAATGTGATGAGTTGTCCGGTCTCCACGCATTGCGAGGCGGTGAGCAGCAAGTCGGTGAAAGCCCGGTTGAGCAACTCCAAATCCCCGACCACCGTCACGTTCTCCACCGCCGTCAGAACCGCCTGCACCTTGCTGCCGCCCACCAACCCCCCATTCATGTCCAGGGCGATTCGCAGCACCTGTGCCAATCGCAGCGAGCTCGCCGCAAAGTCTGCCGCCTCCACGTCAATCCGCGCCAGCGTCAGCGCATCGTCCATGAGCTTTTCGATCCGCAGCAGAGATTCATCGTAATCGGTCCGCATGGCATGCTGCTCGGACTCAGGCGGCAAATCCATGAAAAGTAGCTCGGTAATTCCTATCAAACCATTGAGAGGGGTGCGCATTTCATGGGACAACACACTGAGCCACTGGCTCTTGGCATCGTCCCAGATGTGCAAGCGCCGATGCGCTTCGGCGAGTTCACGCACCCGCCGCTCAACCAGTTCTTCAAGGTGCAGTTGATGGCGGCGCAACCGCAAATGAGTTCCCACCCGGGCCAGCACCTCCACTTCAGCAAACGGCTTGAGCACGTAATCCACTCCCCCAACTTCAAAGGCTTGCACTTTCTCGGTGATTCTGGACTGGGCACTTAAAAATATAACCGGTATATCACACAGCCGCTCATCCGCCTTGAATCGCCGACATACTTCGTAGCCATCCATCCCGGGCATCCGTATGTCTAGCAAAATTAAATCGGGCAGCTCATAACGCAGCGCTGCAAGAGCCATCTCGCCACTCCGAAACGCCGACACCCGATAGCCCACCAAGGTCAATAAGGATTCTAACACATTTAAATTCTCCGGCTCATCATCGATGATCATGATGGTCGCCTCGCTGCAATCAATTTTCATAAGGTATCTTCAATTCTCTTTATTGGATCTAACAAATCGCTGAGGCGCTCATAGGCATAGGCATTGACCAGCACGCTCATCCGGGCCGCCAGCCCGGGGTACTCGGGGGCCAGGGTGGCAAGGAGGTGGCGCAGCTGGCGGATGTCGCCGCGGCGCAGTGCCTCGATGAGCGCTTGGCGTTGGGCGTCGGCCAGGCAGGTAAAGGCGGCGGCATCGAGCTGAGCGGGTTGCTGGGTGGTGACAGGGGCTTCATACAGGTACTTGACGCCTGCGGCACGGGCAATTTCGGCCAGGAGTTGCTCGCGGCGAAGCGGCTTGGCCACATATCCGTCAGCCCCGGCAGCCAGCGCCAATTGCTTCTCATTGGCCGAGCCCGAGGCAGTGACCACCAGCACTGCAAGGTCGCGCCCGCCGGGCAACTTCCGCAGGCGATCGATGGCCTCGTAGCCGTCCATTTCCGGCATTCGTTTATCCATCAATACCAAATGAATCTGCGGAGCTTGGCTGAGCCGCTGCAGGGCCAGCGCCGCAGTGGCAGCCTCCTCGACCTCGAAGCCAACCGGGCTGAGCATGCCCACGAGCATGCTGCGATTGTCCGGCTCGTCATCGACGACGAGCAAGCGGCAAGGCGGCTCATTGGCGGCCAAGTGGTGGACGCTGCCGCGGCGCAAGTGCTCGTCGGCATCGGCGCAAGCCTCCCCTGCATGGAACGTCAGCCGGAAACAACTGCCCTCCCCGGGCTGACTGGACACGGTGACATCCCCGCCCAAAGCCCGCGCATATCGGCGGCTCAGGGGCAGCCCCAAACCGGCACCTTTGCCGGGTTTGCGGCCTTGCTGAACCTGCTCAAACACATCGAAAATTCGCCCCAATTCCGCCGCGGCAATGCCGCAACCGGTATCCTCGACGTCCACAGCCACCATCACGCCATCCGGCCCGTCAGTGGACAAGAGTCGCGCCACCATCCGCACTCGGCCGTTCGTGGTGAACTTGACGGCGTTGCCGACCAGATTGACCAAAATTTGACGCAACTTCCCCTTGTCGGCGTAGATGAACTGGGGCACATCCGGGGCAATGGATGGCTCAAACGTGAGCCCGCCAGCATCCGGGTGAGCCGCAAAAATGAGCCGGACGTCCTCCATCATTTGATAAAAATCAAAGTCCACCGGTGCCAGGGTGACCGCGCCGGCATCGTTGCGGACCAACTCGAGCAAGTCGGAGAGCAATTCCAGAAGGTGGTCGCCGCTGCGGGTGATGGAGCTGAGGCGAGCCCCGGTCACGCAGTGGCGGCACTCACTTTCCATGATCTGGGCATTGCCCAAAATGGCATTGAGAGGCGTGCGGATTTCATGAGACATGTTGGCCAAAAACAAGCTCTTGGACTGCGCCCCGGCCTGCGCCGCATCACGGGCATGAATCAAGTTTTCCCTCAGTTGCCCGGCTTGACGCTCGGCGTCACGGCGCGCTTGAAAATTGGCGTAAAGCCCGGCGAGCACGCGCAGCAGGGCCACCTCTTCGTCGCGCCACCGGCGCTCATGGCGCACCGCGTCAAACCCCACAAACCCGAGGCACGCATCGCCCTGCATCAATGGCAGCGTGATGAGCGAACGAATCCCCTGAGCCTCTAGCATCTGCCGCATAAAACCATCGGCCGGGAGCAGCGCCGTGCTCGGAATATGCAGCACCTCGCCTCGCCCATGCGCATCCACCCAGTCCGGCAAAAGAGCGCTGGGCACCGCTTGGAGGTTGGCTATCTCCGGCGCTATGCCGGGGCCGCACCACTCGTGGGTGTTGCACATGATTCCGGCTGCATGGTCGTAGGCAAACAAATAAGCGCGATCTGCTGCAATGAGCTGCCCCATGGTCGCCAGCGATTCGTCAATAGCCGCATCTTGCCGCACCGTAGGCACGTTGATAAAATCCGTCGCCAAGCGCATCAGCTCGCGCTGAATGACCGAGAGTCGGGCCAACTCGACCTCGACCCGCTTGCGTTCCGTCACATTGACCATGACGCTCAGCAGATATTGCTGGCCCTGGTTATGGATCACTTCACCCGAAAAGATGCCATCAAGGATCCGGCCGTCCTTGCAGCGAACTTGCATTTCATAATCCTCCAGGCGGCCGTGGGACTTGAGTTCGTCGGCCCCGGCGTCGTGGCGTTGCACATCGACAAACAAATCGAGTTCGGCACCCGTCTTGCCGATCACCTCCTCGCGGGTATATCCGAGGGTTGCCAAAAAGGCGTCGTTGACGTCCACAAAACGCTGCTCAGGCAGTGAACTCACCGCGATCATGCCGGGATTGGAGCGGAACAAACGCTCGAAACGTTGCTTGGCTTCCTGCTCCTCACCGAGGTTTTTGCTGACTCCGAAAATGCAGTCCATCCCGTCCCACTTGCCGAACCATACGCGGGTATCCACCGGCACCAAGCCCCCATCCTTGCATGCCAGCGGCAACGGACAACTGGCGCGTTCGCCTCGGAACATTTCGCCAAAAATCCCCTCGGCTTCCTGCCGCCTATCCGCCGGATGCACATCCAGGATATGCATGCCTCGCAGTTCCTCTGGCGGGTATCCCAGCAAGCGGGTGACAGCCGTGTTAGCAAATAATATCCGGCCCTCGGGAGTCCCCACAAAGACCATGTCGGTGATGGTCTCAAAAAACGCGCGGAAATTCGCCCCGCTTTCGCGCAGTGCCTCCTCGGCACACTTCTGGGCGGTGATGTCCCAGTTGGTGCCGACCATCCTCAGAGCCCGCCCGCTGGCATCCCGCTCAACCGTGGCAAATCCGCGGATGTGATGAATGCTGCCGTCAGGCCACAACACCCGGAATTCAATGTCAAATTCCTTGGTCGATTCCAAGGCGAGTTTGATCTCGGCGTCGCCGCGCGCCCGGTCATCCGGATGCAGCCCGGCCTGCCACGCCTCGTAGGCCCCGCTAAACTGGTCCCGCGTGATGCCGTAGAGCCGAAACATCTGCTCGTCCCATTCCAAACGGTTGTTGACCACGTCATAGTCCCAAATACCTACACCTCCGGCCTTCGCCGCCATGGCCAAGCGCTCGCCAACCCTCCGCTGCCCCTCCCCTTCGCCGCCGCCAACCAGCGCCTGAACCAACCCGCCATCATCACAACTGGCCGTTGCATAGTCGCGCGTTGGGTGATTCATGAGGTGAGGCATGGGGGTGGAGAAGTAGCTGTCACATTCCGTTAGGCGGAAATCAGTATAAACTGCAATTTCACAGCACGCAATACAAATTCTTGCGTATGCAAACTTTTCAATCGATCACTGTATATTTTGCATGTACATGAGAACGGTTTCCGGATCGATGGCAAGGGTTGCAAGGCCATGGAGCATCTCTCCCCCACCCTTTTTCAGAGAACCAGATCACCCAACCAGGGATGCGATGTCATCCGACGAAGCGCTGCACGATGGGCATCCGGCGGCCTATCCCAAATGCCTTGGAGGTGACCCGCAGGCCGGGGGCGGCTTGGTGGCGTTTCCATTCGTTGAGATCGACGCGGCGCTGGATCCAACGGACGATATGTTCCTCAAAGCCGCGTCCGATGATCTCATCGGTGGAGAGTTGTTGCTCGACGTACAGCTCGAGGATGGCATCCAACACCTCATAAGGCGGCAGCGTGTCCTGATCCTTCTGGTCGGGCCTCAGCTCGGCACTCGGCGCTTTATCAATGGTGTTCCATGGGATGATTTCTCGCTCACGGTTGAGCCAGCGCGCCACTTCATAAACCCTCACTTTCGGCAAATCCGAAATGACCGCTAAGCCCCCGCACATGTCACCGTAAATCGTGCAGTAACCCACCGCCAATTCACTCTTGTTGCCGGTGGTTAGTAACAGCCGCCCATCTTTGTTGGACAGCGCCATCAGCAACAAGCCACGGATACGGGCTTGCATGTTTTCCTCGGTGACGTCCTCGGCCCTGCCTGCAAATACCGGCCGCATTGCCGCCTTGACCGCTTCGAAAGCCTCGCCAATGGGCACCACATCGCAGCCAATGCCAAGGTTGCGCGCCAGCGCCAACGAGTCATCCACGCTTCCTGCCGACGAATACCCGCTAGGCATCGTCAACCCGTGAACGGCTTGCGGGCCGAGCGCCTCGGCTGCGATGGCGGCGGTGAGCGCGGAATCAATCCCGCCGCTCAGACCAAGACAAACCGTGGAAAATCCGCACTTGGTGACGTAGTCGCGCAGCCCGAGCACCAGCGCTTGATAGAGCTGGGCCGGGGGATTTTCCACCGCAATTCCGGCCATGGCAGGGCCGCCGGTAAATGGATCAATCACCCGGCAACTCTCAACAAAACCTGGCAATTCCACCCGGATGTTACCGGCGGCATCGGCCACCAGCGAGTGTCCATCGAACACGAGTTGGTCATTGCCGCCCACCGAGTTGCAATAAATCACTGGCACTTTTGCCGTGCGGGCCACCCCGCTTAACAACTCCCGGCGCTGCGCCGGCTTGCCAAGGTGATAGGGCGACGCACTCAGATTGAGCAACAAATCGATGCCTTGGGCCGTCAATTCCTCGACCGGATCGCGCTCATAGAACGGTCGCTCGAGTGACTCGTCGTTCCAAATATCCTCACAGATTGTCACGCCGATTCGCCAACCGTTCCACAGCACTGGCTCGGTGTTTTCCCCGGGCTCAAAGTAGCGTCGCTCGTCAAACACATCGTACGTCGGCAGCAGTGTCTTCCAAATACGCCGGACGACGCCCCCTCGCTCTAACCATGCCGCCGCATTGCGAAACGGCTTGCCGGGCTGCGCCGGATGATGCACGTCAACGTAACCAACCACCAAGGGCACCTCGCCAATTTCTCCGGCAAGATAGTCGAGCGCCTGCAAACAGCGCGGGACAAACTGGGACTTGAAAACCAAATCCCTGGGAGGATAGCCGGTGAGCGCGAGTTCCGGAGTGAGCACCAACTGGGCACCTCCATCCAGACATGCACGGTAGGCCGCGAGGATGCGCTTCACATTGGCTGGAAAATCCCCAACCACCGAATTGATTTGTGCTAGACCGATCTTCATGAACTCAACCAGACAATACCTGCCCGCCACCCAGTAAAATAAAAATTTGCCGCCAACACCACCCTGCATCCGAGAAATCCATCATTTCCCCCAATTGTCGCCTTGCCGCACCGCCGCTTTGCGCCTAGTTTGCCTGCGAAGTCGCAATCGCCATGAATACTTTCCGCATTTTTCCCTTTCTGCTAGCCATCCTCCCGGCCTGTGTCTCAGCCGATCCAGCGTCCCCGCCAGCAAAATCCGACGCGCCTCCCGCCGTCAAAAAAGCCCTCCTCCCCAGCCAGCAGGCATTCCTGAATCTGCCCGAAGAACGCCGCAAGGAATTTAGCAAGCAACTCGCCGAGGCCCAACGATTGTTCCAACAAAAGCGCATCTTTGAAACCTTCGATGTCCTCGACAAGGCCGACGCCGTGTTCCCCGATAGCCACGAATCTAGCAACATGCGCGGTGCCTGCTACGTTGAGATCCGCAACTTCGACAAGGCCGCCGCCGCCTTCAACAGAGCCCTTCTGCTCTCCCCGGACAATCCCAGCATCAACTTCAATATCGCCGAAGTCCTCTTCGTGACTAAAAAATGGCAGGAGGCCCACGACCTGTTTGGCAAACTCTTGCTGGACCTGCCCAAGGGCAACATCGCCCTCGCCCGCCTCGTCGAATTTAAAATGCTCCTATGCAAAAAGAAACTCGGCCTCAAGGACGGAGCCATCGCCCTCGCTGAGAAATATGACATGGACGACGACTCCCCATTTTACTGCTATGCTCATGCGGCCATCGCCTACGATAACAAAGACCTCGTCAAGGCCGAGGAATTGCTCGCTATGGCCTCCCGCATTTTCAAGAATCCTGAGGCCCTCTCGTCCTGGCAGGATACTCTCGTTGAATACGGATACATCAAGAGTTTCTACGGCGGCGAACTCAAGGAAGATTGAGATTCCAGAAAACCTAGCAGTTCCTGGGGCGTGTCGCTCAGCGCATCCGGCCTTGCCGCCGCAAGCCCGTCGCGGTTGTGATAGCCCCAAGTCACCCCGACCGACCGCATTCCAGCGCGGTGGGCCGTTTCAATATCCATCGTGGAATCCCCAACCATCGTCAACCACTGCACGGGCTGGCCCAGCAAGGAGGCGATTTCCACGGCTCCCGCCGGATCAGGTTTGTGCGGAATGCCCGAACGCTGGCCTAACACGGCGGCAAATGCCACTCTTGGAAACAACCCGCTGACCATCGCGGTGGTGAAGGCATGTGTTTTATTGGATAGGACGGCCAGGGGCACGCCCCGGCGTTGAAGCTCCGCGAGCAAGCCGGCCACTCCGGGATAGACCACGGTGCCCTCTCGCCACGTTAGATCGTAATCCACCTTAAACGCTTCCTCCAGCGCGACAAGCTGAGGGGCCGCAGCCCCCTGCGGCGCTGCCCTCGACATGAGCACCGCCACACCATTGCCAATGAATCCACGGATGGCTTGCAACGAATGCTGCGGCAAGCCAACACCCGCCAAGGCCCGGTTGAGCGATGCGGCAATCCCGGGCAACGAGTCCACCAGCGTCCCGTCCAAATCAAAAATCACTCCCTGCGGCGTCACCCCGCGAGCATGACTCCACCCGCCCCACTTGCAAAGCCCCGATATGAGCAGAGTTCATCCCTGGCGGGACTGGGTCACGGAGACAATCATCTGGATAGAGAACTTGTTGCAGATACAGCCCGTCTGCTGGGGCACAATGCGGCGACTTGCCGTGCGGCAATCCAACCCCTTGATCAAGCAAACGACTGAGAGCCGCCAGATCCAACTTGCCCTGCCCCACTTTCACCACCGCACCCGTCAGCAAACGCACCATTTTATAGAGAAACCCATCACCCACGTAGGTGATGCGACAACCATCCGCCAGCACTTCGAGCTCAGCAGAGTGCAGGGTCCGGTGGTAGTCCATCGCCGCAGTTTCATCCCCGCGGTAGGCCGCAAAGGCATGAAAATCGTGTCTGCCACACACCCGGCCCAGCGCCATGGCAAGCCATTCCATATCCAAACCCTGCCGCAGGTGCCAGACCAATCCGGCCCGATGGGGGGGCAACACCGGAACCGTGCAAATATCGTAGTGATAGATTTTCCCGCAGGCGGAAAAACGCGCGTGAAATTCCTCCGAGGCTTCTTCACAGGCCATCACCCGGATGGTCGCCGGAAGCTTGGAATTGATCGCCCGCAACCAGTTGCCGGGACGCATCGTCGTCGGCTGCGCCACCTCAACATGTGCCACCTGACCCAGCGCGTGCACCCCGGTGTCGGTGCGCCCGCTGCCGTGAATGACCATCGCTCGCTTGGCAATTTCCCCCAAGGCATGCTGCAAGTGGTCCTGAACCGTCTTGCCGCCCGGCTGCGATTGCCAGCCGGTGTAGGGCCGCCCATCATAGGCAATGGTGAGCTTCAGGCGCATCGGCATGGGCAGTGGCAGGCCACCGGCATGGATGGCGCTGCGGTGATGCGTTTGTCGGTTTGGGCTTGCATCTTCAAGTCTTGAGGTCCGCGTCTTACGATGGATGGGAGATCAATTCCCGACACAGCAGGCAGCGGGTTCCATCACACCCCCGGGCACTGCAAAATTCCCGGCCATAATAAATGATTTGCAGATGCAAGCGGTTCCATGACTCCCGGGGAAACAGCCGTTTGAGATCGCGCTCAGTCATCTCAACATTTTTCCCGGAGCTCAACTTCCAGCGAACTGCCAACCGGTGAATATGCGTGTCAACCGGAAAGGCCGGCACGCCAAAGGCTTGCGCCATCACCACTGAAGCCGTCTTGTGCCCCACCCCGGGCAGGGCTTCCAGCGCAGCAAAATCCGCAGGCACCTCACCCCCGTGCCCTTCAACCAGTATCTTTGATAATTGGGAAATCGCCGCAGCTTTCCGCGGCCCAAGTCCACAGGGGCGAACCACCGCCAAAATATCATCAACCGCCACCCGCATCATGTCCTGCGGGTTGCCCGCCAAGGCGAATAATGCCGGCGTCACTTGGTTCACCCGCACATCGGTGCACTGCGCAGACAGAAGCACAGCCACCAGCAGGGTGTAGGCGTCCCGATGGACCAGCGGAACCAAGGGGCTTGGATAAAGCTCGTTGAGGCGGCGCAAAAGGTAATCGGCTCGGTCTTGCTGGGTCATGGGCGTGGCTGAAATATAGGCCCGTCGCGCTCAATTTGCACAGGAACAACTGGTCTTGTCGAGCCTGACACAACAGACATTTGAAGTATCCCAAGATGGTTGCATGGGTTCCGCTATGAACCTCCTCACTGGTTTACTGAGCCGTTCCACCGCGCTTCCCGCCCCGATAGAAAACCGCCAAAATGAAAAAGCAGCAAGCAATCATTGCACCGAGCGTCACCCATAATTCAACCCACCCGCTGCCGTCGGGGTGAATGAGCCAACTGCGCAGCCAACCGCAAAGCAGAGCCCCGAGCAAGGGGCCAAGACCGCTGGCTGCTAGAGTGAGCAACCCCTGCGCCTGGCCCTTGAGATCGGCCGCAACCCGCCGGTCCAAGAACACCTGAGCCGTAATAAAGTAGAGGGTATAACAAACGCCGTGCAGCGCAATCCCCCCAATGTGCCAGCCTAGCAGCCCGCTGGCACCTGCGTAGGCACTCATCCCATAACGCAACACGGAAAGCCCCAGTGCCCACAGCAATAGAGTTTTCACGCGGAATCGTGTCATCAACCCCGCCACCAACAACATCGCTAGCATCTCGCTCCACTGCGCTACCGACATCGTCGCCGTCGGGTGCTCACCACCAAGAACTAACAGTTGTTGCGGCGCCAACATGTAAAAACCGGCCAGCGGAATCGAAAATAACAAGGTCACCGTGAAAAACACCAGTTGATTGCGCTCACGCAGCAAGCCGAAAGCCCCAATCCCCAGCGCCTTGCCCCAGGATCCTGCGCGACCCCGCGGCGGTGTGTGCGGCAAACCCATGGCCGCCAACCCCGCCAATACCGCCGCCAGCGCCGCCACATATCCAGCCACCGCGCTGGTGTCAGTCTTGAGCACGTAACTCGTCAGATATCCAGCCAGCACCCAGCCCATGGTCGAACCCAGACGAACCAGCGGAAACTGGCGCTCACCATGCGCCAAATGCGTGAGCGCCATCATCGCTAGCAATCCCCAAGCCGGCCCAGCCAAAATCGCAAAAATCATCAGTATGCCGAAAAACCACCACGGATTCCAATGCATCGATAGGCATGCAAAAGCACTGGCGAGCGCCACCGCCGCCAGCATCGTCGAAACAATGTAAAGCCGGTTGGCAGACACCCGCTGGTCGGCCAATGCCCCACCAATCAGCGGCGAAACCAACGCCCCAATCGGCCCGATCATGAATGCCAAGGCCACCCAACCGCTCAGGCCATGAGCGCAAAGAATATTCGTCAACGCTGGAACCCAAAAACCAGGCGCCATCCCCTGAAAAAAATACACCAACCACAGCCGGAGGACTATCCCCCTGCTGCCTGCCCGTTGCTCGGTTGCGCTCGCCACGCCAATGTTCTACTCCCACTCCACCATTTTACCAGCCGGATTTGAACCGAAATCCATGCCTATTCCTAACGAAAAAAGTTTCCGCATTTTTTGCTTGCATTTCCACGACGTCAGGTTTTTGTTCTTTGGAACACTGTTCACAATGCTATGCAAGACCAACTCACTAACCGCCAACAAGAAATCGTCGATTACCTCCGCTTGGCCCAACACACCACAGGGGTGATGCCTTCCACCCGCGAAATCCAACACTACTTCGGGTTCGCCAGCCAAACCGCCGCCATGAGCCACCTGCGTGCCCTCGAACGCAAAGGCGTCATCCAGCGCCTCCCCGGCAAGGCCCGCGCCGTGATCTTCCCCGATGAGCTCGACCGCCCCCAAATTGTTGATATCCCCATCTACGGCCGCATCGCCGCGGGCCGCTCTCAGGACGTCGAGGCACTGCGCGAAGGCTGCATTTCCATTGACGTGACCACCCTTGGCATTCGCCGTCCCGGGCGCGCCTTTGCCCTGCGAGTGCGCGGCGATTCCATGATCGGTGCCCATATTTGCAGCGGCGACACAGTCATTCTGGAAAAACGCGAACCCTGCAAAGGTGATATCGTCGCCGCCCTCATCGACGGCGAAACCACCCTCAAACGCTACCTCTTAAACCGCGGAAAACCCTACCTCCGCGCGGAAAACCCGGCCTACCCAGACCTCATCCCCGCCCGCGAACTCATCATCCAAGGCGTCCTCATCGCCCTCATCCGCCACGCCGCCTAACTCCCGATCCGCCACGCCGCCTAACTCTCGATCCGCCACGCCGCCTAACTCCCGATCCGCCACGCCGCCCGCCGCCCGATCCGCCCTTAAGCCCAACCGAACGTCAGTTGGCCGGCTGGACGTAGGTGTCAACCCGCCTGTTATTGGACGGATTGGCATCGGTTTGCCCACTGCCAAGCCACACCGAGGAGTCGAATTTGAGTGGGGTGGCTGAGTTCCAACTGGAACTAGGCAAGGGCAAGGTGAACGTCTGGACAGCATTTGGCATCAAAGTGGTCACGTTGAGTGGAACCGTGCCGCCCGGGGTGGTCACCTGCACACCGACGTTGACCAACATCTCGGTGCCACGGTTCTGAATGACCACCTGCAATTGCGGGTAAGGCACCTCCGCACTCGGTGGAATCACCCAATTGGAGGCCACCGCAGCATCATAAATCCCAGACGTGCTGGCTTGCATGACCCGCCCCATGTCGATCATGCCACCGCCGGTGGCTGCGTCCGCTCCGGGAGCACCAACGTCGTTCAAGTGAGTGAGCACCAGGTTCATTGCATCTCCGGCACTTCGCAGCGTTGCACCGCCGCTACTCATCGCTGCGGCGATGGCGCCGACCATGATTGGCGCACTGGCCGAAGTGCCGGTGAAGCCCACCGCTTGGTCACCCGTCCATGCGGCGTTGACCAGATACCCCGGGGCCGCTGCGGCCAAGGTGCTGCCACTGTTGGAAAATGCCATTGAGGTGCCCACGGCATCCACCGCACCGACGGCAATGACGCCAGCATTGCCTGCCGGGAAGGCCAACTGCCCGAGTCCATCATTGCCGGCGGATGCAACGATTGCCACGCCTGCCTTGTTAGCATAGTCGATGGCATTGCGAACGATGGGGCTGTCATTGCTGCTGCCTAGCGAGATATTGATGATGGCTGCGCCGGCGTCCACCGCTGCGACAATCCCCCTGGCAATGAGCATGGTATCGGACTGGCCGAGGTCATCGGCAATGCGCACCGAGAGGATATCCGCCCCTGGAGCCACCCCGGGAGTGAGCGTGTCCCTGCCGATAATCAGCGATGCCACCGCTGTGCCGTGGCCGTTCCAATCCGCCAAATTGGCAGGCAAGGGCACCAGATTGAGCGAGGTGATGGCGCTGCCAAACGCCTGATTGGGACTCACTCCGGTATCCAAAATGGCCACCAGAACGCCTTTGCCCCAGTTGGAGTTATCACTGTTGATGCCCAAAACACTCAGCAACTGGTTGCCCACCGCCACCACCGCACCGCTCTGAACAATGGCTGGCTTGGGGTTGGGCACATACGCCGGATAGATCATCGATTGATCCTCGGTCCCGTCTAGCAACCCAGCCAAATCATCGGGATTGAGAAAGCCCACTTGCAGGACATGTAGCCCATCAATGCGCCCAAGAATACGCAAACGTCCCGAGACCTTGGCGACAAAGCGCTCCATCGACTCGCTATCCTTGAACACCAACCCCCGCTGGCCCGGCAGCGCTCCCGCTTTGAGCGCCGCGACGTCACTCCGGAAAGCCGGCCGATCGCCATGCCGAAACGCTACCTCCTCCTCCGGCACACCGGCACCGGGCCCCGCAACCACAGCCTCCGCCACCTTGGCAGGTCTGACCGGTGCCGCGCTTCGGGCCAGCCAGTAGCCAGCCACCGCAGTCAAACCAAAGCCGACTACCCAAATAGCTGTGCGATACCGTCCCATGTCCGCATAAAACCACCGATGCTGGAAAAAAGTAGCGAAATCTCTCGTTTCCACCCCATTTCAGCAACTTTGATTGAGACAACAGGCAATCTTGCCGGGCATTCCTCGCTACTCCCCCAAGGTTTTGGTTGCTTGATTTGAATTCGTGAGTATAGACTGGCCTCCGCCCCGTATAACCAATCCGTCGCAACACCATGGACTGAATGCGGAGCGCTATCCTCACCTCCTCCAGCGATGAATCCAGACCGAGCCACTCTCAACTTTCTCAACAGCTTTCCGGTTGAAGCCCGCAAGCGCGGTGAAATTCTCCAAAAAGATGGCGGCGTGACCCAGATTTTCGGCAATCACCTCTTCATTCAAGGCCGGGTGGAGGACGAGAGCGGCACCCATCGCACCAGTCTGCGTCTGCAAGGCAACCGCTGGTTTGGCTCCTGCACCGCCGAAGACGACACCATCTCGGGTGCCTGCCAGTATGCCACCATGATGGAGCGGATGCACCGCGGGGAAGATCTGCCAGAATCGCCAAACGAGTTCGACGACACCCCCATCCTTGACATCATTGAGGAGAAACTCGATCGCGAACTCGATGACAAGGAGGCGGACTTTGTCACCAAACTCGAAAAACGCTACCGCCGTTACGTCATCGAAGGCGAGCTCCACGATCACGACATGGTGCGTATCACCCCTCGCTGGGAAATCACCACCTACGAACCCCTTGAGTTGTGGCCCATCCCCCCAGGCGATATCATCGAGTTCTGGAACTACATCGCCTACGCTTTCTATAAGAAAAAACTCGCCTATCCAGATTTCATGAACGTGATCACCGACCTCGGTCACGTGCAGAAAAAAATGGCGGATTGGGAGCAGGAGCGCGAAGTGGCGTCTTGGTATGAGCGCATCGAAAAAGTCAACGAGCGTCCGCCCCAGGAAGCTCCGCTGACGGTCAAATTCCGCTTGGTTGCGACCATCAATGAGGCTCGCCTTGAGGTCAAGGAAGACAAGGCCAACCTGTGGGTTCAGCTCCGCGAGAAGAACGACATTGAGCACTACGTGGATCTTCACCATGAAGCGGCTTTGCTGATGGATGCCTCCAGCCAAACCCTGTGGGAACATTTCCTGGCCTTCATGCGCAAATACGGCGACACCACTCTTGATTTCGACCAGGAAGAGTCCTGTCGCTTCATGAACCGGGTGTTCCGCCAACCCGCGCTCAAGGGCTACATCGTCAACCTCGACGACAAAGAATTCAAGGTCTCCGAGGAGGCCCTCAGCTGGGTCTGCGAAGACGATCCCTACGATGGTGCCAGTTTCGCCCTCCAACTCGTCACCTGCACCGGCGAAAATGTCTCCCACTCGGTGCGCCTCCTGCCCGGACGCAAGGAACTCTATCAATCCGATGAAACCGTCTTCCCCGGCCCGCCTCGCTGGCTCGAGGAAACCGACGTGATGCCCCGCTACCTCATTCCAAAGCGCGTCATCGATTCGCTCGAGGGCGTTGAGTTCCTGCGGAAAATCGGCGCGGCTTTGCCCGAATCCCTCAAAAAACGCGTGGTCGATCTCGAACTGCGCCCGCGCTTCGAAATGAAACTCGTCGCTGGCCTCACCGCCGCGGAGACCGAACACCTCGTCGTGGACGTCACCGCCATTGAGACCAAGGGCCGCCGCACCGAACACCTCACCAAGGAAGGCTGGGAACTCGCCGAGCAGCAACCCGTCAAAGGCAAACAACTGCTGCGCTTCGCCCGTGAGGACCTCTATCCGGTCCCCGCTACCCTGGATAACATGGGCCTTGCCTACGACGAGAAAATCCTCTCCTTCAAATCGCGCATTACCAAGCAGTTCCCCGAGCGCTTCGCCGAGTGGATCAAGAACATGCCGCCGAGCATCGAGCTGGATATCGACCTGCGCCTCAAATCCATCCTCGCCGACCCCGTCACCGCCGCCGTGCGCTTCGAGGTCGTCGGCCAGGACATCGACTGGTTCGACCTGCGCATCGTCATCGACGTGCAAGGCGTCAATCTTTCCAAAGCCCAGATCCGCCAACTCGTCGCCGCCCGCGGCGGCTATGTGCGCATGGAAGACGGCTCGTGGATGCGCCTGGAAATCAAGCTCGACGCCGACCAGCGCGAGGCGGTCACCCGTTTGGGCCTAGATCCATTTGACTTATCCGGCGAGACCCACCGGATGCATGCCCTGCAACTGGCCGATCCCAAGGCGGCGGAGGTATTCGACCCGAAGGCCTGGAAGCGCATCAAGGACCGGGCTGGAGATATCAAGCTTGAAATCAATCCGGAAGTGCCCGCCCTGCTCAAGGCCACCCTTCGGCCCTATCAGATCGACGGCTTCAGGTTCCTCACCTATCTATCCGTTAACAACTTCGGCGGCATCCTCGCCGACGACATGGGCCTCGGCAAAACCATCCAAGCACTGGCCTACCTCATCTGGCTGATGGAGGAAAACGAAAAAGCCGGCATCGCCAAGAAGCCCGCTCTGGTCGTCTGTCCCAAATCCGTGTTGGACGTGTGGGCCGGGGAAGCCGAAAAATTCGCCCCCCATATCCGCGTGAAAATTTTGCGCAGTCGCGATGACATTCAGGTGGATGAGATTCAAAACAACGTGGACATGTTGGTGCTCAACTATGCTCAGTTGCGCGTTTGTGGCGAGGAACTCAACGGAATCAAATGGCTCACCACCATCCTCGACGAAGGCCAACAAATCAAAAACCCTGACTCGAAAGCTGCCAAGTGCGCCCGTGAATTGGACTCACAAAACCGCTTGGTGCTCACCGGTACTCCGATTGAAAACCGCCTGATGGATATGTGGTCGCTGATGGCCTTTGCCATGCCCGGGGTGCTCGGCTCGCGGGCCTACTTCAAAAAGCGCTTTGACAAACGCAAGGACCCGCTCAGCCAGTCGCGGCTCGCCTCGCGCTTGCGTCCCTTCCTGATCCGGCGCACCAAGCTGCAGGTGGCCCAGGACCTTCCGCCGCGTACCGAAGAGGAAGTTTATTCCAAAATGGAAGGCGTCCAACACGACCTCTACAAAGCCGAACTCAAACGCATCCAAAAAGCCCTGCTCGGCCTCGACTCCGACGAGTCCGTCAAGAAAAACTCGTTCGCCATCCTTCAAGGTCTCATGCGCCTGCGGCAAATCTGTTGCCATCCCGGCCTCATCGACCCGAAATATCTCAAGGACGAAAGCGCCAAGATGGAATCATTGTTCTATCTGCTCGATCAGCTCTACGAGGAAGGCCACAAGGTCTTGGTGTTCTCCCAGTTCGTCACCATGCTCGACCTGATCAAGGCAAGACTCGACCTCGAAAGCCGTCCTTACAACTATCTAACAGGCCAGACGAAGGATCGCAAAGGCGAGATCGAGCGCTTCCAGACGACCAAGGATCCGTCGGTTTTCATGCTCTCGCTCAAGGCGGGCGGCGCCGGCCTCAACCTAACATCCGCCTCCTACGTCATCCTCTACGACCCGTGGTGGAACCCCGCCGTGGAAAACCAAGCCATTGACCGAACCCACCGTATCGGCCAGAAAAACAAGGTTATTGCCTATCGTTTGCTGACCCGCGACACCGTTGAGGAGAAGATCCGCATTCTGCAACATCAGAAGACCCAGCTAGTGACCAACGTGCTTGGCGATGAGGGCTTTGCCTCCAACCTCGATCTCAACGACCTGCAGTTCATCCTCACCCACAGCATCGACGAGGAAGAGTTCAAGGAATAGCCACCATGCCCGACCCCGCCTACGTTCGCGACGCCTTTGCCCGCATCGCCGATCGCTATGTCCTAACCAATCACATCCTGAGTTGTGGGGCCGACCTGTGGTGGCGCCACGTTGTTAGTTCGCGCATCAAGGCGTGGAAACCCGCACGCCTGTTGGATGTGGCCAGCGGCACTGGCGATCTGGCCTTGGCCATCCAACGCAGCTGCCCGGACTGCGAAGTTATCGCCTCAGACTTTTGTGCCGAGATGCTCACCCATGCCACCAGGCGCGGCGTGACTCACACGCTCGTCGCCGATGCCCTCGCCCTGCCCTTTCCAGACGCCTCCTTCGATGTGGTGAGCGTCGCCTTTGGCCTGCGCAACATGGCCGACTACCCCGCCGCACTGCGAGAAATGTCCCGCGTCATCAAGCCAGGCGGTCACCTCGTGATCCTCGATTTTTCGCTGCCAACGAACCTGCTTCGCCTGCCCTATCGATTCTATCTGCACCGGATCCTCCCTCACCTCGCCGGTTGGCTCACCGGCCACAAGGACACTTACGAATACCTCGGCGGCTCCATCGAAGCATTCCCCGCCGGGACCGCCATGACGGGATTGCTAGAATCCTGCGGCTTGCGCCAAGCGTCATTCACCCCTCTGACGGGCGGTGTGGTCACTCTCTATCAGGGCGATAAATAGCGGGATTTCTCAGCGTTCCTCACCATCGACGAGAGTTTTCCAAACTGTGAAATCCGGGTTGAGGATGACGATATCGGCAAAGAAGCCGGGGGCTAGCTGACCGAGGCCGGGAAGCCCCAGCGAGCGGGCCTGATTCCAAGATGTGGCTTTGACGAGTTGGTGGAGCGGCAGCGCGTCGAGGTTTGCGAGGTTGCGCAAGCCCACGTTAAAACGCAGTGTGGAGCCCGCCAGCGCCCCGCCATCCTTGAGACGTGCAGCACCGTCTTTGACCACCACGGCGAGGCCGCCCAGAGAGGTTTCGCCATCGGCAACCCAGGATGCCGCCATCGAATCCGTGATGAGCATGAGGCGTTCGATGGGCACCACTTGCAATACAAGTCTAAGCATATCCGGGCACAGATGGATGGTGTCGCAAATGAGTTCTAGCATCAACCCATCGTCAATAAGACCCGCGCCGACGACCCCGATTTCGCGGTGGTGCAGCGGCGTCATGGCGTTGCAAAAATGCGTTAGGTGAGTTAGACCGGCGGCCATGGCAGCGCGGAGTTGAGCGGCGCTGGCCGAAGTATGGGCCGCAGAACTGGTGATGCCGAGGGCCTTGGCGGCAGTGACGAGTTCGAGTGCCCCTTCGAGTTCCGGGGCTAACGACACGATGCGAACCTTGGCGATCCGGTCAATGGCACGCAGTTCTTCGAAATTCGCCGGACGGACAAATTGAGGGTTTTGGGCACCGGCATTTTTTCGATTGATGAAGGGCCCCTCGACATGCAAGCCCGGGGTTTTGCAAAAATCCGGATTGGCAAAATACTCCGCGCAGGCGGCAGCCACCTTTTCGAGGCAGTCCTGGGGCTGCGTCAGAGTGGTGGGCAGCCAAGTGGTCACACCCTCCTGCAATTTGCGTTTGGCGATGTGTCGGATCGCCTCCAGCGAGCCATCGCAGACGTCGTGATGATCGGCGCCGTGGGAGTGGATATCGATGAAGCCGGGCATTGATATGCGGCCAGCGGCGTGGATGACCTTGTGGACGGAGGGTGGCGCGTCGCCGGGTGGCAACAGTGCGAGGATTTTCCCATTTTCGAGGAGGATCGAGCCTCCGTTGATTTCCCGATCCGGAGACACAATTCTAGTGTTTTCAATCAGTGTTTTCATAAGCCAGCAGACAAAAGTTACGCCTGAGAATGGGCCAAGCGCTGGTTGCTGACAAGATAGTTCGGCAATTTTTGCGGATTCAGCCGTCGTCGGCGGTTTGGTTGAGCAAAGTGCCAATTTTCTGATAGGAAGTGTTGAAGGCGTTGAATTCCGTGCGCCAAGGGACGACAAACGATTTGGAATCCGCGGAATGGCCACGGGTTGCACGGGCCAGACTGCGCAGGGTGACTAGCAATTCGTGCCCCTGAGTGAGCAAATCGCGGTCGCGTATTTCGGTGTAGCGCTCGAGGTGATCCACATCCCGGAGGCACGCCTCGTAAGTATCATTGAGGGGTTTGGTTTTGAGGGATTCCACCGGACGGGTCGAGATCCAAGCTGTGGCCCGGATGACGCGGCGCAATTCATCGGCGAGGATATTGCGGGGCAACAGGGCGGGCCGCTTCCCCGATCCCTGGAGGAGCAGCATGCGGGCGGATGCATGAAACGAGGCCTCATGAGCCACTTCCTCGAGACGCAGACGGACAAAGCGGTTAGCGGCATACTCGGTGATGCGTTGGTTGCCAAGTTTGGACCGGATCTCGAGGAAATTGGTGGAGATTTTGGCCAATTCCGGCTCGGATTTTTTGGCGCTGCGTTCGATTAGATCGTGGAGATTGGCAGCGAGGAGGACTTCATAACTGAAGAAAAATCCAGGTTGTTCGAGTGTGAGAATTGCGGGCAGATATTTGGCTGCGTCCATCGGCAGGACGAGGCGGGCACCGGCGGCATCCGGGAGGCAGCGGAGTTTGTCCCAGAAGAGCGGTGGCAATTTCAGCGAGCCATCGGTCTGAACCTCGCCAATGACTGTGGCGCTGGGTTCGCAGCCGCTGACGGCAGCATGCATCAGCAATACCGCCGCCGCAGAAATCGCAGCGTGATTTCGATCGATGAGGTAGTCCACATCGTCGCCACAGGTCAGCCCGACGGACACCCCACTCGGCAGCTGGCCGAATTCCTTGGTCAGCGCGGTAACCAGGGTGGAACTCGTCTGTTTGAACGGGCTCCAATCCGATGCTGCGGGAGGTTTCTGAAACTCTCCTGCGGGCGCTTTCTGAAAATCCAACGAACACGACAGCGCCTCGTTCTTGGCATTGCCGTCTTTCAATTTGGCCTTCATGTGGATTGGCAGCACCCGCATGAGCGTCGAGTTGCTGGGCTTGTCAAAGGTCCACAGCGGCGTGCTAACCGTCGCTATCGCCAGCACGATCGGGGATTTCGCGGCAGACGGTGGTTCAGGAACTGGCACATGGCCTCCATCTGGCACCCCATTCTTGACGGCCACGGCGCTCTTGCTAAATGCCTCAAGGGGCTCAACCCACCCCCTCCAAGCGCCTTGTTCGCCTAGCTTGCGTCTGGCCTCAGCTCCTGGATGTTTCGGCTCAGCGACGACCAACACGTCGCCCAGACAAGAGGCCAGCGCATGGGCATCGGCACCGGCCGTTGTCAGCCAATCGAGGAGCTGCCAAGCATGGCTGCGGGCCGCCTCCAACTGCTTTGCGTCGCTTTTGGGTTTGGGCTCACTTTTGGCAAAGGTATCCAGCAGCCTGCGGGCATCGGCAAAACCCGGCTGCAAGGCTAGGGAGAGGGCGAGCATTTGGGCGCAGGCTCGTCGGTCTGCCGGGGTTTCGCCGCCCTGGGCTTGTGCCAGCACACACAGGTGATTCGACAAAGCCAGCATGGTGTCAGCATCCAGCGGAAGCCGGTCGCGCCGAAATACCAGCGGTCCCTCAGCTGGAACCGCAAACGAACCCGCCTGCAACGGAGACGCCGCCAGCAGAGCGGCGCAAATCCCCAGGAGGCTTGATACATTCGGCAGCTTCATCGTTGCGCCTAGTATGAAATCAATCGGCCCGCTTTCAAGCCAGGATTGCAGATTTCTCACTCATGCGGCATGCTCAAGCCATGCCCAGCCCCCCACCCCAGATTGAAACCCGCGAGGAAGTGATGTTTTTTGATACCGATTGCGGTGGCGTCGTCCATAACCTCGCCTATCTGCGCATGATCGAAACCTGCCGCACCCGCCTCGCCGCCCTCATGGGCCTTGACCTGCGCAGCATGGCCCAGACGGCCGAATTCCCGGTGCTCACCCGCACCGAGATTGACTACAAGCGCCCGGCCCAGCTCGGCGATTGGCTGCTCATCCGCGGTCGCCTCGACTCGATCTCCCGCGCCCGCTTCTGGTGTGCTTTTGAAATCATCCGCGAAGCCGACGACCTCACCCTGGTCACGGCCCGCCAAGGTCTTGCATTGGTCCAAATGCCCCAAGGCAAACCCCTGCGTCTGCCCTCCGCTTGGGCCCAACTCTGGAACCTCTAACACTCCGCCTGCCACCAACGAGAACACCCGAATTTTTGCGAGCTGGACGTCAGGAACGCAATGGCTGTGTGGGCGCTCAACCGCGGCGGATTTCCGAGCCCTTGAAGCTGATATTGATGCGATAGACCTTTTTGACGCGGCAAGAAATTTTACCGGTAGCCAGATCCATCTGCTCGGGAATTTCGATGAAATGAACATCGACCACGGCGTGATAGCCACGCTCTGAGAAGATATCGATCAACATGCCGAGGGCGACGGGCTCACCCAACAAAAGGTCCTCGGTATTGATATTTGCATGGCCGGAGATGGCATGCAGTTTGATAACTGGCAACAAGGTGTTTTCGATAAATCCGACCACACGCTGGAAGAGTGCCGGAGAATTGAGTTCATAACCATCGAGGCGTTTGACGAGTTCCTGCCGGGCGTGAACAATGATGTCGCTGGCCACCGGCAAGGTGCGCAGGCGGTCGAAGGTGAGAGGGTCGAGTTCGAGTGAGCTTTGATATTCGAGTTCGTTGAGTATGTTTTGCTCGACTTCGGCGACCGGTCCCTGAGCGTTGATCAAATGATAATGGAAGACATCTTTGAGGGACAATAGCGCGTCCCATGTCTGTTCCTTGAACACCCGGTAGCGGTGCCCGGCCAAGCGCTCATCAAAGTCGGTCGGACGCTTCTCCATCAACTCCCCGTGTTGCGTTCGCAGCACCTCCGCATTGTGCGCCTTGGTCTCACGCCCACGTTTGAGCTGGCGTGTGATGCTCTCGCGTTCGTTGACAAAGAGCACAATAATCTGCACCACCGGTTGACGGAAATGAGTGGCCAGCGGCGTGCCGTAATGCTCACGCCACAACCGTGTCATTTTTTCATAAAACATCTTGAGGCACTCGACCTGCACAGTGGTGCGCGGAAAACCATCGAGGATTGCCCCATCACGGTGCTCCGGCTTGAGCAGTTCGTGAAGCAGTACGGAGAGCACCTCGCGGTCACCAATCATGCCGCCGGTATCCTTGACGGCTTTCATGGCGGGCGAGTCCAACAGGGAACTCATGACAATGGGTGCGCTGGTGAGGCCACGGGTTTTGGAAATAAATGCGGTGTTGGTGCCCTTGCCGGAACCGGGTGCACCTCCGAGAAGGATGATTTCCTTCGGAAAACGCAGGTTTTCTCGGCCGTATCGCTCCTCCAGATCCTCCCAAATCGGGTCGAAGATGATTCGCGCATCTTTGATTTCCAAATCCGCGCTCGGGGTAAAGGTGGCTTGAGACTCGCTCATAGGGGGGACAGCGAAAGTGGCTCTTGCCGGTCCATGCCGCAAGCTGAAAATTCCAGAAGCCGCCGCACCACCAGGGCGGATTTTTGCACGGATCCTGGATGATAGGACCGCCCAGTCCCAAAAAGGATTCCGCCGTTTTGCCGGCCGACGGAAGGAATTATTGATTTGTGATTCCACCAGCAACCGCCAAGAAAGAGGAAGCGACTCCGGGGTATCCGACGCCGAGCGTAATGCGAAGGCGCGAGAAACAGGCAGAGGCAGTCTTAGCATCTCGATAGTAGCGATTGAAAGCAGGGTACTTCCGCGCCAACACCACCCGCCCCCATCTACCCCGAACTGCACAGACTCGTCATTAAAACCGCAGGCATTCTCCGGTCGTGGTTGGGGCATCCCGCCCGGGATGGCTCAGGCGAGAAGCGAAGTGAGCGAGGAGAGCGGTAAGGCGGTGGCCTCATGGCCAAGCGGGTAGCCACGTAGGATTGGAAAAACCCGCGGGCGTCAATGTCTGGTTTTGCGTGAAGCTCGGGAAAACCACCCCGCAAGATCGCCTCTTCGACGGTCGTTTCGGGACGCGCACGAAGGATTTCCGCGTAACTCAGTCCTCCCAGGGTCAATACCGCGGCCCGCCCGGCAAGTGACTCCGCCACTCCGGTCATGAGCTCAAAGGGCTGCGATCCAGTTAGAATGAAACGCCCGTTGTCGTCCCGGCGTGCGTCCACTTCCCGCTTTAAATGCCGCAGCAGACCCGGGGCGTACTGGACTTCATCGACAATCAACGGCGCTGGATGGCGGGACAGAAAGGCGGACGGATCATTCTCCGCCTGCTCAGCTTCACTGGGCAAGTCCAGGCTCACATAGTCATGCGTCGGAAAAAGCCGCCTGACCAAGGAGGTTTTCCCCGTCTGCCGGGCTCCCGTCAACCCAACCACTGGCCGCGTCCGGGCGCGGTCCAAGACCACAGGTTCGATCAATCGTTCAATCCACGTCGTGCAAATTGTATGACGTGATCAAATGATTTTCAAGATTAGTTAGGCATCGATGCTGCTTGAGCTCAGAGAATGGAGCATGGTCGGTTCTTGGAATGGTACGCTTCAGGACAAGTTAGCTTGCGGGATTGCGCATGCGCTGAAGGTGGGAAGTGGTGGAATGACCTGCCACAAATGGCAAAAACACAATCTCCACCCCCGCCGATCCCAGCGCGGCACGCTCCGATGGATCGAGAGTGTCCAGCGAGTAGTCGCCGGCTTTGGTATAAATGTCGGGCTTGAGAGCAGTGATTTCGTCTGCAAGGCGGGGACCGGGAAAGATGAATACCGCCTCCACGCTGCGCAGACAGGCCAGTGCGTAGGCGCGGTCCTGCTCGTGATTGATTGGGCGGCCATCGCCTTTGAGCGCACGCACCGAGGCGTCGCTATTGACGGCGACGATGAGCAGATCGCCGAGTGCCGCGGATTGCCGGAGATATGTCAAATGACCGCGATGAAGCAGATCAAAGCAGCCGTTGGTGAGTACCACACGGCGGCCGACCGCTGCGGCCTGCCCTCGCAGGGTGAGCAGTTGCTCTAACGAATAAATGCGGCTGGATGGCTCGGTGTCGGTCATGGCTTGGGGAAAAGGTAGTCGATGGCCGCGCCAATGGAATCAAAAACAGGGAATTCGTCGGCCAGTCCCAGCGCCTGAAGTTCGGCGCGCAGGTCATCCAGCCCGCTGGCGATGCCTACGCCTCGGGTGCCGGCAGCCTGCGCGGTGGCGAGGTCGCTGCCGCGGTCGCCCAGATAACAAACGGCAGTGGGTTGCAGCGAGAACTCACAGATGACCTCCTGCGCAAACAAAGGCGAGGGCTTCCGGTAGAGAGAAGGAGCGGCGGGCACTTCCGGCGCGATGCATATCCGCTCAAACGGTCGCTCTCCGAGATCCAACAACTCAATGAGCCGCTGATTGCACGCATCCACGGCGGCAAAATCAAAGAAGCCGCGGCCGATGCCCGATTGGTTGCTGTGCAAAAATAAGCGAGCCCCCGCTCTGATCGCGGTTTGCAGCGCCTCGCGCACACCAGGCAACAGCCGAACCTGCTCCGGTTCGCTCAGATAAGGCACGTGCTCGATGAGCGTGCCATCGCGGTCGAAAATCAAGGCGGCTGGTTTCATCATGGATAGATTGCTAGATCGGGACTCGGATGGCGGCAAAAACCTCCTCAGCAGTTAGATCGGCGAGGTTCTCGCGTTTCAGCCAGTGCACCGTGGGCCCGCGTGGCAGCATGCGCACCGGGTCCGTGACTCGCGACATCAACACCAGGGTCGGTGCTCCGACCATCGCTGTGACATGCACCGGGCCGGTATCATTGCCCACCACGGCCACCGCACGCCGCGCCAAGGCCGCCACTTGGCCGAGGTCGGTGCGACCTGCCAAATTGATCAAGCCCGGGGCCAAGGCTTGGATTTCGCCGATGGCATCGTTGTCCACAGCGGTGCCGATGGCCACTGCGGTCACGCCACGCGCTGCAAGCATTTCCACCAGTGCGGCAAAATGCCTTACTGGCCAGCGTTTGTATGGGTGTTGCGGCGCGCAACCCGGGACCAACAACAGGTAGCGGGCGGGAAGGTTGTAGTTAGACACATCTCCGTCCAGCCAGCCCAGTTCGGCGGGTCCGGCTCGCGGCACGTCCGCCGCCTCTATCAAGCGCAGCAGACGCTCCGTGACCGGGAGGTTTTCCCCGCCGAAATCAGGTCGCGGATGAGAACAGCCGCGCGCCACACCACACCACTCGGGTCGGCCAGGACCGAGCAAACGAAAGTAGAATCCTGCGCGGTCGTTGCACTGGAGATCATAAACGCGACTGAAATTGGCGGAGCGCAGGTGCCTGCGGAACGCCAACCATTTGCTCACCTCCAGAAGCTTGGGCGCGGGGTCGGGCCAAATCGAATCAAACCATGGCATTTTTTCCGTTAGTAAAACAAACGGCTTGCGGGTCAGCAAGGTAATGGAATCATTGGCATGGTGCTTGCGGATCGCTTGGAAGGCTTCCATCGCCAGAATGATATCCCCCAGCGCGCCTAGCTTGATGACGAGGATTTTGCGGGCACCGATCGAGGTTCGCGGCGGATGAATCCCGAACTCCAATGTTTGAGTTGTCATATCATTTAGGTGAGCCACTGATGAAGTGAATAAATGTTAGATCGATAGGGAAACCAGCGGGATGCACTCGCGTCGGCTGGCTTTCGTTAGTGCCGGTGTTGCGCCGCAGGTGACGATATAATCCAATGGCAAGGGAGCCGTCAAATCCATAGCAGCAACGAGCTTTTCCAGGGTGGCGCGAATCGCTCCGCGCGGTGCCGTGTGCACTGGCGTGGTGTCTGGCAGCCATGCGGGCAGGGCTTGCCCCGGTTCCATGACCGCTTCATAGGTCACATCTGGATGCGTCCATGCCTCAGGCAGGCACCATCCGTGTGGCGCATCCGAGAGCCAGACCAAGGCGCGGTGTGTCTTGCCGGAGCCATGCGTCTGGGTTCCGAGCCAATCGCGGATGGTGAAATCCGGTTCAAGATAGACTTTCCAGCGTTCCTGCAACCAGAACACATCCAAAGCGGCCCGCTGCATCGCTTTTTCGAGCGTCACCATGCATCCGTCAGTGGTGTTGGAGGCATCCATTGCCACAAAGCGAGCGCTCCATCGACCCGCCTCCACCGTGGTTAGAGAAAGGGCCAGCACCGAACTCTTCGCACGCCGAGCTAACAAACTCGGCAACGGACTGGCCCGCGTCAAGCGCCCGAAAAACCGCACAAGCTCGCCGGGAGCCCCCACCCGCTGGTCTGCTAAAATCCCTACAACGCCGCCCGCTCGCAGGAATCCGGCGACCAGATGCGGGTTATCCCGTTTTGAAAACATGCGGGTGCCATCGGCCTGGCGGCGCCTCAGGACGTCCTCATTGAGCAACGGGTTGTTGAGTGGGCGGTAGAATGCGCCGGCTTTTGTGCCCACTGGAAACAAGTGGACGATGCGACTGAGCAACTCCCAGTTGCCCATGTGTGAAAGCAGTAAGACCACGCCTTTGCCCTCGGCGAGTGCCTGTTCCAAGAGTTCGAGGTTTTCGATTTGAATCACGCTGCCGAGCTTGGCGGGGGCAAGGCGGGCGGTGCGCGCCGCAGAAAATAGATTGCCCCCGGTCCGTTGGAACGTCGCCTGCGCCATCCGCCGCAATTCCGGCAAATCGTGCTCACCACAAAAGGCGATACGCAGGTTTCGCAGCACCGTTTTCCGGCGTTGCGGCAGGCATTTCCAGACCACCCATCCTAACGATTCGCCCATGCGAAACACCAGCGGCCCCGGCAACCAGCCGACGGCCTTTTCCACTGCCGTTTGGCACAGCCATTCGAAGCGCCATCGCCAGCGCTTCGGGTGATTCTCCGCAGGGCCGCTCATGCAGGACTGAAAAAATCCGGCGTTAACTTTGCTCCCACTTGCCGCGAACCTCACAGGTCATCTGGGCATTGAGCGCTTCTGGTGATACGATGCGATAGCCCTTCGGATCCCAAACCACTTCTCCGCCGGACTTGATGGCAAGCAGCGAGAGGTGGCTCAATGCGTCGGAGCGAACCGCGTCCTCGATCGGCGCGATGGACGGCGTGCGACCGCGAACCGAATCGACAAAGGACTTGTAGTATTGATTGTGATAGAGCACGCGGTGGGTCCCTTCGCACTCGCGCAATTTGAACCAATCCGGATTGCTCGCCGCCACGCCGCCACGGCTTAAGCTGACCCAGCCCTTCGATCCGAAAAACGTCGTGCCGTCACCATCAAAATTCGGACGATATTTTTTAACGATTGCTTCGGCGTGGTTATGGCTCATGAAATGCATGGGCAGGCCGCCTGCAAATTCAATGTTCACATCCCAAGTGGCGCAGGTGTCAAACAGCGCCTTGGGCGTCGGAAAATCCCCCGTGCCGCGGAATTTGGCAGGCCCTTTCTGGTCGTAGTCCATCCCCCAGATAGCGATGTCGAGTGGATGCGCTCCCCAACCGGCGATGAAACCCAGCGCGTAGTCCGAGCAATACCATGACCCGGCGCTAGTGATCCGGTCCTTGCTGCACGGCTTCAACGGTGCCGGCCCGAGGTAGGTGTCATAGTCAAGACCGCCCGGCACCGGAATCTCATCAAGTGAACCGCCACCGCTACCCGCAGGTGCCCACACCTCGATGCGTTGCAAGTCCCCGATGTAGCCGTTGAGGACCAGCTCAATGCCACGCTTGAGCATCTCCTGACTGCGTTGTTGGGTGCCATATTGGAAAATACGCTTGTTCTTCTGACATGCATCTAACATCGCCCGGTTCTGTGCGAGTGTGTGACCGAGGGGCTTCTCGATATATACATCCTTGCCGGCGCGCACCGCCGCCAAGCCCACCGGCACATGCCAGTGATCGGGAGTGGCGATGACTACCGCATCAATCGTCTTGTCAGCCAACAACTCACGGAAATCATTGTAAAGCTTCGGCTCGTGCTTCTGCGATTGCTTCACGATATCGCCTGAGCGCTCGCGCCTCTCCTTGTATGGATCAGCGATGGCCACGCTCACAGCCCCATCCACCGATAGGAAATTGTGCAGCAGCCCGGTGCCCTGGCCGCCGGTACCGATATGACCGAGTTGGATCTTGTTGCTGGGTGCTGTTTCGCCTCCGAGCACACGGCTGGGTATGAACTGCGGGGCCACAGCCGCCGCAATCACGCCACCCAAAAACCGGCGGCGACTCGTCTGATCTTGCGTCTTCACTTCACAAACTTGGGATTCGTTTTTCATGTTAGTTGCTAGGACTTGCCTGACATGAGGATACCCGCCCAAACCGCCGAACCAAGCACATTTTTTGAGAATTGTTACAATGGCTGGAGGCGGACAGATTGGAAGCAGGGCTGGTCAGCAGCAGTCATCGACATAGGCAATCCTCAATTTCCCGTGCCGTTGACCCCAAATTGCTTCAGATATTGTTCTTTGAATGGATTGACTTTGGCAGCGGTTTTGTATGCCTTCTCGTTCTCCAAACATGGCAACACATCCTCCCACCATGCATCGTAGGCCTTGTCAAGCTTCGCAAGCAAATCGGCCTGCTGGCTGGCAAGGTCGGTCTTCTCACTTGGATCCGCTTTCAGATCATAGATGCACCACTTCCCCTGTTCTCTAACCTGCAAGTAGCGCTGCCAGCGCACGCTGCACTGCCCGTATTTTTGGGGTTCCGCTCCGGCATTCCAACGACCGACGTGCGTGAAAAGCATCCGCTCATCATGCCAGTCGGCCCGCGGATTCTCCAATAGCGGAAGCAAACTGAACCCCTCCAGCTTCCTTGCAACTTCATCAGGCACCTTGGCCGCCGCCAACTCGCTCAAAGTCGGAAAAATATCCAGGTGGGCAGTTAGCTTGTCGCAGGCTGCCGGCTTTAGCATGCCCGGCCAGCGCCACAGTGACATAGCACGCGTTCCGCCATTGAATGCCGTCCCCTTCAAGCCGCGCATGCCGGCATTGAATCTACCGGCCGTACCGCCATTGTCGTTGAAGAACACAACCAGCGTGTTATCGTCGATGCCCAAGTCTTTCAGCTTAGCCATGAGTTTGCCAACATTATCGTCAATGTTGGCGATCATCCCATAAAACCGGTTGCCTCCACATCTCTTGATATATTCCTCAGGACAATCCAGCGGCGCGTGCGGCGCATTTGTGGGAATATACGCGAAAAACGGCTGCTGGCCCTTGGATGAGGCTTCTATCCACTTCAATGCCTGCCCGAAGAATACATCTGTGCAATAGCCATTTGTTTTTTCAAAAGTGCCGTTGTGCTTGATGGCCGGACTGAAATAGCTATTGCCAGGCGCATCTCCGCAGGTGCCGGGATAGGTCTGGCCGATGCCACCTGCCCCGTGAATGAACACTTCGTCAAACCCGCGCTTGTCAGGCTGATAGGCGTCCTCATCTCCCAGATGCCACTTGCCGAAAATGCCCGTCGTGTACCCGGCCGACTTCATCACTTGGGCAATCGTCATGGACTTCAAGCTCATCCTCTCCCTTTCCAGGATGGTATGAGTGACACCATTCTTAAACTCATGCTTGCCACTCATGATCGACGAGCGGGTTGGCGAGCACGTCGGACTCACATGGAAATCCTCAAAATGAACACTCTCATCGTACATTTTGTCCAAGTTTGGCGTCTTGATCTCCTTGTTGCCATTTCGCCCAAGATCGCCATACCCTTGGTCATCACTGACAATCATAATGATATTCGGCCGCTTGCCGGCGAGGCCCCCGGCCGAGACGCTGGCCCCGTGAGCCATCATCAATGCTACTATCGTGATTGCAATTGATTTCATGGGTTTGTGTATATTAGTTTAATGTCACAAGATAAGCGAGAAGATCAAGCAACTCTTCGGGCGTTTGGATGAGGCCCTCGGGCATTGGCGAGCGATCTTGCAGCTCGCGCTTGGCAATGATATCTTTCTTGAGAGTGATGCGGACGCCAGCTGGCAACAACAACTCTATTGCGTCGGCGGTCTCCCCGGTAACTAGACCGGCGATGGTGGATGCATCTTTGCGGGTCACCAAAGTCCAGCGAAACATGGGTGCCACAACTTTGTTGGGAACCATGACAGATTCTACCAGGTATTGCAAGGTGAAGCGAGAGCCCGCGCCTTGCAGTGCGGGCCCGCCGCCGCCCGAGTCACCGGCTTTGGCGGAGTGACAAACGGCGCAGCCGCGAGTGGTAAATAGAACCGCTCCGCTTTTTGAATTGGCAGCAGCGAGGCGCGCTTGCCAGTTCACATTTTTAAATGCCTCCGGCAATTCCGTGATGCCGGAGGAGGTAGCATTTTTCAAGGGGATAGGTTGGATAGCATCGCGAGTTGGAAGACCTAACACGGCAACGCATTGGCTGTCGCTTCGCGGATCCTTGAGCAAGCGGAGGAACATCGCGGCCTGCTTGGCATTGTCAGAAGCAACGTCGTTAAGGCACCGTTCCAACAATGCGAAAAGGCTCTCGTCAGCTGGTGATTTTGGCCGTTTGGCCCATGCGTCGGCGAACGTGAAATTTCCAAGTATTCCGCGGCTGGCCAGATCGATGGATTCGCCGACATAGGGGACAACGCACTGCATTGGGTCGAGCGGCCAGCCCTCGGGAAGTTGGCCTGAAAGCGGAGGGATGGTGAGGCGCTGGCCGGCAACGAGAATACCGGTTCTACGATCAATTGCATTCTTTGACTCGCAGAGTTGTTGGATTTCGGGAATAGCTAGGCGTGCTGCAAGAAGCTGCACAGCGGTCTGGCGGAGCAGGCGATCGGCCCCGCCGGCGTGATCGATGATCTGCGGCAAAGGTGCGGTATCGAAGCGATCACGCAAAGCTACAAGAGCGATGTGGGCTGCTTGTGGGTTAGAATCTGCGAGAGCCTTTTCAAAGATGGCACGGTTTGGAACAGGCGCGAATCTGAGCAAGGCTCGCAGAGCCTGGTGACGGGCTTCGGGAACGGGAGATTCCGCAAGCGCCGAAACAGGCTCCATCGCCCCACTAGCGGCCGCGAGCCATAACAAATCTGTGTGCTGCGGGGTGCCGACGGCGGCCTGTCCAAGACGAGTGACGGCTTGCTGGCAAGCGGAGGGTCCGCGGCGCAGCAATTCGATGTGGGCACGCAGGCGGCGCTGTGAGGACCCATCCCCCAATTCGGAATAGAGCTTATCTAACTGAACCGTGGTTTCCTCATAACCATCGAAAGGCGCGGCGGGGCTATCGTCGGCACGGGTGATCATGACAATTTCGCTGCGATACATGGGCGACGCCTCATTGGCCTCCATGTGGCAAACGCTGGTGAAGATTCGGCCGCCACGGCCCACAGCAAGGCCGACGGGGCGGACATTGGGTGGACAGCCAAGAAACTCGATTTGGGGTGCTTTGAACGATGAGCCAACCGCTCGCAACGGATAGCGAAGAAGTTTGCCGCGTCCCCACTCTGCCACATATAGACTGTGACGGCACGACTCGGGAAGGAATGTGTCGTCATAATAGATCTGACCGGTGGGCACATAACGCCCCAATTCGGGATTGAGCGAATCCAGTAAATCCGTCCGCCACGGCTGCTTTTCTGCCAACCAGCCGCGGGGCCAGGAGAAGTAGGCACCGTCAGTGACGTGCAACAGGCGGCCGGGGACGTATTGCTGTGGCCTCGACTCATGATCGTTATCACTGGTGAAGAGATTCCATGATCTATCAAAAGAGATGCCGCAATTGTTGCGTGTGCCTGCCGCGACGACCTCGAAGGATTCTCCATCAGGGCTGAAACGAAAGACGCCGCCGCAACCGGTGACGCGTGTGCTCTTGGTGCCATGATAGCAAGTCCAGTGCGACCAGTGGTCGGCACGATTGAAATCCCCGTAGTCAACAATCTCGTCTCCGCTAGAGTAATAGATATCTCCTTCCGGCCCGATAGCCATGCCGTGAACGCCCTGGTGCATGTCCCAGCCCTTCATCATTGGAAGACCCCACACCAAGCGTTTAGGTGTAATGCCATCGCGCCGCTTGACCGCACCCTGCAGCAGATAGATCGCGGTGTGAGTGGACACATAGAGGTCGTCACCGCGGATGGCGATATCGTAGATCCATGCATCTTTTGGGAAACGGAACAACAACTGCCGTGGTTGATAGAGTCCGCCCGCCGCCGGCTCATACACAAACAACGCCTCACGGCAACCGGCGAACAGGCGGCCTGCTGCATCCAGTTGCATGCCAAGGAACGACTCACGTTCATCACTGTCGATCACGACGGCCTTGAGGCCAGCTTCGCCAAGAACAAAGGCGATGGGCTGCTGCGCTGCCAACAGGAACGAGAACCCGGCGATGGCAACCAGGCTGATGAACAATTTCATGATTGTAACGGTGTAGTAATCGGGGGATGTGGACTATTTCCATTGGAACGCCTTGCTCAGCGCATCAAACCACCTGTCCGCATGTTTTTCGAGCCCCTTCTGATTGAAATGCACGCCGTCATGCCTGTATTCTGGGCCTAGCAGATCATCTGTGACCGGTCCCTGGAAGCAAATCTTGCCAGTCCAGAGGAGTTGTTGTCCCTTGGCCACCTGAGCCTGTTCCGGCGCCCCCGACCCGGGATGGAAGGATGCTTGGGCCACCAGCCACGGCAACTGATAGGTGGCATCTTGGTTAAGCGCATCGACGATGGTTTTGATGCGCTCGCAGTAGGTTTCAGCGGATGTCCTAACCAGAGTGTCACTTTCGCCCTGATGCCAGAGTACGGCGCGGACACCATTCTTCCCGAATACTTTAACACAAGAGGCGAGATTTTTGTATAGATCGGTATTGGGCGGGAGCCAAGCTGCGACTTCCGTCCAATTCAAGGACGCTGAGCGGAAACAGACAGGGACCTGCTGCGAGGCAAAGATGCGGTCGCCTAGCAGCGCCCACGGACTGCCGCCGCCGCCACACCCACCCGGGATCGGATCCTGAGCCCGCACATATCCTTTGCCATTGAAATACACGACCCGGTCATCCTTGGCCGTTTGCTGCGGGTTGCCAAAGTTCGCGGAGTTTGACTGCCCGGCAGTGACGAACACCTCGCCGACGCCCACCTTGTCCACCGCTTGCTCCACTAGCGTCCTAGTGGCCGAGCGGACGCGGACGGTCACCTGATACCAACCGCCAGCAGGCAAGCTGAGATGGCCGGAGAAATTGCCTGTTACCGGTTGACCGTTAGGGGAGACGGCGACCCAACTGACCGCCGCGCCGCGTTTTGCACCGGGCAGCAAATCGGCTTTGGCCTCAACCACATCGGCCTTACCGGCGACGGTTCCCTCGATCAATATGGCAGCCTGATTGGTTCTATCTCGCTGGAACACTTGGCAGGAAACCGGCGATGTGAGGGTGAGGGCGGCAGCCAACTCCTCGGCCCCCGCAAACCCGCATAATCCGAGACCGCCGGGCAGCATCAGCATGGCCGCCATTCTCATGACTCTTTGTTGCATTTTGCATTTTGATAGAATATTCATTCTGTTATTGCGTTAGCATATTAACGATGTCTTTGGCACGGGCTTGTGGCATGACTGTGAGTTTTTCCAATCGGCCGCCTTTAAGGACACCCTCGACGGTTGTGTGGTTGGGAGCGTGGAGTTTAAATTCGCAATCCCAATCCTTGGGCCAGGCGGGGAAGAGCAGGATTTTGTCGTCCACAGTTTGCATCAGCATGTCCTGCAAGCCGACCATGGCACAACCACCGTGGTCGAAGTCCGGCCGCTGGCAGAAGCCAAAGGTATCATAGAACACCGGATAGCGCATACCCGATTGGGCACCTTTTTCCCGGTTGGGCCAAAGAAATTTGGCGATGGCGAACTCACTGGCTTCTTTGGGCAAGCCTAGGTTGGCTGTATAGATCAGGCTTTGATACCAGCAGAAGTTGCGTTTCTGACGTGGTTGTTCGAAGCTAAATTCCCAGGTATCCCGAGCCAATTGGAGATTGGGTTTGCCGACGCCATAGATATGAAAAGGGAAGACGGGATATAACTCGGGCAATTCGATATTATCCCAAGTGGATGCCGATTTCCAAGATTCGGCGGGTGCCAGCGTTTGGTGACCACGCCGCTCGCGAGTGGGCAGCGGCGGCAGTTTCTTGCGGAACGCCTCACAAAAGGCACGCTGTTCGGTGGTCAACATGTTAGCCGGCAAGTCCAGCAAGGATTTACTCAGCGCCATGAGACCGGAAATGGTGCAGGCATCATTGCGCGTCTGTTGATACATCTCGATTGCATTGCCGGGGAAAATCACCAACTGGCCGTGTTCATCAAACTCCTTGCCTGTGAGTTTTTTGGTTTGTGCCCGATAGAACTGGTCATGGTATTGCAAATAGCCGAGTGCAATAGGCAGATACGGGCGGGCATCGGTGCCGCCGTAACTTGCAGATTCCAACATCATGAGGGCGAATTCCATACCACTGACTTTATGATAGGTGAGGTGGCCGGGACCGCCATGGCCTTCGGGATTGGGTGCCCAATCCGCTCCGTAGATCCCCATGCCCTCGTTGAATGCCAGCCCATCCACCTGCCAGAAGTGCTTGGCCCAAGCGGTTTGAAGCTCTGTGCTGCGGCGGTAATACTCCAGTCCGACTTTGAGCAGATCAAAGTCGCCACTCTTCAGCATCGGCCAATAGACCAAGCGCTGGTTCTGCGCCATGAACTGGCAGTCAAACCAGTTGCGTGAATCCGGGTTGGGCTCACAAGTGAAGTGGCCGCCGTTGAAAAGCGTTGGAAATTCGCCGTTGCGGTTGCTCGCCAGAAGCGCCCTGAATAGCTGATAGTTCCGTCCCGTCTGCCATGCGGGATCGTCCGGTCCCTTACCCGGATTGATCACGATGCGGCTGCGGTCCCAAAACCCCTGCCACCAAGCAACGCTGGCCCGCCAATCCTCCCGGGCAGTGGCGCGCTTGGCAGTCTCAAGCCTTTTCAGCTGTCCCTGCCATTCTTCGAGTGTGGCATCCTGGGCAATTCGCAGCGACGCGTGGAGATCGATGTGGTTCAGGGGCTTGGCTGATCTTAGTTTCACGGAGCGAAACTCCCTGCCGTCATAGGTCCCCTGCCCGGTTCCATCGGCCACAAATCCAACACCGGAAAGCCGACCTCCCATCGTCCTGTTAGACATGGGATTGGGAAGCAGTTTGGCTAACTCCTCAACTTTGAACCTGCGGATATATTCGGCGCGTCCCTCGTCGATAGCAGGGCTGCGCTCCCACCACTCAATGGCATCCCCGTCGATACGCCCCTCCCTAACCAATGGCCCGTAAACCTGGCCGGTGTTGTGAGGCGCCATGGCGAGACCAGTCGGGTATTCCACGGCTACAGCGGCCTCTATCGGGCTTTCGGACTGCCCTTCCAGGTGGACCACAGGTTGCATGGCGTCAATCCAGACACGCAATTTGATGGCATGACCATCGGTGGTTTTGCCGCTCAGCACGATGGAATTGGTGGCTAGCTCCAATTCCTGGCGGAACTCCTTGGCCCAAACCCCTGGGGAAAACTTCAGGCGCAAGCGGCCGAGCTTGGTTTGCATCTGGGTGTTAAAGCCCGCGCCGCGATAGCTCCAAGAATCCGGGCTGCCGAAGTAGATGAGCAGTTCGTCCTTCTCCACCCAGACGTTAAGGCCGATATTGCCGGCACCGATAGGCATCGAACCACGGGCATCAGCGCTCTGGCTGTCCCACACGATTTGATAGGAGTCGAGCCACGTCTGGTCTGGCTCGGCACGAAGGGACTCCAATCCCAGAAGAATCAATGCGGATAATGGAAGGATATAGGGTTTCATGATTGTTGTGAGCCAACGGGTGAAAGAGCCCGGGAAATCCGAACCGGCGATCTAACGTGCGAGAATGTGGCAATTCTTTCGGAAATTTTTCACTTTAGAGAGGCCAAATCGCGGTTCCGGGCATCCTGAGCCTGCAGGCAGTGATACGGGTGGCGGCGCGCAAGGGGGAGAACACGGCCTGGGTTGCTGTCCAGGGCTGATTTCAGCACGGAGCACGCTTACTCACAGAGTGCTTGATCACCGCACTTCCGTCCTTCCTACCATGAACTCAAGTTCTCAAATCCCTCCTTCGCAGATCACAGCCTAGCAGATTAAAACTTTGAAGTACCCCGAAAAACGCTGGTTCGAATCCAGCTTGTCAGACTCTTACGCGCAAATCCCTGGCACTCCACAGCAATCCCTTCACGCCGCTGCCACTACCCCTCATCGCCCGCGCTCCATCTTTGCGCTTCGCGCTGAATCGCTCCCGGGCCCGGGCAAACGCCTCGTTCACAAACTCCTTGCTGCCGATTACCGCCCCATCCGTAAAATACCGTACCCTGCAATGCAGCATTTGGGCAATTCCCATATCCTTCAAGAC
>CAIKHZ010000127.1 GCA_903827375.1 Akkermansiaceae bacterium
CTGCTCCTGCCGCTGCTCCTGCCGCTGCTCCTGCCGCTGCTCCTGCCGCTGCTCCTGCCGCTGCTCCTGCCGCTGCTCCTGCCGCTGCTCCTGCTGCTGCTCCCGCTGCTGCTCCCGCTGCGGCTCCTGCCGCACCAACCACCCCGACCCCCTAACAACGATATGCCGGTTTTGGCCAGCGTGGAATTCAAGCGCGTCTTCTTTGGAGAATGGGTACCGGTCATTGTGTACTGCTCATTCGGGGTGGTGGCTTGTATTTTCCTAATCAGCATCATTCGATCCTTGATGCTGCCTAAGGACCAGCGCGAGCACCTCGCCAATCTCCCGTTAGAAGGGAATCCGCCCCCGCCTCCGTCGTCTCCCCAAGATCCCACATCTCCCCCCAACAAGCCATGAGCGCAGACCCCACACCCGGCCAATTTGCCAAGAAAAAAGGTGAAATCATTCTTCGTGAGCACAAATTTGACGGCATTCAGGAGTTTGACCAAAAACTCCCTAACTGGTGGCTCTTCACCTTCTACGGGGCTATCGTGTTTTTTGTTGGCTATTGGTTCGTGTACTACGGCACCTCGCTGGTCAAGAGCCCGCAACTAGCCGTCCAGGAAAAGATCATCGCGGTGCAAGCCGCCCAGATTCGCGAGCTGAACAAACTTTTGGCGGACCTCAATGATTCCAAGCTTGTCCATGTGTTCGCCAAGGATCCGCTCTACGTCGCCGCTGGTCAGGCCACCTTCACCAAGAATTGCGTGCCCTGCCACGGGGTGGATCTGAACGCCACCCAGGACGATGGTCGCGGCGGCAAGATCCACCTGCCAGGCCTGCCGTTGAATGACCACATATGGAAATTCACTGACAAGCCGATGGGGCTGTTCAATCTCATCAACAAAGGTTCGCCGCCCGAGAGCACCGGCAACAACGGCACCAAAATGGAAGCCTGGGGCCAAAAACTCTCGCCAATGGAGATCGCCCAAGTCCTCTCCTACGTCATCTCCAAAGTCCCCGAGGATTTCAAAAATATCCCCGAGACCCCAGCCAAGTGAGCCGCCCTTGATTCACGGGCATCAGACGCTCGCTCCCGTCTTCCCCCTCAGCCCATGCGAACCACTGGGGCTACAAGATATGGGACAGGCGACCCTCCAAGCGGTGCCTCCCTGATTTCCCTCCCTGCTAACTGAAAATTTTGCAGCAGGGCCGCAGAGGCTGCGGAGAGGTTCCATCGGCCATGGATTATCGAGAAAAATTCGGCTTCGCGGTCATGTATTGCTAGGGGCCTTTCTTCCTACACTTGGTCGCACAAGCGACGGGTGCCGAAGAATCCTAAATTCCCCCATGAAAAATCCTGTCTTTGCTCTGATGTGGTTGGTGTTGGCGGTCGCAACTCCGACTGTCCGCGGCACGGATTCGCTGCGCCGAACCCTCTCACTCGATGGCCTCTGGCAAATCGCCGAGGGCAAGCTGGATGCCGTGCCGGACGAGTTTTTACGAACGGTACCGGTGCCGGGCTTGGTGGATATGGCGCAGCCTCCGTTTGTGGAGCCCGGCCCCAAGGTGACTGACCGCGAAACCCTGCGGCAGAAGGACCCGCGGCGCGACGCGTTCTGGTATCGCCGGACGTTTCAGCTCGACGGAGCGGTGCCGCCAGTGGCCATCCTCAGGATCGGTAAGGCGATGTTCGGCGCGCAGGTGCGACTCAATGGAAAGCTGTTAGGTGAGCATGCGGCGAGTTTTACACCGGGTTATTTTGATGCCCACGACGCCCTCAAAGCCGGTGCGAACGAGTGGGTTATTCGCATCTGTGCGGACCGCGACACGGTGACCCCTGCGATTCCCTCCGGCTTTGATTTCGAAAAGGAACGCTATCTGCCGGGCATCTTCGATTCCGTCGAACTGATTCTTTCCGGCACACCGCACATCGTCAACGTCCAGACGGTGCCCGACATCGCCCATAAATCGGTCAGGGTTCGGGCTGAGTTGCGCAACACTGGCACAGACACCAGCGCCGACCTCAGCTTTGAGGTGCGCGAAACCCAATCCGGCAAACTCGTCGGCAGCATCAGTCGTGCGGCCGAACCCTTTGCCGCCGATTCTGAAAAAACGTTAGATGTGCAAATCCCCATCAGTGACTGTCGGCTGTGGTCGCCCGAAGATCCGTTCCTTTACACACTCAGCGTGGTCAGCCCGGCCGACCGGCTCGACACCCGCTTTGGCATGCGCGAATTCAAGTTCGATCCGGTGACACACTTGGCTCAGCTCAACGGCAAACCGTATTTCATGCGCGGCAGCAATGTCACTCTCTATCGGTTTTTTGAGGACCCGGAGCGGGCCAACCTGCCATGGGATGAATCCTGGGTTCGCCAGTTGCACCGGCAGGCCAAGGAGATGCACTGGAATTGCCTGCGCTACTGCATTGGCTTTCCGCCCGAGGCCTGGTACCGCATCGCCGACGAGGAGGGCCTGCTTATTCAGGACGAGTTTCCTATTTGGTTTGGCGGGCCGGGTTGGAGTTCGTGGCCCGAGCCACTCAAGCGCGACGAGCTCGCCCGCGAATTCACCGAGTGGATGCGCGATCGCTGGAACCACCCCTGTGTCGTCATTTGGGACGCCAGCAACGAAACCACCAGCCATGAGACAGCCCCCGCCATCCGTCAGGTGCGTGCCCTGGATTTATCTAACAGACCGTGGGACAATAGCTATGCCGCCCCTCTTGAGCCCGGCGACGTCCATGAGTCCCATCCCTATCATTTCATGGATTCCAACTTCAAACTCCGCAACCTTGCCAAGGCCAGCCCGGTGCCACAGGGCAGCGCCATCAAAAATGACGGGACCCACCCGGTCATTATCAACGAATACGGTTGGCTCTGGCTCAATCGCGACGGCACTCCCACCACCCTCACCCGCGACCTCTACAAAAACCTGCTAGGGCCGGATGCCACTGCCGCCCAGCGCTTTGAGTTGTATGCGCGCTACCTCGCAGCAGAGACGGAATTCTGGCGCGCCCACCGCAGTGTCGCCGCAGTGATGCACTTCACTATGTTAGGCTATTCGCGCCCCGACGGCCAGACCAGCGACCACTGGCAGGACATCGCCAAGCTCACCTGGGAACCGCATTTTCACGATCTGGTGCGCGACGCCTTCGCCCCTGTTGGCCTGTGCCTGGATTTTTGGAACGACCGCTTGTCGGTCAATCAGAAGCTTTCAGTCCCGGTGATTCTACTCAATGACTTGGAGCAGCCGTGGAGTGGTCCGGTCACCTTACGCATCAGAAGGGGACAAGGCTCCGACGGAAAAACCGAGGTGATTCAAGCCCAACAAGACTGCCGGATCGAGCCGTTCGGCCGCAGCGAACTGCGCTTCGAACTCACCTTGCCGACGGCACCCGGCCACTATTTGCTCGAAGCTGAACTCCGCGACGCCGCTGGCCAACCCGTCCGCAGCCTGCGCCTGGTGGAAGTCGCTCCAGATCATTCAGGCACGCAGTGAAGATCTTTTTGCTGAGGCAAGGACTCCTGTTCCCTCTGCCCGAGGGCGATGGAGCCGACCGCGAGATCTTGGATTTCTCCAAGGGAAGCAACGTGGCATAATTTCTGGCGCAAGTCCTTGGCACCGGGAAAACCCCTGCAATAGGCCATCAGCCGGGTGCGCATCGAGGTGAGTGTCTGGCGCTCGTTGCCAGAGCGGCCACTGGCCACCGCGAGACGGCAGTGCCGCAAGATCAAGTTCCAGCGCTCTTCCAGGATGACGGGTGGAGGCATCGCTCCGTTGGCCAAAAATTCCCTGACCTCGCGAAAAATCCACGGATTGCCCATCGCTGCACGGCCGATCATCACCCCGGCCACCGCCGTTTCGCGTCTGCACCGCGCCACATCCTCGCCGCTGCCAAGGTCCCCGTTGCCAATGACCGGCACCGTCACCGCTCGCGCCACTGCGTCAATCACGTCCCAATTGGCCTCGCCACCATACCCTTGCGCCCGGGTCCGCCCATGCACCGCAATCGCCTCTACCCCGCAATCCACGAGCATCCTGGCTATGGCCACCGCGTTGATATTCTGGCTGTCCCAACCAATCCGCATCTTCGCGGTCACCGGCACCTGCCCGTCCACGGCTCTAACCACTCCTTCGGTCACCGCTGCCAGCAACACGGCATCCTTCAACAACGAGGAACCGCCATTGCGTGCAACCACCTTGTTGACTGGACAACCGAAATTCAGGTCGATGAAATCCGGTCGCTTCCAGTCGATGATTTTGCGCGCGGCCTCGCCCATCCGTTGGCCGTCGGCACCGAACAATTGCACGCCTACTGGCCGCTGGCTTTCCTCAAATTCTGTGTATTTGCGGGTTCGTGCGTCGGCCTGCAGGATCCCCTCTGCCGAGACAAATTCGGTGACTAGCACATCCGCCCCCATTGCCTTGCAAATTCCGCGAAAAATAACGTCCGTCACTCCCGCCATCGGCGCGAGATACACGGGAAACCGACCCTTTTCAAACCATTCCAGCACGCCCCAGCCTAGCCTGGGTGGCCAGCTCCGTCCACCTCGCAATAGAATTGGAGTTTCAGAACTCCTTGATGGGGTCAGTCCTCGCATGGTAACATTTGTTAGATTTGTTACTCGTCCACTGATAGCCGACGGTTGGGGGATTGGATTTGCTCGATCCATTGTCGAAGACGAGGTTGGACACTGAGTTCTGAGGTCGATCTTGATTTGCCGCCGGGGAGAAAGGATGCCTTTTCCTGTCTCCATTCCCGGCACCGGTTCGGGGCTTGCGTCTTGGGTCTTGGACTGCTGCAATCCTCCCCGCTACCTAGCCAATTCTCCCATGCGCATTCTCCTCACCACCTGCAGTTTTCAAGACACCCCTGGCCCGCACCATGCCCTCATGGCAGCCCAGGGCTGGGAGGTCGTTTGCGAACGCGGCCCGCTAGGTGAGGCCCGCATGCTCGAACTTGCCGGCGGGTTTGACGGGTTGCTATGCGGGGATGACGCCATCACCCGGGGGGTGCTCGAGAAATCCCTGCCGCGCCTCAAGATGATTTCCAAATACGGCATCGGTCTCGATAAAATCGATATCCCTGCCACCAAGGAGTTGAAAATCCCGGTCCTCTTCACCCCAGGCGTCAACCACACCACGGTGGCGGAACACACGTTCGGATTGATGTTAGGTCTAACCAAGCAAATCGTGGCAACCGCTGCCGCCGCCCGCCGTGGCGAGTGGCTGCGTCTCACAGGCCACGAGATTTTTGGCAAAACCCTCGGGATTATCGGCCTCGGTCGAATCGGCAAGGAGGTGGGCATTCGTGCCCGCGCCTTCGGCATGCAGGTCATCGCCTTCGACCCGTTCTGGGACGATGCGTTTGCCGCTACCCACGACGTGACGCGTTGTGCGACCATGGACGAGGTGCTGGAGCGCTCGGATGTGCTGTCGATCCATTGCAATCTATCCGAAGAAACCCGAGCCTTGATTTGCCGCGATAAAATTTCCACCATGAAGGATGGCGTGGTCATCATCAATTGCGCCCGCGGCGAGATTATCGAAAGCGCCGACGTTGCCGCCGCCCTGCACAGCGGCAAACTCGGCGGCTACGGTGCCGATGTTCTCGATTGCGAGCCGCCGCCGGCCGACCACCCGCTGCTCGCCGCACCCAACTGCGTGATCACGCCGCATATCGGGTCGCGCACTTATGAGAGCGTCCCGCGCCAAGCAATGAAGTCTCTAACAAATTTGATCCACGCCCTTGCTGGCAGTGGCGAAACCAACTGCGCCAACGGCGTGGTCTAACATGTTCCGCTGTTTCCGGGGTGGCATGTGTGTTCTACAGGTCCATGTCCGTGAGGCACTCAGGCTTTACAATGAAGGCACTTTACCCTTGGCTCAGCGGGCAGACATGATGCAACTTGCGGCTAAAACACCCATCAGACGGACAAAGACTGCGGAGATTTCCGCTGCAGTACCCATCCCCGGGTGTTTTGATGCCACTGTCATCGAATTTCTGCTCTAAAAACATCAAAGCCATGTGGAAAGGTCGCTTCTCTCAAGACACATCGTCCCTCGTCCAACAATTCGGCGAGTCCATCTCCTATGACTGGCGGTTGTTTCCGCAGGACATTGCCGGCTCGATCGCTCATGCCCGAGGCCAGCTCACGGCCGGATTGCTTAACGCCGACGAATTTGCTGCCATTGAAGGTGGTTTGCGCGGCATTGAGGCGGACATCCGAGCGGGAAAATTCGAGTTCAAGACATCGCTGGAAGACATTCACATGAACATTGAGGCGGAACTGACCCGCCGAATCGGCCCGCCCGGCGCGAAACTTCACACCGCACGCTCCCGCAACGACCAGGTCGCCACCGATACCCGTCTCTATTGCCGCTGCGAAATCGACGGCCTCAGCACTGCCATTCGCGGCCTCCAACTCGCGCTGCTGGAAAGGGCCGAGCGCTATGCCACCACTGTCATCCCCGGCTACACCCACCTCCAGCGCGGCCAGCCCGTCACCGCTGGTCATCATTTCCTGGCATACGTCGAAATGCTTGAGCGCGATCAAAGCCGTCTCGCCGATTGCCGCAAGCGCCTCAATATATCGCCGCTGGGCTCCGGGGCGCTCGCTGGTTCGACCATCAACCTTGACCGCCACGCGATCGCAACCGAGCTCGGCTTTGACGGCGTCACCCACAATTCGATGGATGCCATTGCCGATCGCGACTACATCGCCGAACTGTTGTTTGTGATGGCGCTTTGCGGTGCCCACCTTTCCCGTCTCAGCGAAGATCTCATCCTCTGGTGCACCAGCGAATTCGCCTTCGCCGCCCTCTCCGACGCCCACACCACTGGCTCGTCGCTCATGCCACAAAAGAAAAATCCCGACGTTTGCGAGCTCACCCGCGGAAAAACCGGCCGCTTGGTAGGCAATCTCATGAACTTGCTGGTAGCCCTAAAAGGCTTGCCGCTCACCTATAACCGCGACCTCCAGGAAGATAAGCCACCACTGTTTGATTCGGTGGACACCCTCCGGCTGATCCTCGCCGTCAACACCGAGCTGATCGCTGCGATGGAACTGCGCGAGGAAAATTGCCGCCGCGCCGCCTCTGACCCGATGCTGCTGGCCACCGACTTGGCCGACTATCTCGTCAAATCCGGCATGCCCTTCCGCCATGCCCATGAATGCGTCGGCAAGGCAGTTGCTGAGTCCCTGCGCAGCGGTATTCCGCTCGACCAACTGGATTTTTCGGCCCTTGATCCGGCGTTTGGTACTGACGCTGGGGCTGTCTTTTCGCTAGAGCGCGCCTTAGCCGCCCGCAGCAACCTCGGCTCTCCGTCGATTGCCAACGTCCGCGCCGAAATCCAGCGCTGGCAGCAAATACTGCACCAGTCTAGCGCTCTCTGATCGGATCACAGGCGTCCCCGTCTGTGATCTAGGGTTTGGAGCATGGTCCTGCGAGCTTGACATACTAGCGGCACCATCGTGGTCGTGGAGGTGAAAACCACCTGCAAGGTCGAGGACGTCCTATGGCATTTGGACAAACTGGCAAGGTTCAAGGAGACCTTCGGAGAGTACTCCGACTGGAACGTGCAGGGGGCATTGGCGGCGATGCGCTTTGACGAGGAGAGCGACCGTTACGCTTACCGCAACGGCTTGTGGGTTTTGCGCTGCGAAAATGGCATCACGGGCATTGCCAACGACAAGAACTTTCAGCCCAGGATCTTCTGAGGCCGGAAAACAGCAGCTCACGTGGGCGTTGTTGGGCCTCGAACAATCGCTTTTCGCTCAGCCCTGCAAAGTTAGCCTTGCACGTGGGTCGGACCTTGTGAGAAGAAAGCGCATGGACCGCTGGTTTCTGCTCATCGCCACCCTGCTGGCCGCCATTGGCGGCACTTGGGGCATGATTTCCGTGCACCGCGGCACCCGCTCGCACTGGACAGTGGCGTGGATGGTGGCCGTCATGCTCTGTCAGTTAGGCTTTCTTTCAGTTCGCGGCCAATTGCGCACGGCATGTCCCTTGCACGACCTCGGTGAAATGCTGGTGTTTCTGGCATGGTCGCTGACCTTGTTTTACCTGCTCATCGGCCCGGCGTACCGGATTTCGTTGCTTGGGGTGTTTTCGGCACCGTTGGTCTTTGTGTTGCAGAGTGGTGCACTCATTTCCGGGTTGTTCACCGTCAGTCCTCAGCGCGATCCTTCACCCAATTTGTTTCATTCCTTGCACTCAGCCACCTCGGTGCTCGCCTACGGCGCGCTGGCCCTCGCGGGGGTCGCAGGCATCATGTTTCTGGTGCTCGACCGCCAACTTAAAGTGCACCGATTGAAAAGCGGGCTATTCCGCAATCTGCCCCCGGCCCACCAATTGTTGGTGTCTCTGGAACGCCTGCTGTGGCTCGGCAGCGGCCTGCTCACCTTGGGCATCGTCGCCGGTTTCCTCATGCCGCCGACCACCCCGCTGCACTCCCATTTGATCGTGGCGATGGCGGTGTGGGTCGGCTACGCGGCATTGCTCGCCGTCAAAACCCTGCGCGGCTTAACGGGGCGCAAGTTGGCACTTGCTGCTGTGGCCATGTTCATTCTTTCCCTGGTGGTTTTCGCCCGCGTCTAATGGAGCTACTTTGTTTGGGACTGAATCATCGGACCGCTCCAGTCGAGGTGCGCGAACGCTTTGCCGTCAGCACACCCCAACTCGGCGCAGCTGCCAGCGACCTTGCCACCCTCGCCGACGCCACCGAAGGGGTGGTCATTTCCACCTGCAACCGCACCGAGTTTTATCTGGCCGCATCCGACGCTCGACAGGCCTTGATCCTGCTCGAAGCCCGCCTCACCCTCCGCGAAAGCCTCGATGCCGGAGCTGCTTCCCACTTCTACCGCAAGGTCAAATCCGAGGCCGCTGTCCACCTCTGCCGCGTCGTCAGCGGCCTGGATTCCATGATGCTCGGCGAAACCGAAATTTTCGGACAGGTGAAACAGGCGTACCAGGCGGCGCTGGCGGCTGGCACCACTGGCAGTGTCCTCAACCGCCTGTTTCAGCGTGCGTTTGGAGTCGGCAAAAAAGTCCGCACCGAAACATCCATTCAGGAAGGTTCCACTTCCGTCGGCAACGTCGCGGTGGATCTTGCCGAAAAAATCTTCGGCCACCTCAAGGATAGTGAGGTGATGATCCTCGGTGCCGGCGAAATGAGCCGCATCACCGCCCAAAGCCTGGTGTCGCGCGGTGCCCGCTCAATCTTCGTCAGCAACCGCTCGTTCGACCGCGCCGAGGCCCTCGCCCGTGATATGGGCGGCCAGGCCGTGCGCTTCGATGAGTGGCAACAGGCGCTCGAACGCGTGGACGTCGTCATTTCCTCCACCGGGGCTCCACATGCTCTCATCCACCGCGCAGACGTCGAAAAAGTCCGCCGCGCCCGCAAATTCCGCCCGCTCTTCTTCATCGATATCGCCGTCCCCCGCGATATCCACCCCGATGTCGCCGAGATCGAGGAAGTTTACCTTTACGATATCGACGCCCTGGAGCAACTCGCCAGTGAAGCCCGTACCCGCCGCCAACTCCAGATCGAACACTGCGAACGCATCATCGATGCCGAATTGGCCAAACTCAATCTCCCCGGAACTTGAAATGAGCCTCCCTATCCCTTTATCAACGCCTTCCTCCCTCGTGATTGGCACTCGTGGCAGCGAGTTGGCCCTCGTCCAAGCCACCACCACCGAGGCCCTGCTCGCCAGCGCCTTCCCGGATCTCGCTCTGGTTCGCAATGTCATTAAGACCACCGGCGACCGCCGCACGGACGTCGCCCTCAACGAAGTGGCCAAGGTCGAAGGGATTTTTGACAAGGGTGTGTTCATCAAGGAACTCGAACAGGCACTCGACTCCGGTGAAATTGCCATCGCGGTCCACAGCCTCAAAGACCTGCCGACCGTCCTCGACTCGCGCTTCAGCCTCGCCGCTGTGCTCGAACGCGCACCGGTCCGCGATGCCCTCGTCAGTCGCCTGCCCGGTGGCCTCGACGCCCTGCCAGCCGGCGCACGCGTCGGCACCAGCAGCGTGCGCCGCGCCCGCCAGATCGAATGGCTTCGCCCGGATCTAACCATTATCGACCTCCGCGGCAACGTCCCGACCCGCCTGAGAAAACTGGCTGACGCGGCCACCTACGACGCCATTCTATTGGCCGAAGCCGGCTTGGTGCGCCTCGACTATCTGCCAGCCACCGCTGCGACCCCCGCCGAGACCATCACAGGCATGCCCGATCTGCACGTGCAGAGACTCGATGAAAGTGTGTTCTTTCCTGCTGCCGGCCAAGGGGCCATCGGTTTGGAAATCCGCAGTGATGACGGCCCGAGCCGGATTTGCGCCGAGGCCATTGGTCATCGTCCCACCTGGTTGCGGATCTGCGCCGAACGCGAATTTTTACGCTTGCTGGATGCCGGTTGCCATACCCCGGTTGGGGTTTTTTCCACCCTCGACGGCGACGAATTGCAGCTGCAAGCCAGGGTTTTTCCGGAGGCCGGCGGCCCGCCGCGCACCGGTAGCACCAGCGGTCCTGCCGCCGATCCTCTCAGCGTTGCCCACAACCTTTTCCTTTCCCTCTCATGAGTCATTCAGGCATTTGTTATCTCGTCGGCGCCGGTCCCGGCGACCTCGGTCTTGTCACTCTCCGCGCCAAAGAGTGCATAGAACTCGCCGATGTGCTCGTCTATGATGCCCTCAGCAGCCCCGAACTCCTCGGCTGGACCAAGCCAAGTTGTGAGAAAATCCACGTCGGCAAGCGCGCCAAGGACCACGCCCTGCCCCAGGACCAAATCAACGCTCTCATCGTTGAAAAATCCAAGGCGGGCAAATCGGTGGTTCGCCTGAAAGGTGGCGACCCGATGATTTTTGGCCGGGGCGGTGAAGAAGCCGCCGAACTGGCCGCCGCCGGCGTGCCCTTCGAGATTGTCCCGGGCATCAGCTCGTCCATCGCAGGTCCGGCCTATGCGGGTATCCCGGTGACCCATCGCGACCACTGCACCCAACTGACGATTTTCACCGGCCACGAAGACCCCACCAAAGGCTTCAGTTCCATCGATTTCGCCCAACTCGCCAAGACCCCTGGCACCAAGGTTTTTCTAATGGGTGTCTCCCGCCTGCGCGAAATTACTGCCGCTTTCGTCGCCAATGGCGCCGATCCTAACACCCCCATCGCCCTCACCCGCTGGGCCACCACCGCCAGGCAAACCACCATCGAAGGGACTCTCGCCACTATCGCCGATATCGCCGATCATGCCCGTTTCTCGTCACCAGCTGTCGCCGTCATCGGCGGCGTGGTCACCGAACGTAAAAAAATCAACTGGTTCGAAAAGCGTCCATTGTTTGGCAAGCGCATCGTCGTCACCCGCACTCGCGAGCAGGCCGGCGAACTCAGCAAAGCCCTCCGCGACCTCGGCGCTGATGTCGTCGAATTGCCCACCATCCGCATCGAAGCACCCGAAGATCACCTCGGCTTCGCTGAAATGGTCACCTCCGCCCATGAGTACGACTGGCTCGTGTTCAGCAGCCCCAACGGGGTCGAGCGCTTCTTCGATGCCTTCTTCGCTGCCTTCGAAGACGCCCGTAGCCTCGGCCACCCGCGCATCGCCGCTATCGGCAATGGCACCGCTAAAAAAATCCGCGAGTATCGCTTCGCCGTGGACCTCATCCCCGAGCGCTTCGTCGCCGAGGGCCTCATCGAGGCATTCAAAAAACAAAATGTCGAGAATTTGACCATGTTGTGGGTCAAGGCTGCCGAGTCCCGCGACGTCATTGGCGACGGCCTCGCCGCCCTCGGTGCCATCGTCGATGAATGCATCGCCTACCGCACCGTCCCGGAAACCGAGGATTTTACCGGTGCCCGCGCCAGCCTCGCTGAAAATGGTGCCGATCTCATCACTTTCACGTCAGGCTCCACCGTCGAGCATTTCTTCAACCTCGGTCTCGCTTGGCCGCAAGGATGTGTCGCCGCAAGCATCGGCCCCGTCACCACTGAGGCCCTGCGCAAGCACGCCATGCCTCCCGCCTTCGAGGCTGCCAAGCACGATATCCCCGGCCTCACCGCCGCCATCCTCAAATACTTCAAGGCGAATCCCTAACCCCGCCGGACAGACGCCACGGCGCTGGCTGTCTTTTTCCAGCTTGCTACATTGGAGGTACTCCAGTAATTTTTCCTTGCAATGACAACAACCCGATCCTTCCTGTTTGCCTTGGCCCTCGTTCCGACACTTGGCTTTGCCGCTCCTGACGACGCGAATGTCAACACCCTCACTGCCGCAGAAAAATCCGCCGGCTGGAAATTGCTCTTCGACGGCAAAACCCTCACCGGTTGGCACAATTTTAAGAAGGACGACATTCGCCCGGGTTGGCAGGTCAAGGATGGCTTGCTCGTTTGCGCCGATCCACACAACGCCGGTGACATCGTGACAACCGAGCAGTTCGGGGCCTTCGAGCTCAATATCGATTACAATATCTCCGAAGGCGGCAACAGCGGCATCATGTTTCATGTGACCGATGAGGGCGGCGCAGTTTGGGCTACGGGCCCGGAATTCCAACTCGAAGACAATGCCAAAGCCGCCGACCCACAACGCTGCGGCTGGCTCTATGCCCTCTATCAGCCACCGGTGGATCCAAAGACCGGCAAGATCCTCGACGCCACCAAGCCCGCCGGTGAGTGGAACCACGTCCGCCTCGTGGTGACCCCGGAGAAGTGCACCCACGAAATCAACGGGGTGAAATACTTCGAATACGTGATGGGAAGTGACGATTTCAAGGAGCGTGTGGCGAAGAGTAAGTTCGCCTCGATGCCTCTGTTCGCAAAGGCCGCCAAAGGCTATCTCGCGCTGCAAGGCGATCATGGCTCGGTGTCTTTCCGCAACATCAAAGTTCGTCCGCTGTAGTGTGGTGGGGTGCGTCCCACGGAATGTTTCCGTCTGCCTAGCCACAGGCTCTATTTGGTCAGCCACTCCTTCGTGGCTCATTGTCGGCAAGCCGCTCTTCACGCCAACTTCACTGGTGAAAGCTCTCGCCCTCTACTCCTGCGCCCTCTAATCATCGCCTCTGCCGCTGCCCGATGCCTGGCCGCCACATCCTCCATGTGCGCAACCTCTGCAAGTCCTTCCCAGGCGCTCAGGTTCTCACTAACGTGTCGCTAGATGTTCAGGCCGGCACCATCCACGCCATGATGGGCGAAAATGGTGCGGGCAAATCCACCCTGATGAAGATCCTCGTCGGCTTGCAAACTGCCGATGCCGGCGAGATTCTCTTCAACGGCCAACCGTGGCGTATCAAAAACCCTCACGATGCCCTCAAGCGCGGCGTCGCAATGATCCATCAGGAATTGCTGCCTTTCCGCAACCTGTCCGTCGCCGAAAATATCGCCATGGGCCGCGAGCCAACCCGCTGGTTCCCCGGTTGGATCGATCGGCCAGCCCTCGCCCTTGAGGCCACACGGGTCCTCGCCCGTCTCTGTAGCCCGCTGGCTCCAGGCCGCAAGATGATGGACCTGAGCGTAGCTGAGATGCAGACTGTGGAGATTGCCAAGGCACTCGCCTATGACGCCAGTTTGATCATCATGGACGAGCCAACGTCCGCCATCTCGCAGCGCGAGGTCGATGCGCTCTTCAACCTCATCCGCGACCTCAAACAGCGCGGCGTCACTGTGATTTATATATCTCACAAAATGGATGAAATCTTCCGCATCGCAGATGCCATCACGGTCCTGCGTGACGGCTATCACATCACCACACGCCCAGCCCACGAACTCGATGACCGCCAACTCATCAGCCTGATGGTCGGACGTGAACTCGCCCCGCCGGCGCCTGCACGCAGCTCCTGTCAGCGTGAGCCCGCTCTAGAAGTCAATCGATTGACGCTGCCAGGCAAGTTTCATGATATCAGTTTTACACTGCACCGCGGCGAAATCCTCGGCCTCGCCGGCCTCATGGGTGCCGGTCGCACCGAGCTGGTTAGTGCCATTTACGGCTTGGCCCCTGCCGCTTCCGGCGATATCCGTATCCGTGGCCGCCACCTTACAATCACTTCTCCGGCCGCCGCCCTCGCCGCAGGCATCGCCTTGGTCAGCGAGGACCGCAAGCTCTTCGGACTGGTGCCCCAGATGTCCGTCCAACATAATCTAACGTTGTCAAGCCTCCGCCAACACTGGATCAATCGGCAGCGCGAAGCTGCGCTTGCCGATAGCCAAATCCAAACATTTGCCATCAAGGTGGCAGGCCGCCACCAGCGGGTGATGCACCTGAGCGGTGGCAACCAACAAAAGGTCGTGCTGGCCAAGGCGTTGCTTAGCAACCCGGATATTCTCATTCTCGACGAGCCCACCCGCGGCATCGACATCGGTGCGAAGACCGAGATTTACGCGCTGATCAACCGCTTGGCCAACGCCGGCACCGCTGTTCTCTTGGTGTCATCAGAATTGCCGGAATTGCTGCTTTTAAGCGACCGCTTGCTTGTTATGCGGCAAGGGCAACTTAGCGCGCGTTTCAACACACGCCAGACGTCTCCCCAGGAAATCCTCAAATTCGCCATGCCGGCCTGACAAATCATGCGTCTCATGCGTTCATCATCTATCAAATCATGGGGGCTTGCCATCGCGCTGGTGCTCATCTGTCTGGCATTGTCGCTGGCCAAGCCCGGATTTCTAACCATCCCGAATCTGCTCAATGTGATGCGGCAGATATCCATCAACGGGATCCTCGCCGTCGGGGTTACTTATGTGATACTTACCGGCGGGGTGGATTTGTCGCTCGGCTCGTTGGTTGCCGTGAGCGGGGTGGTGGCGGCCAGTCTGGCACATCCCAACCAGCATATTCTGGCGCTGCCGGTATTGATGGGGGTTCTGACGGGAACCTTGGGCGGCGCGATTAATGGGCTGGTCGTCACCCGAGGCAAAGTGGCACCCTTCATCGCCACCCTCGGGATGATGACTGTGGCTCGCGGCCTCGCGCTGGTGCTCAGCAGTGGCCGGCCGGTTTCGAATTTGAGTGCGGAGTTCACGCGTCTCGGAGGCGATCTCGCAGGGGTGCCTATCCCGGTTATCGTGCTGGCCGCCATCGCCTGTCTGTCAGCCGTGTTCTTGCAAAACCTGCGGCTTGGCAGATATATATATGCTGTGGGTGGCAACGAGATGGCTGCCACCGCCTCAGGCATTAACGTCGCCGCCGTCAAAATGTTCAGTTATGGCACTTGCGGCGCGCTCGCCGGCGTGGCAGGCGTGGTCTTGGCCGCACGCATCACCACCGGCCAGCCCAACGCGGGCGTCGGCTACGAACTCGATGCAATCGCCGCCGTGGTCATTGGCGGCACCAGCCTGTCCGGTGGGGTGGGCAGCATCGGCGGCACCATACTCGGCGCGCTGCTCATCGGAGTTATCAACAACGGTCTTGACCTGCTCAATGTGACATCCTACTATCAGTCGATCGTGAAAGGCGTTATCATCGTCGGCGCCGTATGCCTAGATCAAAAGCAACACAAATCATGAAACGTATCATCGCATTGTTTATCGTTGCCGCGCTATGCGGTTGTGGCCGCCAACAATCGGCGGGCGGCGCGCCACCCACCATCACCATCGGAGTGTCGCTGCTTAATGTATCTAACGAATTCATCGTTATGCTCAACCAGGCGATGCAAGCCAAGGCCGACGAGCTTGGGGTGAAGTTGCTCGTCAACGACGCCCAAGGTAGCGCTGAGCGCCAAGTCCAACAGGTTGAGTCGTTCATCGCGCAACACGTTGACGTGATCATTTTGAATCCCTGCGAGGTGGCGGCAAGTTCACCCGCGGTGGACAAGGCCGTGGCCGCTGGCATACCAATTGTGAATATGAATTCAGAGACCCAATCAGCACCAACGGCCTTTGTCGGGTCCCGCGACGAAGAGTCCGGCCGCCTAGCAATGGAGTGCATCGCCAAGCACTTGAACGGCAAAGGGAACGTCCTCATGATCGAGGGCGTCATGGGCCAAGCCGCCCAAATCAAGCGCGCCGAGGGTGCCAGAGCGATCCTCGCCGAGCACCCCGGACTGAAGATGCTCGCCGCCCAGACTGCCGAGTGGGACCGGGCCAAGGCCATGAGCCTGATGGAAAACTGGATCCAGGCCCATGGCCAGGATATCCAGGCCGTATTCGCCCAGAACGATGAGATGGCCATGGGCGCTCTTTTGGCGCTGGAGCGGGCAAAGCTGAAGGACAAGGTCGTGCTCGTAGGCGTCGATGCCATTGCCGACGCGCTGCTGGCAGTGAAGGAAGGACGACTCGACGCAACGGTCTTTCAGGACGCTCGTCAACAGGGCGCCAGCGCGGTGGATAGCGCCGTGAAACTCGCCCGTCACCAACCCTGTGACAAACAATCGCTTATCCCTTACCGCCTCGTCACCAAGGCCAATATCAGCCAATTCTGAAGTGAATCTAACCACTTGCCGTTCGCCATTCACGGGCTGACTACTACGAAACTAGTAGCTATTGGTGGATTTCATTCCGGCGCTTTCGTCGGAGCTGGGCGTCTGAGTGGTTTCAGTGGCAGATTTCATCAAAATCCGGCGTCTCACCGGCGCTTGCCCTCATTTGTGGCCCGGCGACCTACCTCAACGAGGCTTTTTTCAC
>CAIKHZ010000128.1 GCA_903827375.1 Akkermansiaceae bacterium
CAATCCACAGGTAGTCATCCTCCGGATCGCTGAACTCGTGCGCCTGCTTGCGGCCGCCGACGCCCGGCCCCCACTCGTAAAACACCGACACCGGAATGATGCAGCGACTCTCTCGATAGACAGTGGCCCACATGCCGACTTCCAACTTGTCAGACCTGGCATTGTTGACAGCTGGGTTGAAGGTCCGGTGAAATCCCCAGCGCATGATCTCCACCCGCTCATCGGCCAGCACCACCACGCCGGGATCGGACGGGCGCACAAGCGGAGAGGCGAGCGTGGCTGCCGCCGCCGAGACTCTGGCCCGAACGCCCTTGTCCGCGTCTTTCTTCGGGGCTATTCGATAGCTGTTGCACATGAGGCAATCTACTCAGGAGACACAAAGAGAATAGGAGAGAAGAGAAGATTGTCTCGCGCTGAGGCGCAAAGGAGGGGCCTCAATTCATGGTCATCTTACTTTGCGCCTTGGCGGCTTTGCGCGAGATTTCTTTCTGAAAATGGAGAAAAGAGGATTTTGGATTGGAGGTAAAGTCGGGTGGTTTTTCTTTCTAGCACCAGAGCCTACGCCTGCCCCAGCAGCTTCTCAACCTTCGCCTGGTTTCCACTATTGGGTTGTTTCGATCGGTCTGCCTCAGTAGGGTTGCTCCCTAAATAGCTCCATTCCGACAAGGTAGGGATGTGCCCCATGGCGGCAGACGCATTCACTGTGCATGTTAGCACTGGTGATGGAAGCAGCCTTCACCTACTCCTGATCGATCAAGAAAGTAGAAGATATTATTGCCGCACTCCTCATCACCTTAGGCATCGTAATCCTCGCCTAGCAAGCAATTGAAAGTTGATCTCTATGAACACATCCATGTTTCTAATCATAGAAACCCTCCGCCAGTGGAATGCCCATCGTGTGCCGAGAATGGGTGCCGCACTGTCATTCTACACAGTCTTCTCCCTTGCCCCTCTCGTGATTGTCTCCCAGTCCTTGGTCAGTCTGGCTGTGGCGCGCAAAACCGCGAATTCGACGATGGTAAATCAAGTCAGAGACATGGTCGGCAATGAGGGAGCAGACACTGTGAGAATGATTCTATGTAAAGCGGCTGATGTGCATGCGGGCCCATGGGAAACAATGCTTGGCTTTGGTGTCTTACTGGTAGGCGCTTCTGGGGTATTCAGTGAGTTGCAGAACTCTCTGAATGAGATTTGGGATGTGGGTCCGAGACACCATCCCGTGTTTGCATTGCTCAAAGAACGCGCCACATCATTTGTTATGGTCCTCGTCATGAGTTTGCTGCTGCTCCTATCGTTTCTCTTGTCCGCCGGGGTGGCGATGGTAAACAACTTCTTGCAAGGAATTTCGCCCGGACTTAGTGATGCTTGGGAGCTTGGCAATTCGGGCGTATCTCTGTTTATGACCGTCATTCTGTTTGCAGTGATCTATAGGGTGGTGCCTGATACCCGTATCCTTTGGCGCGACGTCTGGGCTGGTGCCTTGATTGCCTCAGTCCTCTTCGTAGTCGGGAAATTCGTTCTGGCTTTCTACTTTGGTCGGAGTGCCATTTCCTCGAACTATGGCCCTTCAGGTCCGCTTATCATCATTCTGCTCTGGGTCTTCTACTCGGCGCAGATATTCTTTTTCGGTGCAGAATTCACACGGGTTTACGCAATTCACTTCGGCTCGCAGAGATCTGCAATCGGCCCGCCGAAAATGGATTAATGCCCGCTTCGCGAGGATCATAACTCCCCATCGCGTGGTTGTCGGGTAATCGGCTAGGGTCATTTTAACGCTATTTTAGCGCACATTGGCGCACATTAGCGCACATTGGCGCACTTGCCCCATTCTCTGATCCGCTGGTCAATTCATCATAACTCAATTATATGCAATTATTTGCAGTAAATGATTTCCATGTTGATTCGCGTGAACAAGCGCTAGTCCGGCACGCCGGTTTGGACCTGCCGGGCGCGTGAACTTTGACGCGCAATAATCAGTCTTCGACGATGATTCGGAAGCCGACGTTGGAGACTTTTTGCCAGGTGGGATAGGCTTGGCGGAAACCGGAGCGGGCGTGTACCGGTCGATCGTACCATGAGCCGCCGCGCACGGATTTTTTTGCCGCTGGATGGGTTTCCAGCGCATCAGCTGCGGCCTGATAGGGGTAGGGAAGATAGGTGCTGCGGGTCCATTCTGCGACGTTGCCGGCCATGTCCTTGAGGCCCCATGGATTGGCTTGATAGTGGCCGCAAGGAGCCAAGTGGAGAACTCCGTCATTGAATCGCTCGTCTTTAGGGACGAAATCCACGTCCTTGCCCGGGTTTTTGATCGGCTGTGGATCCACGCCGCTGACAGCGAGTTTCTTGAGCGAAACGTCACCAAGGTTGGCGAGTTGCGAGAAGTCGGTATCCAAATCGCCGTACCACAGTGGGGTGGCGCTGCCGGCGCGGGCGGCCCACTCCCACTGGGCTTCGGTGGGCAGGGTGACATGTTTGCCGCTGCGTTGTGAGAGCCAGCGGCAGAAGTCCATGGCCTCGTTCCAGGTCACGCGGATGACCGGCAGATCGGGGAAATCCATTAGATAGCCCGGCTTCACCTGGTCCTTGTAGTGCATGTCGTAGTAGCCGTTGGCATGTTGAGGGTTGAACTGTTGGTACTGTTCTAACGAGATCTCGGTGGTGGCCATCCAGAAGGGTTTTTGGATGGCGACCTTGGAAACGGGATACTCGTCGGGATAGCCGTTGATATCGCCCATGGCGAACCCCCCCCCCGGAATGCGCATGAGGTCCAGCACCTTGCCATCGCCCAGGTCGAGTGTTGTTTCCGTGGAGCCCAGAGACTTTTGCATTTGAGCGGCTTGTTCTGCACCGAATGGCCAGTTAGGCACGGCGGGCACGGGTGGCTTTGGCGGCATCGGTGGCGGCTGGATGAATGTTTCGGTTTTCACATAAGGATTGGGGATCGCTTCGATGTCCTCGTCGATCGCTGCGTACTGTTTGAGCATTTCACGGCGGCGATTTTCGAAATCCTTGGGGATGCCGCCAACCTCGTGCCAAGTGCCCAAGGCTGGCACATTCAGATCGATCCAAGTGATGAGCCGGTCCCATGCCTCGGCATCTAACTTCACATTGTAGTGCCCTTTTTGGAGCATCTGGATCAAGTCACTGGTATCGGCATGAAACTCCAGCGGCGTGAGCGTGTGGTAGTCGCCCTCGGGGCCGTTGCGCCGCACAAACGGATGCAAGGCATTGTAGGATTTGGGGAAATGACCGCTCGCATCGTCAAAGCGCGGCCGCTCGGGGTGCTTGTCGTCGTGACAACCGACGCAGTATTTGTCTAACACCGGTTGCACTTCGCGGATGAAACTAAAACCGCGGGTTGGGCCATGCCATGGTTGGACTTTGGCAGGGGGCAGTTGCGCCGCCTGGGTGAGCTTCGGAGCGGTGCCGCCGCTATTCTGATCGTCGTGGCAGCCGACGCAGGAGACGTGCTCGCCGGGCATGCCAACCATCCAACTGCGCTTGAGTTGCAGGGCTTTGCCCTCGGCATCGAGCGGTTGCAATGACACCGGGGTGTTGGCCGGAATCTCAAAAAAGCTTGAGCCGTCGGGCTGGACCGGCACAGTGCCTAACAGACGCCTGACATCCCACGGGCCTTCCATCCCGACGCAGTAGTGGCCGCCCATATTGCGGTAGGAGTACTCGTATTGATAGACGCGTAATGCCTTGACGGTGCCGCGCGGCACACCGGGCAAGCCTCGGCCGGTGTATATGTCCTGGATGGACACGGTGGCGGTCTTTTCATTGAGGCGAACCTTGTCAGGGATGACCGGCGGGGTGGGGGTTTTGCGCAGCGGGATGGGCTCCAGGTAGGCGTAGCCGGGTTCCTCGCGCAACAGTACCCGGTTGTCGAACACATCCACCAGATAGATGCCCCAGTTAGCATTGCTTCGGGGTTGGCTGGCCACTAGAAAGTACTTGTCGGCGATGGGTAGCGGATGGAGCGACTTCGGCCAAAAGTCTCCGGCGAGTTGGTCTTGGATTTTGTCCTCGACGGGTTTGCCATAGCCGGGGATGCGTTGCAGTGCGCCGGAGTTTTCCTGGCGGCCGCTGGTTAGATCAAAGCATACCATTTCGCCCATTCGCGGGGCACCGTGGTGGCCTGAGACGATGCCGACGAATTTGCCGGTTTGGCCGGGCAGGGGCTTGGCGTAGAATGTGCTGTTAGGCCAATAACTATTACTTCCGTAGTACTCGATTTGGTTGCTGCCGTCCGGGTTCATGGACATCAGCACGCGGCTGAAGTAGTGGGCCGAGTCGGTGTATTCCCAGCGCAGAAACATCACTCGCCCGTCGGGCATGAGCGCCGGATACCAGTCATTGTCCTGCTCGAAGCACAGTCGGCGGACTGATTTGCGATCGGCGCTAAGCAGGTGCAGGTTGGCGACGTAATCGGCGCCGCCGACGCAAGGCACGCCAACAAACGAAGACGTCGAGTCGAAGATGATTCGGCCGTCTGGCAGATAGATGCCGTTGTAGTTGTCGATGTCAGCATCCTTGTCTGGAGTGACCAGAGTCGGGGAGGTTTCGCCTAACTTCAATTCAAAAACCTGCCAGCGGTTGTTGTTGCCGATGGACGAAAACAGCAGTCGGTCGGCGTCGAAGTGCAGATTGATGTCGCCGACAAACCAAGGTTCGGCTGGTTTGTATATCGTGGTGGGCGGGGCGTTTCCTTTGACCTCGAAGCGCAGCAATTCGTTTTCGATGCGGGGTTTGATGCTGGAATTGCCCTGCCAGTTTTGGGGCAGGCCGAGGTTTTTGCGTTCGCGGCGCACGGCGAGGATTTCGGTGAAGTCGATGTAGGGGTTATCGGTCACCAGTGCCTGGCGTTGGAGGGCATCGAAGCGGGCCTGCCAATCGGCTGTTTTGTTAGCGTCGGCAGTGAGCGCGGCGTACTCGGTTTCCAGCGGCGCGAGTTGCTCGAGCAATGCCTGAGCCGATGGGTACTTGGAGCCGAATTTGGCCTTGAGTTCCAGGATAGAAAGGCGCAAGGCGTTGCATGGGGTATTTACGGTGAGGGCAGGCGCGGCAAGGCCGGAGAAAAACAATCGGCAGCCGCCGGCATGACTGAACACTTTCACCAGCAAGTCATTTACGCCCGGCTGTAGGTCCAAGACAACTTTGAATTGGTTGGGCACCATGGCGTGCGGGCCTTTGTTAGAAAAGATTTTTTTACCGTTGAGCCAAGTCTCGATGCCGCCCTCGCTGCCGAAGCCGACGGGTATTTTGGCGGCGTTGCGGCATTGGATTGTGCGAAACAGATAGGTGGTGGAGCCGTCCAGGGTTGAGAGTCCTTGGGTGGAGCCGTCGAGCCATTTTGGCTTGGGCGTCCACAGTGGCTTGCCATCGCTGGTGGTGGCTTTGAGATTGACGCCGGTTTCAGGAAACAACGCCTCGTTGAAACCGCTGGCTGGCAGTGGGCCGGTCGTGTACCAGGCCGACTGGATCGGCGGGGCGGGGAGTGGTGGCGTATCGGCGGCGCGGACACGGGTGGCGGCGATGCCGAGGGCGGAGCAAGCTAACCAGGCGAGCCAGCGGCCATACGGGGAGGCAGGTTGGATTGGAGCGGGATTCATGGGATGGCGGAGAGATTGGTGGATTGGGAAAATGGGCAGAGGTTAGTGAGGTACGTTGCGCAATTGGCTAGGTTTGCAAATATTCCCTCTGATACAAAGGGGACAGCTTGAATGGGTGGAGTGATGAGACGAAAAGCGGATTGGGATTGGAAAATGGGAGGGGAGGGGTTTAGATCGCGGGGCGATGGCGAAAATCCGAGTGCTTTCTGATATACTGGCGAGCCAAGTGGCAGCGGGTGAGGTCGTGGAACGGCCGGCTTCGGTTGTGAAGGAGTTGGTGGAGAATAGCATTGACGCGGGAGCTGGTGAGATACGCGTGGATGTGGATCGTGGTGGGTCGGCGTTGATTCGGGTGAGCGATGACGGCTGTGGGATGTCGCGGGAAGATGCGCTGCTTTCGTTAGAACGGCATGCGACTAGCAAGCTGCGAAATGCCGGGGATTTGGCGGCGATCCGGACACTGGGATTTCGTGGGGAGGCGGTGCCGAGCATCGCGAGTGTGTCGAGATTTCGGATGGTGACGCGAGAGGCGGGATCGGTTGCAGGCACGGAAATCTTGGTGGAAGGTGGGCAGTTGCGGGATGTGCGGGAGGCGGGCTGCGCACCAGGCACCATGATTGAGGCGAAGGCGCTGTTTTTCAATATGCCGGCGCGGCGCAAGTTCATGCGGGCGGAATCGACCGAGGCGGCACATGTGGAGCATCAGGTGCGACTGCATGCGCTGGGAGCTCCGGGGGTGCGCTTTCGCCTGCGCCGGGATGAGCGTGAGGTATTCGATCTGGCACCTGTGGCGCGGGCGGTGGATCGAGTCCGGCAGCTTCTCGGGACAGAGCTTGCCAAGGAATTGATCGCATTGCCTCTGACTCATGGCAACGGTCTGATCGTGGAGGGTTTTGTTCTGCCAGCAGCGCATGCCCGCAAAGGGAGACATCATCAGTTTGTGATTTTGAACGGACGTCCGGTGGAGGATCCTGTGATTGCCCGCGCCTTGGCAGAGGGGTTTCGCGGGGCCTTGGCCGATGGGCTCTATCCTGCGGCCTGGCTATGGATCGATTTAGAGCCAGCTCTGGTGGATGTGAACGTCCACCCGGCCAAGCGAGAAGTTCGTTTTCACCGGCCGATAGACGTCAGGGAAACCATCTTGGCGGCTGTCCTCGCCGGGTTGAAACCCGTGGCTCACCCAACGATCCGACGCATCGAGCCAAGTCACGGGTCAGCGAAAGACGACGGTCATAGGCCGCCGCTGCAACAAGACGACGGTCATAGGCCGCCGCTGCAACAAGACGACGGTCATAGGCCGCCGCTGCAACAAGACGACGGTCATAGGCCGCCGCTACAGGGAGGCGGGCCGGTGGTGGCGCGTCCTTGGCGGAATCGGATGCAGCGGGAGTTGTTGCTGTCGTCGGCGGCGCACGCAACGGCGCAGGGGAATGAGTTAGGAGCCGTAGGGACAGGGTCTGGACCCGAAGCGGGGGCTAACGAGACGATGGGATCTGCGCCAGTGTTTCGAGTGATGGGGATGCTGCACCACCGGTTGGTGGTGATGGAAAGTGAGGATGGTCTGGTCCTGTTTGATCCGAAGGCGGCGCGGGAGCGAATTTATTATGAGAAATTGCTCAAGAATCGCTCAGGAACGTTGGAGACGCAGAGCCTGTTAGTTCCGGTCTTGCTCGAATTGGATCCGCGGGACTTGGATCTGGTGCTGCGCGAACGCATGGCCTTGGTAGAGGCAGGCATCGAGGTGGAAGCATTTGGTGGCAACACCCTGCAAGTGAGGTGCTTGCCGACCTGTTTGCCGGTGGACGATCCGCGGGCGTTTCTTGGGGCGTTGATGGATGAGTTACTACACGAAGCTGCGCCCGGAATGCGTTTCGCTTTCGAGCGCTTGGCGCGATTGCTGGCAAGGCGGGCGGCGGCGCAGGTCACGCCGAAACTGGCGGAAGTTGCATGTTTGCTGGCTGACTTGTTTGCTTGCGAGCTGCCCTATTGCACCCCGGGAGGCCGTCCGACGCTCAGCGAGCTTGGAATGAGTGAACTTGAGCGACGTTTCGGGGTGAGCCGCGGATGAGGAACTGGCGAGGCTGCCCCCCAGACACAAGACACAAGATTTGCAAAGGATGCGTCAATCATGAGATGCCTCCGTTCACCCTATGCCAATGGGATATTGTAACAAAAGTCAAGGTAGCGCGATGCGCAACCCTGGGCTATGGGATGAAACCGCGTTGCGGTATCGGAATAGGGATTAAGCAACTGTCAGAACGCATAACTTTGCAACGTGAACAACAGGTCAAAATACCAATGAATGGTATTTAACAATTTTGTTCTCCCTTAACTCTACTTTGTTATTTCGTTGAAAATAATTCTTGCCAAGTGGAGCGGCACGGGTAAAATCGCCGCCATGAACCCGCTGCCAGCCTCATAACGACCCCGATTTTCACCACCAACCAACCCCCTCCGATGCCTCACAATACATCGTCGGAGCTGTTAGCCGCCTTGTGTCTTACGTCAAGGAATTCACCCGGTTTTTCCACACTCGCAGTGATTCCAATGCTGATGAGGTGCGTGCCTATTTGAGCGGCCTCATGCAAGCCAAGCGCGGGGCGAAGAACCTCGAACGCATGGAGGAACACGTGCCGGATTTCAACTATCAGGCGGTTCACAACACCATCAGCCACTCGCCGTGGGATTATCGCCCGCTCATGGATGAGGTCGCCCGCCGGGCCGACGGGCTGCTCGGCGGAGCCCCGCACTGCCGGCTCGTCATCGACGACACCGCATTTGCCAAGAAGGGCGATTGCTCCGTCGGGGTGGCTCCGATGTACAACGGACGGCTCGGCAAGATCGAAAACAGCCAGAACGCCGTCTGCACCAGTCTCGCCAGCGGCCAGCGGTCCACCCTCGTGGACATCCGCCTTTATCTGCCCAAGGCCTGGTGCGACGATTCCGAGCGCTGCGACAAAGCCGGCATCCCCGAGGATCAGCGCCAGTTTCTGACCAAGCCGCAAATCGCGCTTGAAAGCGTCCGCCACCAGCGCCAGCTCGGCATTGGCTTTGACCGCGTGGGCATGGACAGCGGCTACGGGAGCGACCACCCGTTCCTTCACGCGCTGGACCGCGACGGGGAAAATTTCGTGGCGGAGGTCCATTGTGACCAGCACATCTGGATCGAAGCGCCATGGCCCCACCAGCAAGGCACCCGCCCCGGCAAGCCCCTGCTGCATCCGAAGGCGAGCCAGCCGAGCCAACGGGTTGACGCCTGGGCCGCCGCCCAACCCGACACCGCGTGGCAGCGGCTCAAGGTGCGCGACAGCGACCAGGGCTGGGTCGAGGTGAGCTACCTGGCGCAACGCGTGTGGGTGGTCGAAGGCGATGTCCAGAAAGTCTGGTGGCTGCTGGCTTGGGAAGATCCCGACGCGCGGACCAACAAGGGCGGCAAAACCACGGGCCCCCGCCGCCATTACGCCCTGAGCAACGACCCGGCCGACGAGGATCCGCGCCTGCTGGTGGCCGATGGGGTCGAGCGCAACGTGGTAGAGCGCAACTTCCGCGATGGCAAAAAAGAGGTGGGAATGGCGGACTATCAGACCCGCGGCTGGCTGGCCTGGCACCACCACATGGCGCTGGTGATGCTGGCATTGCTCTTCCTGACCCAGGAGCGCATGCACACTCCGGCACCCGCCACCCCGGAAGGCCCCATCAACATCACCAGTGGCGACATCACCTTCATTTTGGAGCGTCTGCTGCCCCGGCGCGGCCAAGGTCCGCCGGATGAGAAAGACCTCCGCCACATGTTGGAGCAACGAATAGAAAAACGCCTGAAAGACCAGGTCCGACGAAGAATCAAAACCCGAGCCACCCGCCCACCACTCTGGCCAGATGAGATCTTACCCAAATAACAGAGTAGAGTTAAGAGGCTTAGGGCGCGCTTGGTGCCGGTGTTGCGGGTGCCGGTGTTGCGGGGGCCGGTGTTGCGGGGGCCGGTGTTGCGGGGGCCGGTGTTGCGGGGGCCGGTGTGGCGGGAACCGGTGTGGCGGGGGCTGGTGTTGCGGCCCCTGGGACGGGTTCTAGCGTGAGGGGATCGACCATGGTGGTGGCAGTGACAAGTTTGCCGGGCAGGGCTTTGACGTGGTCGGCAGTGAGTTCCTCGATGGTGACGAATTGGCCGGCATTTTTTCGGGTGGCCGAGATTTTCATAGCGGCTTTGGCCATCTCGGTCGTGATCACGTCACCTTTGGTATTGCCGAAATGGTTGCGAACGTAGGTCATGATGCCAGCGAGTTCCTCCGGTGTCATGGGCACCTGTGGCGTCATCATCCCATAAACTTTCCCGTTGCTCGTTATTCCTTGCAGGCCGTTGAGGATGATCATGGAGAAGCGCTCGGTCTCGCCATTGGCCCAAGCGCTGCCGACCAGCGATGGGAAGTTGGTGCCATTGCCTTTGGCCTCCGGGCCGTGGCAGATGATGCACTTGGCCTCAAACACCTTCTTGCCGCGGGCCATGTAGGCCTCCAGTGCGGGCTTGGGCGGCAAGGGGGTGGCCACACTGCCGGGCGGAGTGCTGCGCACGTAACCATCACGAAACACCGAGGCGTAAGACAAGTGATCGCCACCATAGTCGAGAATAAAACCTGCTAGAATCAACACTGCGCCGCAGATGATGGTCGTGGGCCACAACGAAATCGGCTCAGTACCGTTATCCGGAATCCGTTTTTCACGTGCCGCAGCTGCATGCTCGGGAGCGGCGGCGGGCACTGCGGCGGGTTCGTTAGGATCGGTTGATTGAGAGGGCGCGGACATGATGCAAGGGGAATGGAACTGGGGAAAACAACACTCAACGGGCGGCGGCCTTAGGTTCGGGCGGAGCGAAATTCAGCGCGGCGGGAACGGGTTGGTCTTTTTTCATGGCTAGCAGATAGGAGACCAATGCCTTGGCGTCCGGGCTCGGCAGCAACTCGGTGGTGGCGTCCCCTCCGAACGGCAGCGCCTCATTGGACGGTTGGCCCTTGATCTCGCGCCGGGTGAAAAGAAACCGATAGGATGGGCAAGTGGATTTGCGAGTCTCAGGGTTGCGCCGTGGGTCGTAGAGGTGGGCGTAAAACATCGCGGCAGGATCTCCACCGCCACCTTTGGCTGCCACCGCCGCCTCGAAGCGCCTCGCCACGTTAGCCAAGTCTGGCCCCATGCGGGTGAGGCCAATCTGCGCGAATGTCTCGCCCTCGAAGTCGTAGGCATTGGTCTCGCGGCGGGTGTCCCCACGCTCCGGATCCTTGGCCAGACCGGCCAAATCCGCGCGATACATGTCGTTGCCAGCATAAGTCGGACGCGCCACTTGGGTGTGGCACAGGTAGCAGCCGTTCTCAGCATAGACCTTGGCCCCGTTGATAATACGGCCACTGCGCTTCGGATAGAAAATGCCGGCCGCTCCATCGGTCTCCTTGGTGAGCGTGATGGGCTCGAGATTGCGCATCATGATGAAGGGAACAATGACGACAAGCAACCAGGCGAGACCAAAGCTGGCGGCGAGGCCGAGGATGAATGGGCGGAGGGACATGGGAAATCGCGGAGGGTGGATATAGAAAAGATAGGGGGTGGCTCTCAGTGGCTGGCGGGGGCGGCGTGCTCGGCGGCCGAATCCAACAGGGTCGGGGCACCGCAGGGACGGCCACGGCCTAACCACATCATGGCGAGATGAAGGAAGAAGAAAACGTTAGAGAACAAGATGACGCACCAAGCGAAGGTGGAAACTGCGGCGTAGGGGCGGACGACATCGGTGACGGTTTCCCATGGTTGGAGCCAGGCTTCCTGAGCGCTGCCTTGGATAAAACCGCCAAACAAGGCACCGAAGGCGATTGCGACGATGCCGTAGGCCGAGAAGAAGAAGTGCATATTGATCAAGCGGCTGGATACCCACTCGCGGCAGGTGATGCGTGGCACGATGAAGTACACGGCACCAAACATCATGAAACTGAAACAGCCGTAGAGCGCGAGAATCTCAAAACCATAGCCGGAGATGGAGAACTGGGTAAGCTTGAGCGAGGATCCCGGCAGATTCAGGGCGATGGCAGCCACCGCCAGCAACAATAGTCCCATCAGACCGGCCAGCGTGAAATGGAGCGCGGGACTCTTGGGGAGCTTTTCCTCTGAGGAATAAATCGTACGCAGGATGTTGGCGACCGCGATGGCCAAAGGCACAGCCAACAGCACGGTGGCCGCAGCTCCCAGATAAGGCAGGAACACCCCGGTCAGCGGCACTCCTGCGAGTTTTTGCATGCCGGCCCAAGGTGCCACCACTGCCAGTGACCAAAATCCCAACTTGGCGAGCGATGTGCTGGGAATCGGCCGACCGGTTAGTTTGGGAGCCAGATAATAAGCGGTGCCGATGGCGATTGGAATGAAGAACAAGAAGATCAGGGCCGATTTGAACCAAGCGTTGATGGCGGCGGCCATCAGCGGATGCGTGCTGGCGCAAAATAACAGTCCGTTGGCGGTGATGAAGACCCATGGAAACCAGATCATTGCCCCCAGCAAATACCACTGCGCCACATACGAGCGCTCACCATCCCGCACCCGGAACTGAATGAATGACCACACCACGATCGCGCAATAACAAAGCAATAAACCTGGCCACACAAAGGCCGGAAATTCCATCCATGGCATGCCTGTTCCCCGGCCATCGAGAATGCCAATGGTGCCTAACAGCACAACCAGATTCCACACGTGCCCGGCAGTGAGAATGGTCCCCGCCGCCCGGCATTCCTGATGCGACATCCGCGCCATCAGCCAAATGAGCACCCCGAAGCCCGCCTGAAACCCCCAGCCGTAGATAAGCGTGTTGATATGTGCCGGAAACACCCGGCCGTAACTCGCATATTCACAGTCATCCATGAACTGCGGACAGTGCACCTTGATCGAGGCAATGATGGCCAGCAGAATCGACACCGCCAGCCAAGCAGCCCCACTGGTTAGAAAAAACATCACCGGATGACGCAGCGAGCGGTCAATCCCGGCTCGCAGCGTGGCGTCCGATAAGGCAGTGGCGGAAGAGGCAGATGACATTGTTTTGTTAGAAATGAATTAGCGGCGTCAGGGCTTGACTGGGGGCACGGTTTCAGCGGGCGCGGCAGCGGGAGCAGGAGTGGCAGCCGGCTCGGCGGCGAGTTTGAGAGCCGTAGGCGATCCGGGTACCACCTGGTCGGGCCGCTCAACGGCGGTGGGTTTGGCGGCCGGCAGGGTGGGGGCGACCTTGGCGATGGCTGCGGCGATTTGCTCTGCGGGCAAGGCAGCCGACTGGGCTGCCACCCATTTGTCTCTGGTGGCGTAACGCGCCACTGCGGCGGCATCCTCGAGGTTGCTAGGCGGCTTGCGGTTGAAAAGGATGACAGCGGCGAGCAGCACGGCAAACATCAAAAATGTCCACAATGCCCACCAAAATGTGTTGAAGCGGAGCAGCGGATTATCGCGGGTGGGGTCCATGGGAGGGAATGCTGAAAGTTGAAAGCTGAAATGCTGAAATTACGACGAACGGTTATCTACTATCTAATATCAGTTCGAGACATTGGCGGACTCGAGGATTCGGGGGTCGCGGTTTGGATAGAGCGAGTGTTGGCCGAGGGCGCGCAGCAGGAAGAACAGGAAAGCCGCGCCGATGGTGATGAAGGCAAAGATATCGCCCCAGAAGGCACCTGGGATGCTCACTTGGATCGGGCCGAGGCCCTCGAAGGCGGGGCCTTTGGACATATGCTCGCCACCTAGCGAGATACCGCGCTCAGGAATGGTGATGAGATAGTGATCGAGGGCATGCATGCAAAGGGTGTAAACAGCGACGATCGAAAGCGCCTTGGGATTTTTCTTTAACCACGCCTGAAGCAGCACCACGAAGGGCACGACAAAGTGACCAAACACCAACGCGATCATCGCAATATTCCAGTCACCCGTGTTGCGGATGAGGAAGTAGGCAGTCTCCTCGGTCTGATTCGAATACCAAATCAGGAAAAACTGCGAAAACGTGACATAGGCCCAGAAAACCGTGAATGCCAGCATCAGCTTGCCCATCAGATGGAAGTGCTCCGGCCCGGTAACATGCTTGAGGTGGCCCTGGCTCTTGAGCCATGTGCATACCAGCACGATGACAGCCATTGAGTTGAGAGCGGACCCGGCGAAAAGATAGACACCCCACATCGTCGAGAACCACTTGTAATCGAGGCCCATCATGAAATCAAAACCGGTGAAGGTGATGGTTAGCGCGAAAATGATAAGCGTGTAGGTCGAGTGGAAGCGCGCTTTGAACAAGCGGGCGGTGCCGTGGTTAGGGTCGGTATCCTGGTCGGTGGAAAGCTTGCGGAGGCCGTAGATGACCACGCTGAGGCCGATGCCCCAGAAGAGGACGCGGCCATACCAGAACGGGATGTTCATGAACCAATATTTGTGATAGAGCAGGCTGGCCTCTTGGTTGAGGTAGTCCTTAATCATCATCGTGGGAGGGACAGCGCGATGGATGTTCATCCACTCGTAGAGGTATTGTTGGACCTGCGGGCAGAGCAGAGGCAGACCGAAGAGGAACATCCAGGGATAGGTTGAGCCGAGGTTCTCGAAGGTGCGGCGCACCGAGGTTCCCCAACCGGAGTTGGAAACGTTGTGCAACAGTGTCCAGAAACAACCGCCGATGGAGAGTGTTAGGAAGAAGTAGAACGCAAACAGCCAAGAATAGGCAAAGGGCGCACGTATCTTCACCGGCGCGAAAAATAACAGGTATAGGCTGGCAACTGTGCCGATCAAGGCGATGCCGAGGGCGATCGACTTGACCTTCGAGACCTTAGAGGCATCGAGGTGATCACCATGAATGGCGATGTCGGCGGAGGTGACGTGGTGGTGGTGGGCCATTGCTAGCGGGTTCGAAAAATTGGTTATTGCGGGGCGGGCTGGCTGGCCTTGGCGGCTTGCAGGGTGTGGAGATAGGCGATGACGGCCCAGCGGTCGCGGACAGAGATGTTAGGCCCGTAGGGACCCATGTTGCCCTTGCCCTTGGTGATGGTGTCAAACGCCCGGCCGTCTGGATAGAAGATACGCCCGGTAGGCGGATTGGAGTCTTGGGTGTGGAGATTGAGGCGGCCATTGGCGATAGGTGTGATGGCCACCGGCACGCCATAGGTGGTGGTGATGCCCTGGCCGTCGCCGGAAGGTCCGTGGCAGAGGGCGCAATTGATAGAGAATACTTCCTGACCGCGCTGGATGAGAGCGGTGGCATTTTCGGGGGTGAGTTTGAGTTCTTCGGGCATGCCGTTGCCGAAGTAATCACCGATCTGCCCGCTGTAGTAGTAGCCGGTGGCACCGCTAAACTCATACTCGGGGATGCCGCCTAGTTCGCGCAGGCCATCCTCATTGAACCCACGTGGCTGGGTTTGCGCCAGCGGCAGACGCCCGCCCTGACCGTTGGCAAAAAACGCCTCAGGTTTCTGAGCACGCAGCACGTCCTGCTCACGCATATCCGGAAATATCCGGATTGGGGGTTTGGCAAACTTTTGGCCGTGGAAGCCAAAGATGCCCACCACCAGCACCGCGATGATTGCATAGACCAAGAAGAAATATCGCATGGAAATTTGTTTGGAATTTAGAATTTAGGATTGCAGATATTGCCGTCAATCTTCCTCGGCGACGAGTTCAATGTTAGACCCGCCGATTTCCTCGAGGAGGTCGCGGGTGCCGGCGGTGCTGAAGTTGCCATCGCGGGCCTCGATGGCGATGAAGAACCCGTCATCGGTGGCGCGGTGGAATTGGTGACTGGCGAAGAGTGGGTGATTGAGTCGTGGCAGGCGGATGAGTGAGAGCAGTCCGAAGAGCACCGTGAAGCCCGAGAACAGGATCGTCAGTTCGAACATGATAGGGAAAAACGCCGGGATGGTGAAGATATTGGCGGGTTTGCCCTGCACCACGGTTGGGAAGATCACCACTTGGGTCGAGTAGGCCAGGGTGAAGGCGGTGGCAGTGCCGGTGATGCCGCCGCAAAAGACGAACCACGGCAGCACGGAGCGCTTGATGCCCATGGCCCCGTCGAGGCCGTGGATTGGATAGGGAGAATAACAATCCCATTGTTTGAAGCCGGCGTCGCGGACTTTTTCCGCGGCTTTGTAGAGGGCCGAGGCGCTCTTGAACTCGGCGAGATATCCGTAAACTCGTTGGCGGGTGCTGCTCACTGGGGGATGGAGAGTTGAGGTTCGAGATTGCCGATGGCCGGTTTCTGGGCGGAAAGTTGCGCCAGTTCATGCTGATAGGCGGGTTCCTTGATCACGCCCGGATCGGGATGTTCGACGTGATCCTCGTAATGCGGATCCGACTCACGTTTGGCCCACTTCACCTCGGCAATGTTGATGCAAGGCAGGAAGCGCAGGAATAACAGGAACAATGAGAGGAAAAATCCGATTGTGCCGATGAACAATATCTGGTCGGCCGCTGAGGGTGCATAGGTTTTCCAATCGCCCGGCAGCCACGAGCGGGCCAGGGTGGTGACGATGATGACGAAGCGTTCGAACCACATGCCGACGTTGACGAACATGGCGACGATCATCACGACCCATAGGTTTTCGCGGCAGGCGCGCGACCAGAAGACCTGGGGGGCGATCACATTGCAGGTCATCATTGCCGCGTAGGCCCACCAGTACGGCCCTGCGATGCGGAACTTGAATGCATCCATTTCGTAAATTGCACCCGAGTAGAACGCCACAAACAGCTCCATCAGATAGGCATAACCAACGATCGTGCCCGTCAGGAGGATGATCTTGGCCATGTTGTCGATGTGCTTCATGGTGATCAAGTCCTGCAGGCCGTAGATAAACCGGGCCGGGACCATGATTGTGAGCACCATTGCGAAGCCGCCGAAAATGGCACCGGCGACGAAGTAAGGCGGAAAGATGGTGGTATGCCAACCGGGCACCACCGAGGTGGCAAAGTCGAAGGACACCACCGAGTGGACCGAGAGCACGAGCGGGGTGGAAAGCGCGGCTAACAGCAGATATGCCATTTCATAGTGGCTCCATTGGCGGTTGCCTCCGCGCCAGCCGAGGGACAGGATGCCATAGATGATTTTGCGGATGCCGGGCTGGCAGCGATCGCGGATGGTGGCGAGGTCGGGCACCATGCCGAGGAACCAGAAGATAAGTGAGACGGTGAAATAGGTGGACACCGCAAACACGTCCCACAAGAGCGGCGACTTGAAGTTTTGCCAGATGGCATTGGCATTGGGAACCGGCGCGAGGAACCAAGCCATCCACACCCGTCCGACGTGGAAGGCCGGGAAGATACCCGCGCACATCACCGCGAAGATGGTCATGGCCTCGGCGGCGCGGTTGATCGAGGTGCGCCAGTTCTGTCTTGTTAGGAAAAGAATGGCGGAGATCAGGGTGCCGGCATGGCCGATACCGATCCAGAACACGAAGTTGACGATGGGCCAGCCCCACATGACGCGGTTGGTGTTGCCCCAGACGCCGACGCCGGTGGACACCAGATAGAACAATCCACCGCCCACTCCGATGGCGGCGATCAGGGCGGATGGGATGAAAAGCAACCACCACAGGAGCGGTTGCTGGTTTTCCAAGACGCCGCAAATGCGCGCGGTGATCCAATGGTATGAGCGCCCGCTGAGAATGAGCTTCTCGCGCTCAAGCACCGGAAGGATCGGTCTCGAGTGGGAGGCCTCCGAGGCGTGCTGGATGGGGGATGCCATGAGTCGTTAAATTGCTGGAGTGGGGGAGTGCGTAGGGGAAAATCAGGCCATGTGGATGGTGGCCTTGCCAATGAACCGTGCGTCGGGCATGTCCGGATTCGGGTTTTTGACTCGCGCCAAATAACTGGTGCGCGGCCGGGTTCCGATGTAGTTGAGCAAATCGTACGAGCGCTCCAGGCGCTTGGCACGGCCGAGGGCGGATTTTTCCTCATCCAACAAATTGCCGAAGGTGATGGCGGTGGCGGGGCAGGCGTCCTGACAGGCGGTCCTAACCGAGTCCACTGGGATGCGGAGGGTTTCGGCAGTGACGGTCATTTCGGTGGACGGTTTGCCGGCGGCGAGGGCCTCCTGTTTCGGGGCGCGTTTCTGGCGGATGACCGCATCCTTGAGGCGCTGCACACAGTAGGTGCATTTTTCCATCACACCGCGCATCCGCACCGTGACGTTGGGATTGCGCTGGAGATGGGGTGCCTCTCCCACTTGTTTTTCACCCAGCGGTCCCTTGTAGAGGTTGTGGGCGATGAGGGGGTTGCGCTTGTTGTAATCAAAGAAATTGAAGCGGCGCACCTTGTAAGGGCAATTGTTAGCGCAATAGCGGGTGCCGATGCAGCGATTGTAGGCCATCGCATTGAGGCCGTCTTCGGTGTGGACTGTGGCATTGACGGGGCAGACGGTTTCGCAGGGGGCCAGCTCGCATTGGAGGCAGGCGACGGGCTGCGGGACGAGTGCGGGATTGTCGGCGTCGAAGTCATTGTCCTTCTGGGTGGCGAAATACCGGTCCATGCGGATCCAGTGCATTTCGCGGCCTTTAGCGACTTGTTCCTTGCCGACGATGGGGATGTTGTTCTCGGCTTGGCAGGCGACGAGGCAGGCGTTGCAGCCCATGCAGGCGGACAAGTCGATGGCCATTCCCCACTGGTGGAGCGTGTCGCTGAGGAAATCAGGGGCCTTGCCATCCTTGTCGGGATGCCAGGTGGCGGAACCCTTTTGTTGATAGAGCGGAAGATTGGGCGGGGCGTGGGCGTCGTTGCCCTGTTTTTTAACGTTGGCGAGTTGGTGTTCAAACGAGCCGAGTTTGGCGTCGTCGATGGTGGACACTTCGCGGGCCAAGGCGCGGCCGTACATCGCGCTGTGTTCCTGGGTGACGGCGATTGAATAGACCGCTGCGGTTTTCTTGGCAGTGGCTCCGGTGGCGAAATATGGGCTGCCGGCGTTGCGCAGCGGATAGGCGTTGAACCCGCGATTGACGCCGACGCGGCCGACGTGGGCGGCATTGGCGGTGGAGCGTTTGAGTTCGTCGTCGTCGTCGCAGCCCTGGCCATAGCCGAGCGGGATGACCAACGTATTTTCGGCTTGGCCGAAGGAAATGAGGACGGGAATATCCAAGGTGGTGCCATTGACGACGACGCGGATCATCGGTGAGCGGCGGTTGCCACCTTCGCCATCTGGATAGGACTTGCCATAAGTGCTCTCGATGCCGAGCACACGGGTGACCGGTTCGGGGCTGATGATCAGGTCGTAGATGCCGAGGTTTTTCGCGGTGAGCGGGGCGATGAGAGCGGCGTTATCCCAGGTGAGTTTGGAGATGGGATCGGGTGCTTCCTGAAGCCAGCCGTTATCAATCCATCGTCCGTCAAACACAGAGGAATCCGTGGAAAAAACGATTTCCAATGCCTGTGGAGTGGGCACCGGGGCCTTTGCCTTTGCAATGTCCGAGGCTGCGGAGGTGGCGGTTTTTGGCATCACCGGCGTATAGGCATGGCCATCAGCAAACCCATCGCGCAAGAATTTCTTCCATGGCTCATCGCCTGCCCCGGCCAACGCGCTGAAGGTGGCACGCACTGCGCCGTATGCTGGCGAGGCCTCGCCTTTCGGGCCTTCGCCATTGAGCAACTTGCCGTCGTCGCTGAGCAGTGCCAGCAAGATCTCGAGTTCGGACACGCAATCCGGATAGAGAGGGAGGATCATCGGCTGCACCGCGGTGTAGGTGCCGCGGCATGTGCGGGCATCTGCCCATGATTCGAGGTAATGGGCGGCGGGAACGTGCCAAGTGGAGGCATGGGCCGTGGCATCGCAGCGTTGTCCGAGATGAATGCTGGTTTTGAGTTTCGCAAAACTTTCCCCGAATTTCAGGTCTGGCAAAGCGTCGTAAATCGGATTGGACGGGGTGAGCAGCACCAGGGTTTCGATGGTCCCTGCATCGATATCCGTCTTGAGGCTGGCCAGATTGCCGAGGCCTGCGGTTTCCGTTTGGACGGCCGTGAGTGGCTTGTTGGCAGCGATGTTGCCCAGCACCAGATTGATGGCCAAAGCCAAGTGGTGGAGGGCGGCGGGTTGGCGCGAGCCGGCGAGCACCAGCGACTTGCCGGGGTTGTCCTTGAGATCCTTGATGACACCCTGCACCCAGGCGATTTGCTTCTTGTCAGTGAGGGCCGGAATTTCACTCACCAGTGCCGTGTTGCTGATGATACCTCGGGCAATCTCCGCCGCCACCGTTAGGACCTGGCTCGGTGCCACCCGCAGGCGGTGATCGGCCATCCCACCGGTAAGCGTGTAGGCTGCCTCCACCGCATACAAACGGTTCATTTTAGCCACCTCCGCCGCTTTCGCATATCCTCCACCTTCCGGTTTGCGGCGATCGAAAAACCCCTTCACCGGCCCCTGCGGATCGGTGCCTGCAAAATCACAGTCGAGCGATAAAATCCGGTCGGCCTTGGCAAAGTCAGCCACCCATTGCACCCCGTCGCCCAGCGCCACGGCAGACTCCCCAGTGAGCGCCTCGTATTGATAAAATTTCGCCGATCCAAATTTGGCCGCCAATTCCTTGCGCAAACGGTTGCGCGTCGGGCTGTCGTCAGCCCCAAATAAGAAGCCGATCTTTGCCGACTTATCCACTGCGAGGGCGGCGATGACCGGTTCAAATTCGCCGCGTGTGGTCGCCTTGCCGACCCTGAGAAATTTGCGTGAGCGTGACGGCGAGTACAGGTCCAGCACCGACGCCTGGGCAAAGGCGTCCGTCCCGTCTGCATCCGGGTGGAGGTGGTTAGGTGCCACCTTTGTCGGGCGGCCTTCGAAGGACGTGACCACCAGCGGCGTGGCACCGTTGGCGCGTGGCATACTGGATGCGTAGTAGGTCGCCTTGCCGGGAATCACCCATTCCGGAGCCTTGGTGAACGGGACAATGTAGCTTTCCGGGCGGCGGCAGGCGGCCATTCCCAGGCCGGCCAGCGCGGTGGATGCGCCCATCAATTTGAGGAACGAGCGGCGCGAGACATCGGCGTCGCCCGCATCAGCCATTTCAGCGGCTCCTTGCGGAAATTCGCGCTCCAGCCAATGGCGGAATTCGGCGCTGTCTTCTAGCTGCCCGGCGCTGCGCCATGCAACGGTGGATTCATCGGCGGAAACTGCGGGGTGATTCCAGGTGCGCTTACTCATGTTGGACTGCGGAAAATGGGATTGAACATCGGAAAATTCTCAGGGCGGATCAATGGTGACAGGTGGCGCAGGTGGTTTTTGGGGACACCCGGAATTGCTCCTTGAGCTTGAGCCCAAACTCAGCAGGGGTCTTCGCACCAGCCTGCGGGTGGTCCTTGAGGTATTGGGCCGCGTCGTACTTCATGTTGTACACCTGCTCCAGCGGCCGCAACTGGGTTTCCGGCGCACGGTGGCAATCCAAACACCATCCCATCGATTGGTTCTGATCCTGAAATACCACTTCCATCTGGTCAATCCGACCATGGCAACTCACACAGGAAATCCCCCGGTTCACATGCGCCGAATGATTGAATTTTACAAAATCCGGCGACTTGTGGATGCGCACCCACTCGATCGGCTTGCCATCGTAACCGGCAAATGCCGGATCCATCGACTTGCGCAGCGGCGCAAGCTTCGGACTCTCGCGTTGCACGTGCTGATGACAATTCCAGCAGGTGTTGCCCGTCGGCAAATTGGAATGCCCGGACACATCCACAAACGAGTGGCAGTAACGACAGTCCATGCCCACCTGATCCACGTGAATCTTGTGCGAAAACGGGATCGGTTGGGACGGCTGATAGCCGACCACCTGGGCTTTCGGCGTCGCGTAATACGTGAACGCGACAGTCACTCCCGCGGCCACCGCAAGCACGCAGAAGGCGATTTTGAGGGGCAGCAGGTTCGACCAGCGAGGGAAGGTGTTTGCCATGGGAGGGCTCTGGGAAATGGGATGAAAATTGCGGAATGGGTAGAGACAAAGACGAAAAGCGCCCCGAACGTCGCCGGTCGAGGCCGCAAAGATGCAACCCACAGCCAAGCTTGCAACCGAAAAAATTCAGAATTTTCTTTTCGATGGATAGGCACCCAGCGGCCAGGTGACGCGAGAAATCGCTTGACGGCTTGCCGTCCTCGCCATGTCCGATGGGCACATCACCGTTCCTCTTCCGGTCTCACGAAACCAATCCCAAGCTTTCAGAGGCAGTTACAGTACCCTAACTGGAATCTATTATCGGCCCAGGAGAGACCTATTGCCGGGCCATGCTGAGGCCCCGATTCCCACCCATTGATCGCCGCGTTAAATCCTTCCGTTCCATCAGGCTCAATGAGCGATGCCACCGGGTGCCCATATTTACTTTCTCTCAATCCGTGATTGCATCCTTGCGCGGCCACGGCATGCTCCGCGTCCCCATGAAGCCTCTCAAAGGAAAAGTTCTTGTCGCCCAAGGCGGTGGCCCAACTCCGGTCATCAATCAAAGTTTGGTTGGGGTCGTCCTCGAAGCCCGAAAATTTGCTCAAGTCACTGCCATCTACGGCGCTTTGCACGGCGTGCGCGGCATCGTCAAGGAGCGCTTCGTCGATCTGAGCCGTGAGACCAGCCACAACCTCGAACGGGTGGCCGACACTCCCTCCTCGGCCCTGCTTTCCACTCGCGACAAGCCCGACGAAGACTACTGCGCCCGCATGTTCAAGGTGATGCAGGCTCACGATATCCGCTATTTCTTCTACATTGGCGGCAATGATTCCTCAGACACCGTCCGCATCATCAACGAGCAGGCCCGGGCTGCGAGCTATGAATTGCGGGCCATTCATATCCCCAAAACCATCGATAATGATCTGGCCGAAAATGACCACTGCCCGGGTTTCCCATCCGCCGCACGCTACGTCGCTCAGGCGTTTATGGGCGTCAACCTCGATAACCGCGCCCTCGGCGGCGTCTATATCGGCGTCATCATGGGCCGCCACGCCGGCTTTCTAACAGCCTCCTCGTCGCTCGCTCAAAAGCATCCCGACGACGGCCCGCATCTCATCTACATGCCGGAGCGCGCGTTTGACCTCTCCCGCTTCCTAACCGATGTCGAGCGCACGGTTTCCACTCACGGCCTCTGCACCATCGCAGTCTCCGAAGGCATCGCCGATGCCAGTGGCCAAGCCATGATCACCCGCTTGATGCAAACGTCGGAGCGCGACGACCACGGCAACGTCCAACTGTCCGGCACCGGTGCCCTTGGCGACCTGCTCAGCGACACACTGCGCCGCGAACTCAAACTCAAGCGCGTCCGCGCTGATACCTTCGGCTACCTCCAGCGCTGTTTCATCGGTTGCCGCTCCGACCGCGATGCCCACGAAGCCCGCGAGGTCGGCGAAAAAGCCGTCCAATTCGCCATGTGGGACAACGTCGATGGCTCGGTGGTCATCCGCCGACCGGTGCTCGATTATAGCGTGGACTACGCCCTGGTTCCCTTGGAAAATGTCGCTGGCAAGACCCGCCACATGCCAGATTCATTCATCAATGCCGAGGGCAACGGGGTGACTGCTGCCTTTCACAGCTACTGCCGTCCGCTGCTGGGTTCCGGCGTCCCGGAGTCCCACCGTTTGAGGGCTCCCTCCGTCCCCAAAATCCTCGACCTCTGAGGAAGCGGAATGAATGGATTAGCCGTGAGGCAATTGCTGTTCGAGGCACTGTGGTCTAAAGATTACCTCGCGCAAAGACGCAGGACGATGGAACTCATGGCAAATTCGGAGATTCTTGATCCCTGAGGCGTCTTGTAGCGGCGTGTCTGTGACCGCCGCCGCGAATGAATGAACACGAACGCCGAACTTCCAACATCGATCGCCCAACATCGAACATAAGAGGCGAAAATAACCGCCTGAGTGGTCCATCTTTCTCTCTTGGTGCTCTTCTCTTCGGTTCGCAGTTCGCATGTTACCAAAAAGTGCCTATTGGAATCTAACAACAAGCCCAATGCCTGAATTGTGGTTATTGCGCATTTGCCCCAAATGCCACGGCTCAGTCCTTCCCTACCAACAGGTTTATCACCCAGAACAATGCCAGCACGACGGCCCCGATCCACAGGAGATGAAGGACGGCACCGGTCACTGCAAGGGCAATACGAAGGATGACCCACGCGACCGCAAGGAGGATTGCCAGGATGACTAATGAAATTGATAGGTTCATCACGAATGATTGGGTTGGGGCTAACCGAAATCACCCTCAAAAAGGTGATCCAAACCGCATTTGCAGCCAGATCTACGGTTGGGGTTTCTATCGAGCGAGCTCATGAGCGTGAACGGTTTTAACGAAACGCGCCCCGCTTGTCGAGTTCAGCGTTGCAACCTCTCCGCACGAGGTCGGAGGGTCGGGCGTGGATTTGGAGATCATGGCGGGGTCAATTCTGCGACGATCAGCGGTTAGAGCAGGGGACTCATAATTCGTTCAGGTGAACACTCGTAGTGTCGCATTGTGTTCCAAATGAATGAGTTACAGGACGAAAAGTTAGACAATGAGACGGGGTGGAACACCCCGAAACAGGGTGTTCTTCGGGTCAGGGGTGACGCGAAGTGTGGGAGTAAAAAACCGTGTTGGATCACGGGATAGGCGTCCCCTTGATTGTTGTTAGGCACGCAACTGCGTCCTATACACTTCAGAACCGAAGCGGCTCACCAGCCCTTTGCGCGATCAGCGCCGCCTTCTCCTTTCGCTCAGCCTTGCCGAGGTCCGGGTCATGCTGCTGCCACGGCCAGCCGATAATGTCGGCATGGAGCGGGGGAGGTTCTCCTGCCCGCAGTTCAAGGTCAACCTCCCGGACGACACTCGCCTTGACGATGGCAGCACCGTGCAGGCTACGTGCCCCCATCTCCCGTTTGCCGATGGCTTGTAAACTCTCAAGTGGCTGGGCTCCGTGACGGAATACGGATGTCTCTCCATTGTGCGGATTGGGCAGGAACGCGGCCGGTTTGACGGCGGTTGCGCTGAAATGACCCGAGGAAGTCAGAAACCTGGCAATGTCCTCCTCATCCCCGACGTGCTCAGGCAGCCCGGAGGGAAGTGTCATTGGCGCAAATGCGTTTGATTTCCTGGAGAATCCGTGGCGGAAGCTGGCCGTCCACGAACTTTGCCACTGCGTGACCGCGGTCCGTGCCTTCGATCCATGCGTAGGGCAGGCGATCCGTTTTTCCAGCGCTCAGCGTGAATGTCCGGACGCGCGACGGCATCCAGTCCATTGACACACAGCCGTCGGGCTCGATGGAAAATGAGGGCATCGGCACATCGTCCGGCAATGAGCGGATGATGTCTCGCGCCAGCCTTAGGGCGCCGGGGTCCAGAGCCTCTGCGCCATAGCCGTCCCAATCTTGCCCGCGGCATTCGCTAGCCAAGATGGACAGCTCGGAGAGCGCCAGGCTCTTGGGACCGAACAACGCGAGCGATTCCTCCGCCCGTTCAACAACGCTGGAAGCGTTGCGCCTGACGACGGCAGCCTCCCGAGAAACGGCGGAATTCGGCCGCGACAGCGCCGAAGCAGCGGCGTATCCGGCCATCAACAATCCGATTGTGAGAACAGGTTCAGGCATTGCGGGGTCAATGTGTGCTGGAAAATCTGGTTTTTCAAGGTTCTTAACGAATTTATTCTAGCGAGCAAGCCATTCCAATCCTCCGGGACGGCTTGGCAGAGCTGAAAAGCGTCAATGTCGAGAATCAGCGGCAGTTTGCCGTCTTCCGGAGGCTGGGTGGTTTTGACGATGGTCACCCGATTCTCGGTTTCGGCATCGATGGCCAGATGCTGGTCGAGGAAACCGAGGAAAACCAGCTTTTCCCCAATCGAGGGCAGGCGCGGAGGCACTTGTAGGAATTCGCCAAAATCCAGCTTTCCATCCGGCATCGGCAACAGAATCCGGTTGATCATGCGGATGCCGACTTTTCGAATCAGAACCGGTTTCGCCAGTTTCAGGAACGTGCGCCAGGATGCTTCGATCTCCTGCAGGTAATCGTCCAGGCTGCTGTAGGGTGCCAGGCGATTGAAGGAATACCCATTCGGCCGGAACTGCACAAGCTGCTTCTCATCCGCCGCCAGAAACTGCAAGGCCCCAAGGCCCTCGGTGACCAGCAGTTCGGGTTCCCCATCAGCCTCCTTCGTCAGGACATGCTGCTGGACGAAATGTCGGCGGAATTTGGGATAGCGTTCCCGAAATGCATCGGCAGCCGCAGCTCGAAGATCCGATAGATCAAGGGCAGGTGGAAGATCGCAATCAATGTCCAATACCGCTTCGATGATCGGAGCGTTTGGAAGTTTGAGGGAAATTTGGGAGGTAGTCATCTTGGGCGCAGTGGGTTCTCGATTCACTTCTTCTTGTTACGCTTGGGAATGGACGTTTCCAGCTCCTTGGCCGCATCCGGAAGGACGTAAATCTGTGCGATAATGACCACATTCGCTTGCAGATCGAAAGCCGTTGTTTTCGCGGCTTTCTGCTCGTCCCCGGTCAGGCGAGACAGACTGTCAGTGAAGGTGTCGGAGATGAGGAAATTCATCGTGATAAGGGCCACAGCCCCTCGCGAGTCAGCCGTCGCTCAATCACATCTTCAGAAACTGCAAAATGCTTTGAGAGTGGAATACAAAGGTACGATAGGTGGTCATCGTTCAGTTTGTGGCGAGCTATGCCAATTTTCTCAACTTGGACAATCGCTTTTTCGAACTCGACCCTCAGATTCCCAATAGGCACCAATAGCCGACCTGCGAATTCATTGGCGTGATACTCCAGAAAGCCATATTCACTATCAGGCATTTCTTGCATGAAGTTGATCCATGTGTCTGGAGTATCCCGCGGAATCGCCAGAAATGTCACTTGGTGCAAAACAAAATGCCCTAGCTCATGAGCGACGCTGAACCTCAGCCTGTTGATGAATCTATCGTCTAAATACTGCTCCTGATCCACTACAATAGTCTTCCAATCACCAAGGAGAAGAGCGTCCACGTCTGCCTCTTCTTTCAGGCCTGTAATTGTTCGAATTTCAAGATCCAGATCAAATTCTGCAATTGCCAGTACATCAACGGGAACGTCACCAGAAGGCCAGTATTGCAGTCTGAAACTCTCTGCTGCTTGCCAGCACTGCTGCCGTTCTATGAATGGTGCTTTGAAGGACCTTGGATCTTGGGACATAGGTTAGCTTTTTCTGATTTTCGCAATGATCTTGCGCATTTCGGCTTCGGTCGGCTTTTGTCCTCGGAGCGTTCTGAAAAACGCTGGAAGCTCTTTCACGAGTTCTTCATCTTCCATGATATCCTGAGGAATGAGGCCGCGGTCTGCTGCGGCGAGATCAAAGAACAAATACCATTCGCTACTGCCAGCCTTTAGGCCAAGCGCGGTGGCGTAACGATCGAGAATTTCTCGGTCCTGCGGCGGCGGAATGGCCCGGCGCTCCATGCGGCTGATGTTTCCAGGATCCGCTACGGCAACCTCACAAAATGCCCGGAGGGTGATTCTGTGCTCTTTCCGAAGTGCCTTGAAAAACGAGGCGAAGTTTGAATGTGGAGTGTTCATGGGTGGTTCATGTTGTGTTTTGAAGACAACAAAAGTTGTGCTCGTTCTACAAAATCTGCAACAAAATTAAAATTTTTTTAATTTTGGACGGCTTTTCCACGGCTACACCCGGAACACCTTCATGACCTCATCGCCCAGGTGGTTGATAACTTTCACGGCGATGCGGCCCTGCTTGGGCTTGTCGAAGGGGCGGGAGGTGTCGCTGTGGAGGGTTTCCCAGGCTTCCTGGTTAATTTCGGCTTTGAGGGTGGTTTTTAGGGCGCTGTAGGGGTCGTTGGCGCCGAGGAAGTAGGCGTGGCGGACGAAGAAGCTTTCCTCGTTGTAGTCGGTGTCGATGAACCAGCAGGCGATGCCGTCGGCACCGGAACTGACGATTTCTCCGGTCTGGGGTTTGAAGACGTCCACGCCGTTGACTTTGACGCGGAGTCTGCCGTCTTGTTCGGTGGTGAGGGTGATGTCGGGCTCGCCGAAGATGACGAAGAGGTTGCCTTTGCCGGTGTTCTTGAGGTCCTCGGCCATGTGGAGGTCGGCATTCATGCGGGCTTTAAGGACCGGGATTCGGCCTAATTTGGTGAATTCCGTGGCGTGGGCTTCGTAGTTAAATGCGCAGGCGATGAGCACATCAAACCCGGCATCACCTGCCTCACGGGCGGCCGAGACGAGATCGGCGCGCTGGACGGTGCCGAACTCGGGGCCGATGAAGATGGCGGCACGCTTATCCGTATCGCCCTCAAGATAATGCGCATCGGCACAGACAAGATCGCCGGGCCAGGGGGTGAGGGCAGTGAAGGTGATGCGGTCCTCTTTGTGCGCTTGCTGCACACCGGCGGTTTTGAGGTTCTCCAGGACCATCTGCGGGAAGGACTGCTTGGCGGAACGGTCATCGTCACCATCGCGAACCACCAGCGGGTCGATCAACTCATCGTCTTCATCCACTCCTAACACGCGGTGGGGGCTGAGGCTCTCGACGGTGAACGGACCGGCTACTCGGACCTTCTTCTTGTCGTCGTAGGGTTTGTCGTAGAGGTATTCAAACTCGGCCTTGGCAGCGATGGACTTGTCGATCTCCTGCTGCCGGGCGATGCGGGCCCGCCACCAGTCGGCGTGAAGTTTGGTGGGCGCGTCGGGCCATGGATTGGCGGGGCGTTCGGGTAGTGTTTTCAGGGTGTAGGTCCGCTTGAGATTGTGGTTGATCGCTTGAAGCCATTCCAGGGCTTTCGCTGCACTTCCTCCGTTTTCCCTATCTTGCTCTGACCTCAGCTTGTAAAATAACTCCTGATCCTTGGCGGGCCATGGATCTGCGGCCTCGCGCGGAATCTCCCACTCCTGCCAGCCACTTTCGCCCAGGCTTCGATGGCCAGGGGTCTTCCTGAGCTCGACGTTCAGCTTCTCGCGCAAGGGCTCTAACTTCGCCTGCCACTCGTCCCAGATGACATCGATCTCCGCGTTGTTGGCGATGGACTTGAGCGTGATGTGCGGCACGCGCTCATAGACGAAGCCGTGGCGTATGTTTCCATGCACCGGCTGCGAACTCGGCGCGGTGCGGGTCACCTCGGATTCCTTCATCTGGCCATCGCGGGAATCGGCTAGCAGGTAAAAGGGATAACGTGCGCCCATGATTCGGGCGCGGGCCAGCGCCAGCGCCACGCGCGAGGTGTCTATCGTGATCCAGCGGCGGCCCCATTGCTCGGCGACGGTGGCGGTGGTGCCCGAGCCGCAGGTCGGGTCGAGCACGAGGTCGCCGGGGTCGGTGGCCATAAGGAGGCAGCGCTCCAACGCCTTGATGTTAGTCTGAACGACGTAAACTTTTGCATCAGCAAAGCCGCTAACGGCGGTGTCAGCCCAATGATCTGCGATCGGTGAGACAGAGAAATCATCGAGATACCGCCTTTGTCGCAGCGAATTCCCCACAGCCATGAGTCGTTGTGCCTTAACAAGAACTGGAAGCTTTGCAGTAATTGTCTTCCAGTGCCTGTCCACACGACCGCCGACACCGGGCCAAAAGGTTTTCCCTTCGAAATCGAACGGGTCAGATGCATTGGCGCTCGGGCCAGTGGAGGTGAGGTTGTCATGCAAGAAAAGCCTCCAACCGTCAGGTCTCTTTCGCGCGTCTATTCGTTCATCCGGAGTCAATGGCCGGGTTTGCGTTCCATCTGGATTTTCAACCCACGCGCCGGAAATATCACCAAAATCCTCTTCTGCTTTGGCTCTGTAGAGCTGACGATACTTCAGTTTTTCAATGTCCTTTGCATACCAGACAATGAAGTCGTGCACCTGAGGGAGCCGCGTGGATGATGCCCAACCTGATTTCTTCATCAAGATGATTGTGCATCGGTTGGTGTCGCCAAAGACTTCATCCATCAAGGTTGTGACGCGGTGGACATTCTCATCACTAATCTGCACGAAGATGGAACCGGATTCGGTGAGGAGATCGCGGGCGACGGTCAGCCGGTCTCGCAGATAGGTGAGGTAGCTATGGATGCCGTCTCGCCAAGTGTCGCGGAAGGCTTTGACCTGTTCGGGTTCGCGGGTGATGTGGGTGGCGTTGCCGTCCTTCACGTCGCGGCTGGTGGTGGACCACTGGAAGTTGGAGTTGAACTTGATGCCGTAGGGAGGGTCGAAATAGATGCACTGGACCTTCCCGCGCAGGCCCTCGCGCTCGGCGAGGCTGGCCATGACCTGGAGGGAGTCGCCAAGAATCATGCGGTTGGACCAGTTCTGGTCGTGTTGATAGAAATCGGTCTTGTCTGCGCCCTTGGGGATGCCGTTGAAATCGGCGAAGAGATCGAACTGGTTGTCATCGGCCTTTTTATCCGCCTTGGTTTGGACTAACAAATCATCGATGAGCACCTTGGGATGGACCTTTTCCTGAATGTAGAGTGGCGGGGCGTGGACGACGAGATCGCTCCAGTCCTGCTCATCCTTGCCGCGCCAGACGAGCTGAGGGTCGAGGTCGGTATTGCGCGGATACCTCAAGGTGCGTGGAATGGCCTCGTCCTCACAGACGACCGACTGGTGCTCGGCGGTGGGGATGTTTTTCCGCTTGGCCTCGTCGTGTTTGAGGGTCTCGACGGATTTGGAGGTGGGGGATTTTTTCTTGGCGGGCATAAAGTTTTTGAAATTGGGGCGTTCAAGCCGTAGCCAGTTGCTCCTCAGCCTCGACGTCCTCTAGGTCGGCATCATCGTCAGCCTCCTGGACGTCTTCGTTGTTCCCGTGGTTTTCCACCACCGCCTTGCCCAGAGCTCCGGAGATGAGACGGGAAAGAGCCTTGAGGCGAGCATCAAAGAAGCCTTGGAAGTCATCGTTACGGAGATGTTCAGGTTCAATCAGGTGGGTGCGTAGAATTGAATCCAGTCGATCCGGGGTGAGACCGTTCTTGGTTTCGATTCGTGCAAGATATACCGATGGGGCGTCCCCACTGATCAAGATGTTGGACTTCTTGGATAGTGGCGTCTTGTTGACGATGGAATCGAAAATCTTCTGGCTGATGCCTGCCTTCTTGCACCAAGCTTGCGGGAAAATGTGATGCACATCGACCTTGTCATTATAGAAAGTCATCAACTCGAAGCCTTTGCCGCTGATGAAATCCTGACAACCGGCGCGCATCAAAAGCGCATGCAGCGCTTTATAAGCTGCGGACAGTCGTGATCGGAGCGAGTAGAGCCGATCCTGCTGGAAGATTGCTTCTTCTACTGTCCGAGGCTTCGGCCCTCCCTGGGTGATCCACGCGACCAGTTCCGGAAGATCACGGCCAAGCTTGGATTCCGTGCTGGATCCATATTGCTCACCCAGCGATACCGACCAGAACCATTGGGCCAGCTTGTCTCTTGCTGCCGCACTCAATCCGTCGTTCCCGAGAACCGAAAGAGTCGCCGCAAGTGCTGTGATCTGCGGTGGGTAAGGCACATCCTTGGGAAGAATGATCTTGAGCTCATTCAAGAAACCAGCAGCCTCAACGAATCCAGCCTCAACTGCATCTGCGTATTTTTGATACCCTGCCAATGGAAGGCTCAGCAGGGCTTCCCGCTTGCAACTAATCTGTGGTAGGTCAGAGTCATTTGCTCCGGATGCCGCTTTATCCAGCCGCTTGTGCCGGGTGTGTAACAAGGTGCAGGCCTGAAGGAAGTCGGTGCTTTCGATTTCCTTCAAGACCCGGCGAGGATTATTGCTATCATACATCCTGCCGCTACGCCCCTGGCCCTGCTTGCCTGTGGGTCCGCTCCAGTCCTCTCGCAGGTCGAAACTGGAAGCAGCGTAAATCGCTGTCACCAGTTCGAACGCGTCCAGCTTCTTCCCCCCGACATTGACCTTCTCGAAGACAAGGCATATCGCTTCGCGAGTGTTTTTCTTATCGAGCCGGATGATTGGCATCTTGTATCGCTGGATGGTCTCAACGACTCCCTTGAAGAACATTTGTTCAGTCTCCAAACGATTTGGCTTCCGCTCATTCCAGTGTCCCCGCCATTTGAAATACCAGTCCGTGTGGTCAAACACATGATTCAGGGGAAACATGTCGTTTTCGAACTCAAGGTCGGGACTGGAAAGATCCAACTTCACGTCGCGACCGAAGTTTTCGCGAAGCACGCGGGTTGCCGGAACTCCGACGATGGCGTCTTCAATATTGGCCGAATCTGAACAGGCCTTGTTGATGTCGAGATAGTAAAAACGCTCAACCAGTTCTTTCTTTTGATTCTTCGTCCGTATCGGTCGCTTGCAATACATTGCCTGGAAGAGTGATGTCATGCGCTGCTGGCCATCCAGCAAGAGTTCTTCTGGAGTCGGATTGATACTGGCCACTCCTTCGAGGGTGCGCGGTTTGAATTTCACCGCGCCACCAGTTTCCAATGTGAGGAGCGCGCCGACCGGGAAGCCTTTTGCAATGGATGCGATCAGGCTCTGAACGTCGTCGTCACCCCACACATAATCGCGCTGAAAGTCAGGTAGCTGGAGCTTCCCGTCATCGGCTTTGCGCAGGATGTCCTTGAGGTCTTCCTTGGTGGTATCAAACATGAGCTGTGTTTTAGTTAGATGCTGGAGGATTGGCTGCCTGTTGAATCATTTTCTCGAACTGGCTTTCCACTTTGGCGGCGAAGTCGGCTTCGATTTCATAGATATCGCAGAACTCGGCGAAGGCCCAGCGGCCATGGGTGCCGAGGTGGTTCACACCGGGCACCCAGTAGGATTTCATGGTGGCGGCCTTCTCCTTGGCGTCCTCGCGGCGGTAGCCTTTGATCTCGATGATGAGGTGAAGGAGATCGGGACTGCCATCCGGGTGCGGTGGATGGCCATCATCCACGAGTACGATGAAATCGGGCAGATAGCGGCGCGTCTCGGAACCGTAGCGGTATGGGACTTCCAGACCGAGGTTGTGATTTTTGACGTAGGCGCGGACATGCGGGTGTGCCTCCGCCACACGGCAGAACTCGGCTTCCCAATCGCTGTCGAGGATGACCCAGTTGAGGTGACATTTCGGCGACGGGCCTTTGGTGTCCCAGCGGTCGGTCTTGGAGGTGTTGAAACGGACGTGCTTGGTGGAACCGGTGGGGTTGTAGGGATCCAGCAGGGCCTTGATGGGGCGCGTATCGGAGAAGGCGGCGGTGATGCCAGCGGTGATCTTGTTGCAGGCCATATCCGCCAACTGCTGATACATGAGCAAGGCGGGGTAGGTGTTGCCCTTGCAGATGAGGCAGGTGTCCAGCCATTGTTTGGCAATGCGCTTGAGCTGGCCGAAGAGGTGCATCTTGGGTTCCTCCCCGGGGTCCCGCCACTTGGTCATGACCAGCCGCTTTGTGAGATAGAAAAGCAGCGTGGACGGCCGCATGTCGCCGAGGTGCTCCAAACTCATGTCAGCTGTCGCGCCGATGATGCCGGAGTTTTGGGTGACGGAGGGGCCGACCAACTCCGGGCTGAGTTCGAGGGTGTGGTCGGCGTCGAATTTGGCTTCCAGCCGCTCCTCGGGCAATTCCACCCGGTAGCCTTCGACGCGGGGGAAGCGGATCTCCAGATGGTCGCGTTCCGGGCGCAAGGCCTTGACCTGAATGGTTTCGCGCGGGGGCTGGGGCGGAGCTATGACCGGCTTGGCGGTGAAGTCGAAGGGAATGCCAAAGACGTCGGCATATTCCACATTGAACAAGCCTTTTTCATTCAGCTCGTAGGACTGGCGGCGCAGGGCGCGGCCGATGACCTGTTCGCACAGAAGCTGGGTGCCAAAGGCGCGGATGCCGAGGACGTGGGTGACGGTGTTGGCGTCCCAGCCTTCCGTGAGCATGGAGACGGAAACGACGCAGCGGATAGAGGCCCCAAGCTGGCCGGGTTTGCCGACGGTGTTCATGACCTCGCGGAGCAATTCCTGGTCGGTGAGGTTTTCACCTGCACGGGCATCGCCAGTGCGTTCGATCATTTCGCGTCGGAAGCGTTCAATCTCATTGGCGGCCATGCCGCGGAAGTTGTCGTCGAGGGTTTCGCCGGATTCGAGTTGCTCGCTGTCGATCAGTAAGGTGTTAGGTCTGGGCAGCGGGCTGCCGTGTTCATCGAAATTGCGGAAGAGTTCAAGGCGCCCGCCGACGGGTGTTTCCGAGCCGTCCGTGTTTTTTTGCAGGAAGCCGGAAATGAAGTCGTAAACCAGCTTGGAGATGGCGGTGTTCTGACAAACGATGATGAAGCAGGGCGGGACGGAGATGCCTGCCTTTTCCCAGAGGTCGAAGGTTTTCACGTAGTGGCCGTAAAGCGATTCGATGGCGGTCTGAAGCAGGACGGGCAGCTTGAGGGGGTCGAGGTCGCCTGCTTTGGCGCGCCCGGCTTTGGGCAAGGTGACTTTTTGCTTTTTCAAGGCCTCCCATAGATTGCGGAACATGGGCATTTCATTGCCTGGAATGTTCTCGGCGACGGGCACGCGTGGCAGCTTGACGATGCCACACTCGATGGCGTCCATCAGGGAGAAGTCGCTCATGGTCCACGGGAACAAAGTGCCCTCGACGTAGCCTGAGCCGCTGAGGAAGAAGGGTGTGGCGGAAAGGTCGATGACACGGGTGACGACGAGTTTGCGGTTCACCGCTTCCAGGCCTGAAATCCACAGGCGGGCGGCTTCCTTGTTTTTCTCGGCTTCCTTTTTCTCCTCGCCTTTGAGGTCTTCGTCGTCTTCCACGCTGTCACCTGCTTTCTCGCGATAGCAGTGGTGCGCCTCGTCATTGATCACGAGAATGTTCTTCATGCCCATGAGGTCGGGCATCACCCGCTGGATCATCTGGCCTTCGGTCTCAAGGGTCCTGATTTCCTCGCCGGTGCGACCTTTGAGGAGTTGGCGACCGCCTTTGGAAATGTCGAGGCGTTCGCGGAGTTTGAAGGCATGGTAGTTGGTGATGAGGATCTTGGCCCGGTTCACATCGTCCAGCATGTCGGTCGGCACCAATTCGCGGCTGGCATAGTAGCTGTCGGGATCGTTGGGCTGGAGGACGCGAAGGCGGTCCTTGATGGTCAGGCCCGGGGAGACAACGAGAAAGCCGCGGGTGAACTGCTTGCTGCCAGGGCGGCGGACGGCGTTGATCGTCTGCCAGGCGATGAGCATGGCCATGACGGTGGTCTTGCCCGCGCCTGTGGCGAGCTTGAGGGCGACCCGCATGAGCTCTGGGTTGGCCTCCCTGTTGACTCTAACAAGGAGGTCCAGGATGCGCTTGCCGGATTTGGAGTGGGGAGCGACTTCGGTGAGCCAGATGGCGGTCTCCACGGCCTCGACCTGACAGAAGAACGGGCGGGGGCCGCTGAACTTGTGGTGCCGCCAATGTTGGAGAAGCTGCTGGGTTTCCGGCGTCACCTGCCACAAGCCGGGAGCAAGGTTGCGCCAGATGTCCACAAAGCCACGAATCTCATTGATGATGGGGTTGGGGTCATATCGCTGCTGCTTGGTGGAGAGGCCTTTGCCCTCATCAAACACCATTTCGCCCTGGGCTGCCGCACCCTTGCGCTTTTTGGGTTTTGGGATCGGCGTGATGAACTCCGCACGGCGGCGGTTTTCCTTGATTTGCTGGGTTGGCTGTCCCGATGCATCCAGTTCCCAATGCCGCTGCGGGCACTCGTAAGGTGAGTTCAGGATGGGATGGTCGAAGAAGGGATTTGACATGGCCAGAGCGGGTTCATACGATAGACAATCGGGATTGTTGGCAACTGTCTGCGACATGTCGCCACAAGACGCGCTGGAGCGGAAGCTAATTCACCGGGATGTTCCGGAATTCGGTAGTTTTTTTGGGAGGGTCATGCGCGGCGGTGGTGTGCCGGGCTGTGGGACCGGGAGGGATTCTGGCTGGGGAAAGACCGCGGGCAGACCGTTGAAGGCCGCGCAGCGCAGCTTGTCCCCCTCAGAAGGGGTAGGGCCGCAGGCAGTGGACCCAAGGTGAAGGCTTTCCCCAGCAGAGGGGGCCGAGGGCGGCGCAGCAGGCAGCAGGGGGATGAGCGCATTTTGCATTTTGGTTAGGATCTCCGAAGGGTAATCCAGCAGGGAATCGGCGGGACAAAGACGGGTGGGTGGATTTGTGTTGATAGGAGGATGGGCCGGTGGGAATCGTGTCTCTTGATTCCAAAACTGAAGCCATGAGAACCAACGCACCCCGTCAACCCACCGTCCCTCGGTGCCCCGCCGCGAAGCCAGCCACACTCCAAGCGGCGGCGCGGTTGCGAGGCTCCGCCAAAGTCGGCTGGCTCCCGCTGACGGTGCTGGCGCGGACTCTAGCGGGCACGCCACTCGCCACAGGGGCTTCTTTCGCCAATACCGGATCGATGTGGGCCACCACTCGCATTTATCACACCGCGACCTTGCTGCCCAACGGCAAGGTGCTGGTCGCGGGAGGCGTAGGCGGCTCCTACCTTTCCGGAAGCAGACTGGAGGCCAGGTTGTAGTCGGTCGTGTGCAAGCTGCGCTCCTTGGATTTGTGGTTGACCTTGATCCGGGCGAAATATACGCCCTTCGCGTGACGAAACAGGTTCTCCAACTTCGACCGCTTGAGGCGGGTTGTTTTACATGGGGTTGTCATCTGTTTCATCGGGTTTTGTTTTTTTCACCGCAGGGTGTGGAAAATAAGGCTAAATTTCAACCCAGTCCTACTGGGGCCTGTAGCTCAGCGGTTAGAGCAGGGGACTCATAATCCCTTGGTCCAGGGTTCAAATCCCTGCGGGCCCACCTTGGAAATCAACGGGTTATGAAGATTCGAGGTGTTAGGAAATGCCTCTGGTGCCCGTGTGGTGCCCAAACGATTTCCAGCCCTACGGCCACAAGCGATAAATCCCGGTGGTGATGGCAATTTGACCAATAGGAGACGCCTACCCCATTCATGGCCAATTTGTTGGATCGGGGGAATATGGACGTTGTGATCCATCTTGACACTTCCTGACCTCGGCGGAAAACGGTTTGGCACTTTTCGGGGGCGAGGTCAGGAAGTGTGACCTTCCATTGGCCGGATTCTCTCCGAACACCCTCCATGACCGTCGAATCAGAACCACTGTTCCATCCAGAACGACCGGTTTAGCCGCGTCTGAATGCAGTTCGAGCCTTGAAAGCGCGGAATGGCCCGCAGCTTTACAGTGGCCGAGGATCCGAGTATGGTGGGCTCTTCCAAGCATGGCGAGATTTCCGGCACTTATTATCCTCCTCTGCCTCTCGTTCGCTGGGGGCACCGTGACGGCTGCTCCGCCGTCCGAAATCACCAGCGTCGCCGAGGTCCGGGCGCTCGGTGGAACCGGGGAATTCGTCGAGCATCCGGTCCGTCTTCGCGGTGTCATCCTGTTGAAGTTGGCAGTGGATCCAACTACGGGGTTGGATGCCTTCATGTTCGCGGATGGCAGTGCCTCCATTTACGTGGCTGCGCAGCCCGGACGATTTTCCGGCTTGAAACGGGGCGATCTGCTGGAAGTCCGCGGGCTCGCGGCGCGTGGCGATTTCGCTCCCATTGTCATGGCCAGCGGAGTCACCGCCCAGGGCACCGGCGAAATCCCGCCGCCTGCGCCCGTGACTTTCGACCAGTTGGCCACGGGCAGTTTCGACGGGCAATATGTCGAAATTTCCGGCATTGTCAGAAGCTCCAGGAGGACTGGCACGCCGGATTCCCGGGCGCTTGCCGAATTGTCCACCGGCGGCGGCCGGCTGGTCGTTAACTCGCAGGACTCGCAGGCGCAGAGCTTGCCAGTGGATTCCGAAGTCAGGGTAACGGGAATCGTTTTCCAACAATTCAGCCGCGTTGGTCAGGCGATCCATCCCTTCCTGACAGTGCCCCACAGAGTTCCCATTGTCATCACGCGCCCCCCTCCGGGCGATGTGCCCTTGCGGCGGATCGACCGCCTCATGGCGTTCTCCAGCGAGGGTGCGCCCGGGCACCGGGTGCGAATCCGCGGTGTAGTTACCCATCAGCAACGGGGGGAGTCGCTCTGGCTGGAGGAGGAGGGTCATGGCATCCGGGTGCATCTGGACGACCCTGCCGCCTACACTGCCGGGGAGGTGGTGGAAGTTGCGGGTTTCGTTGTTCAGGGAAACTACTCACCGGAGATGGAGGATGCGTCGGTGCTTCGTCTGGCGGTTGTAGATCCCCCCAGGCCAGCTATTTTGAAATCCTCGGGAGAGGCACTGGAGCATGATGGCGGGTTGGTTATGCTGGAAGGAAAGCTGATTGAAGTAATGCGGGTGCCACAAGGGATTCGCCTGGTTTTCCGGGATGCCGAGCGGGATTTTGTGGCCTATTTGCGGACGGACGGCAGTACTCCGGGTCCGGCATGGGAAATCGGCTCACGGGTGAGATTCCCGGCCATCTGCAGCGTTTCCAAAGTGCCTCCGAGCGACGGCCCTGGAACGGTGGTCCCCCGGGATTTTGAATTGATCCTGCGCTCGCCTGCTGGGGTGGAGGTTCTGCAAATGCCACCTTGGTGGAATGCCCAACGGAGATTGTGGGCCTTGGCCGGCATCGTCGTTGCCCTCGTGCTGGTCATTCTTGGCGTCGTCTGGAAGAACCGCCGTCGCCTGCGTCTTTCAAGCGACTCGCGCCGACAAGCGGAGGTCGAATTCGCCGCCATTCTGGCAGAGCGGAATCGCATTGCCCGCGAGATCCACGACACCCTGGCGCAGGGGCTCGGTGCCATTTCCGTACATCTGGAATTGGTCACGGGCCATGTTCCCGCAGGCACCAAGGCGGCCGTGCATCTCGCCGAAGCGCGGAACCTGACCCGCGAAAGCCTGACCGAGGCCCGCTTCTCCATTTGGAACATGCGCTCGCAGGTCTTGGAAACCGGGGACAGTTCGGATGCGATCGCCGGGGTCCTCGACCGGCTCACCGACCTCGAAGGTCTTGAGAGCCATTTTTCTGTTGCGGGTGAGCCCTTCCGCTTGCCGCCTGTGACGGAGAACAACCTTCTCCGTATCGCTCAAGAGGCGATTACCAATGCGGTCAGACATGCCCGGGCCACCCGCATCGAGGTCAGCCTCGCTTTCGCTCGCGAGGAGATCTGCCTGAAGGTGAGCGACAACGGTCGCGGGTTTGACCGCTCCGTGGTGCCGCCGGTCAGTTCTCACTTCGGGCTGGTGGGCATGCGGGAGCGGGCGGCCGAGACGCACGGCACGCTCACGATTGAAAGTGACCATGGCAAAGGGACCGTGGTTTCCTACGTATTGCCCGTGTCTTTCGCCACAGGCATCCCTTCCTAAAATCCGAACCTCACATGTTAATCCGCATTCTCATCGTCGATGATCACCCGGCTCTCCGGGCCGGGCTCAACGCCTTGTTATCCAACGAGGACGACATGGAAGTCATCGCTGAAGCCTCCACCGGGGACGAGGGCGTCGCGATGTTCCTGCGGCACCGGCCGGACATTGTGCTGATGGATCTGCGGCTGCCGGGCCTCAGTGGAGTGGATGCCATTCTCGCCATCCGGGCGAAGGACCCCACCGCCCGGATCATCGTCAACACGACCTATGATACTGACGAGGACATTTATCGCGCCCTCCAATCCGGTGCCAGTTCCTACCTGCTGAAGGACATGTTCAAGGAGGAGATTTTCGCGACCGTCCGGTCGGTCCATGCCGGGCGTGCGGTGCTACCCTCGCAGGTTGCCCAACGGCTTGGCGAGCGCCTCCGTCGCCCGGAACTCACGTCCCGAGAACTGGCCGTGCTGGAGCTGCTGGCCAAGGGACGCAGCAACAAGGAGATCGCCGAGGGCCTCGCCATCAGCGAGGACACCGTGAAATTCCGCCTCAAGGGCCTGTTCTCAAAACTCGGCGTCATGGACCGCACCAACGCCGTCGTCAGCGCGGTCCGCCACGGCATCGTGCATCTGGATTGAACAGATGATCAGCGCATGCCGCAATCTTCGTGATGGAAGCGCAACCGCTCATCCTTGTTCGGCTGCCAGCAGCCCATATTTCCATACAGCGGGCTGACCTGCAACGAGAGGCCACTGGTCCCATGGATGCGAGTTAGGGCCAAAAACCTACCCAAAAGAGAGCTTTTTTTGGGGGGAGATTCCGTGGTAGTGATGGACGGTTGCACGCGAAAGAAACGCGCGTGCCATCGTGAAATCTAATCCCCAACCCATGAACCCATGAAAGACATATCTCACACCAGTCCAATCCAGCCCGGATTCTCGGGTGGACTTTCCGCCGCTCTCGCGATGAGCAGATCCTTGGCCGCCAGTCTTGTGCTGCTGCCGACGGCATTGTTAGCTGACTCGTTTTGGGACGGGGGTGGCAGCGCGAGCTTGTGGTCGGAGGCTGCCAACTGGTCTGACGATGTCATGCCGAGTTCTGGCAATGTGTGGATCGGGAATGGCCAAACTAGCAAAATTCCGGAAGTCAACGCTGGTACGGCAAGCGCTCCAAGCACCCTCTATGTCGGCCATAACAGGTATGGCTGGGCTGGTCCCGGCAGCCTTACGGTCAGCGGCGGGACGCTGCAGGTTGGCGGCGGGATTGCCGTCGGCGTCGATTGGAAAAATGGTGCGGTGACCCAAACGGGTGGCCAGGTGAATGCGGGTGAACTGGATTTGGGGCACGAAAGCAATTTCGGCAGCTATACGATCAGCGGTGGGGCGCTCAATGCAGGCGGCCATCTTCTGCTGTCCGATGCCGGCACCAGCAGCGGCTTGTTTGAAGTCAACGGCAGTGGGGCGACGAGTATTACCGCGAGCTATCAGCTCCGCTTCCGCAATGGAACAGGCGAGTTGAAATACGTCCTGGACGCCGGCGGAGTCACCCCCATCACCGCCGCCCGTCTCATCCTGAGTACCGGCGCGGGCCGCATCCTCACCGTGGATGCCAGCGCCTATACGGGTCCGCCGGCAGACATCGTCTTGGTGGACTACTCCGCCACTGGCTACTGGGACGGCAACCCGTTCAGCGCGGTCAATCTCAGTGCCAATGCAAGCGCCGTTTCCTTCGGCGGGGTGCTGTCCAATCGGCTGACCGTTCATGTGGTTGCCGCCGTCTTGCCCGCCACCACGACCACGCTGGTCCGTAGCTCGGGCACCGGCACGACCTCGACCTTCGGCGAGCCGCTGAGCTTCGATGTGACCGTGAGTGGAGCCCCCGGGTCCCCGACTGGCAACGTTAGCCTGAGGGACGGTGGTCCCAGCGGGGCACCCCTGGGGAGCGGCACCCTCTCCAGCGGCGCGTGAACCATCACCACCAACGTGTTGGCGGTCGGCACCCATGACAACATCGTGGCCGTCTATGGTGGCGACAGCACCCATGCCAGCAGCACTTCGAGCGCCTTGACGGGCACCCAAACCGTCAATCCAACGGTGACCACCGTGACTTGGGATGGGGGAGGGGCCACGAATCTGTGGTCGGAGGCCGCCAACTGGTCTGACAATATCCTGCCGAGTGCTTTTACGGGCACCGTGCGGATCGGTGACAATGGGGGCACAATCACCAAAATGCCGGAGGTCGCCGCCGGCACGGCAGTCGCCGCAAATTCCTGCTACGTGGGCGACAACAGCAGCGGCCCCGGCAGCCTCAAGGTGAGTGGCGGGACCCTGCAGGTCAATGGTGGAGGACTCTATGTTGGCACCAATTTTAGGAATGGCGCGGTGACTCAGACAGGCGGCCAGGTCACTGTGGCTGGCGAGATGGCGCTCGGGCACGAAACCAATTTCGGCAGCTATACAATCAGCGGCGGGGCACTCAATGCCGGCGCCCATCTGCTGCTGTCCGATGCCGGCACCAGCAGCGGCTTGTTTGAAGTCAACGGCAGTGGGGCGACGAGTATTACCGCGAGCTATCAGCTCCGCTTCCGCAATGGAACAGGCGAGTTGAAATACGTTCTGGACGCCGCAGGAGTCACCCCCATCACCGCCGCCCGTCTCATCCTGAGTACCGGCGCGGGCCGCATCCTCACCGTGGATGCCAGCGCCTATACGGGTCCGCCGGCAGACATCGTATTGGTGGACTACTCCGCCACTGGCTACTGGGATGGCAACCCGTTCACGACGGTGAATCTCAGTGGCGGCGCAACCTCGATCTCCTTCGGCAGTGTGATTGCCAATAAGCTCACCGTCCATGTGGTTCCTGTCGTCCTGACCCCCACCACGACCACGCTGGCCCGCAGTTCGGGCACCGGCACGACTTCGATCTTCGGCGATCCGTTGAGCTTCGATGTGACCGTGAGCGGAGCCCCCGGATCCCCGACCGGCAACGTCACCCTGAGGGACGGTGGGTCTAGCGGGGCACCCCTCGGCACCGGCACACTCTCCAGCGGCGCGTGCATCATCACCACCAACGTGTTGACGGTCGGCACCCACAACAACATCGTGGCCATTTATGATGGCGACAGCAGCTATGCCACCAGCACTTCGAGCGCCTTGACGGGCACCCAAACCGTCATTCCAACGGTTACCACCGTGACTTGGGACGGGGGAGGTACCACGAATTTGTGGTCGGAGGCCGCCAACTGGTCTGACAATATCCTGCCGAGTGCTTTTACGGGCACCGTGCGTATCGGTGACAATGGGGGCACGATCAGCAAAATGCCGGAGATCGCCGCCGGCACGGCGATCGCCGCAAATTCCTGCTACGTGGGCGACAATGCCAGTGGCAACGGCCCAGGGACCCTCACGGTCAGCGGTGGCACCCTGCAGGTTAATTTGGGAGGGCTATACGTCGGATATAATCTCAAGAATGGCGCGCTTACCCAGACGGGCGGCCAGGTTTCTGTGGCTGGCGAGACGGCGCTCGGGGGCGGGCCCAATTTCGGCAGCTATAAGATCAGCGGTGGCTCGCTCAATGCGGGTGCTCATCTGCTGCTGACCGATGCGGGCACCAGCAGCGGTCTGCTCGAAGTTGACGGCACGGATCCGATGAGCATTGCGGCGGGCTATCAGGTCCTGTTCCGCAATGGAGCAGGTGAGTTGAAATATGTCATGGATGCCTCAGGAGTAACGCCGATCACCACCCCGCGTCTGAACTTCAATAACTCCACCACCCACAAACTGACCGTGGACGCCAGCGCCTATGCCGGGCCTGAGGACGATTTGATCCTGATGGACAACGCGGGTGGCAGTCTGAGCTTCAGCGGTCAATTCGGCACGCTCAATCTGAGTGGCGGCGCACAGTCGATCGCCTACGGCACGGTGGTTCCCAATGCCCTGACCGTTTACGTGGTTCCTTCCTACCTGACCCGTACGAACACCACGGTGGCCCGCGGTTCGGGCACCGGCACGACTTCGACCTACGGCGCTCCCTTGAGCTTCGAGGTGACTGTGAGCGGGCAGCCCGGCCCCCCGACCGGCAACGTCACCCTGAAGGACGGTGGCCCTGGCGGCACCACAATCGGTACCGGAACCCTCTCGGGCGGCACCTGTACCATCATCACCACCAGTCTGGCGGTCGGCACTCATGACAATATCGTGGCCGTCTATGGTCGAGGCAACGACACCTTCGCCTCCAGCACGTCCAGCCCCTTGGCGGGTGCCCAAGTCGTTAACATCGCCGCCACCTACGCCACTTGGGCTGCCGCCAACAAGGTAACGGGCGGACCGAACGGCGATTCTGACCATGACGGCATCAGCAACCTGGTCGAATACGCACTTAACCTCAATCCGGCCGGTTCCGATGGCTCGCCCGGCACGCTCACCGGCAAGCTACTCAGCTTCGCCAAGCGCGCCGAAGCCGTTACCAACGGGGACGTCACCTACATGATCGAGGTATCCACCGACCTCGGGCTCACCCACCCGTGGACCGAGGTTTCGAGTTACCAGACCAACGACGGCACGACTATTTCATGCATCCTGCCGGACGGTGTGCCCGCGAGTTTCGCCCGCCTCAAGGTGACGGCGCCGTGACGTACTGGCGGCAAACGGGTTGATCGTCTTGGATTGATAGAGTGAAAGCAGCCGCTATGCTCTACTGATAACTCTCAACTCGTGATGAACCGGTGCCCTCTTGCAGGCAGGGCACCGGTGGACCGGCAGAATTAAATCGTTAGGCGCTTCTGCCAACAAGAGCGTGCCAATGTCCGGGGTTATCCGCTAAATCGCATTCCCCGCCTGAGCTCGCATAAACATCCATGCCCCCCCCAATAAATAGATTTATCGTTGCTGGCAGCAAAGGGTTTGCCTTGGTAGTGACTCTGGCCTTGATGACTTTGCTGACACTCATCGCCGTGGGACTGCTGTCACTCTCTACCATTGCAATGCGTTCCTCAGGCCAAGGGGAGTCCATGGCCACCGCACGTGCCAACGCACGCCTCGCCCTCATGCTTGCTTTGGGCGAGCTTCAGAAAGTTGCGGGTGATGACCGCAGGGTCACGGTTGATGGCTCCATCTTCGATGGTGCGAAAAACCCGAATGTCGTCGGTGTCTGGAAGTCATGGTCGCCAAAGCTTGCGGAAGATCCCTCCGCGAGTGCGCCTGATTATGGCAAGAAAGACCAACAATTCGTTGCCTGGCTGACATCTAGCGACAACCCGTCCGTCCTTGCCGCGCAGGACTGGGCCAAGAACGGCACGCTGGCGAATCCGATCCATTTGTTTACCGAAAAATCCGATGGCTTCCTCCTCGCCGGTTCCAAGATCGATATCAAAAAAGGAACCCCTGGCCGAGGTGCGCTGGCCTGGACCGTGGTGCAGCATGCCACGAGAGCCAAAATCAACGTGGGCGGTCCGGAAAACAACCAGCGCTTTGCCAACGCCGACTTGCAGGCGCAGCCACGGCCATCCTTGGCCAAGTCCGGGAGCTTCAAGCAACCCGGCGGTGATTGGAACAAACGCAGTGCCCGGGTGCTCAGCATGCCCCAAGCAAAACTCGATGGCGATCTTTGGAAGGCGAGCCCACCTTTTCCGGAAGCTGCCCATTTCACTTCGCAGGGTTACGGTTTGCTGACCGATACCGTCAACGGCGGTCTCAAGACCGACTTAAGTCTTGGTTTTGAAATGTCCGATATAAACTTCCAGAAAGATACTTGGGGAGTTTTTAAAAATCCTTTTCGCTCTGCCAACGCGCCGCAGGTAACCACTCCGGCCAGCTACCGTGGCGAACGCCCCCTGTTTGAACCGCTCACCGCTTCCGGCAGCGTGCGTGTGGATCTGAATTTTTCGCCAGCCAACACGGTCTATGAATTTCCCGCTGCTGCGGTTCCCACGTTTGCCACTCTGCGCTCGTTCTATCGCACGCCATACCATGTCTATGGCACGGCCGATGGGCCAACCATCTTCGAACGCGGGATGGATCACGTGGCACTCAAACAACCCGCGCCAGCCGGCGGGCAGTATGTGAGTCCGGGAGCCACACCACCCGCACGACACTCGCAGACCAGCTATCGCCCGGTGCTTGACCGCCTGCTTTTCGTTCTCAGCGTGGGACTATCGGCGAACCCGAATACCCTGAATGAGCTTCGTCTCATCATCACACCCATTGTCACGCTCTGGAATCCCTACAATGTGGCTTTGGAAATCGAGGGCGCCGTGGTGTACCCATGGATGGATATGGCTTACTACCCCGCCTGGAAAATCTATCAGGACGGCAAGGAAACATTCTCAGCTGAGTCCCACCTAGCGGGTTTGCTGGCTACGCAATTCGTTGATGCCGGCGGAGCAAGATCGGTAAATCCCTACTTCTTTGCTTCGATCACCCCGGACGGAACCGGGACCGCTGGCGGTGGCAATTCCATCCGCTTCCAGCCCGGCGAGGTGCGGATTTTCGTGCCTGCGGATTCTGTCGCCAAGGAAATTGTCGCAACTGATTCTATCCGCAAACGAACCCTTAGTCTTCGACCGGTCGATAGCCTGGACCAACTTTCTCTCAGGGGCGGATTCGCCGTCCCCACCAAGAATCCCAAGACCGGTGGCGGTTTCTCCCGCGTGCTGGCCCATACCGAATCCGTGCAGGTCTCCCTTTCAACTCACGATTGGTATCCATTCGGCGTGGGAGTTGAAGATGCAACTCGCGCCAAATTGTCGGATCCAGGTGTCGCCGACCGCGGTCAGTCGGTGAGTGACGTGCAGACGACCAACTTCATCAATTCCGGTGCAACGACGATCATGACCTCACCCTTGCTAACGTTCAACGTGCTTTCCAACCCTGCGACCAGACAGCCCTTCGGCATGCTCGAAACCTATCACCGCGTGGCAAATGATTCGGCCGCCTACCGCCGGTCAGATTTGGTCTATACAACCAATCCACGCCAAGCCCATATCAACCGCTTCCTCACCACGGGGAGCTTTTTTGCCGGCCCTCACTACGAGACCCGGATGACTGCTATCTCCAATTTTAACCAGGTCATCCAAACCGCAAATGGGGGCCGTTGCGCCTTCTATGGTGCCACCAACAGTGCCGCCAGCGGCATGACTCACCTAGTGTTTTTTGAGGCCCCCCGCTCCCCGCTGCTCTCGCTTGCGGCCCTCCAACATGCGGACCTCGCCGGAACCTCCTATTCTCCTGCCAATCAATTTGCTAACAGTTGGGCCAGTGCTTATCTCAAAAGACAATCAGCAGCGAAAAAGCTCCCTGCCGCAACGGTGGCCATGGCGGGCGCTGATGCGGGGTACACCAGAGCTGAAATGCCAGTTTACGACTATTCGTATCTGGCAAATGAGTCCATCTGGGATTCCTTCTTTTTCAGCGGCGCGGCGGCCAATTTGGAAACGAGCCCTGCCAGCGGCAACCCTGGCGTCTGGGATTCGGATATTGCCGTGATCAGTGAGGGTTACCAACAGACCCTCGAAAAATTCCTCGATGATCCGGCTAAGAACCCATTGCGCAACCCGCGGATGCGTTTCCACGACGGCAATATTCCGGCCAGCACTCTCAAAAATGACCTATTAAGTCCCCAAGGCTGCCTGTTGCTCGCTGCGCACCTCATTGTGGATGGTGCCTTTAATATCAACTCCACGAGCGAAAAGGCGTGGATCGCGTTTCTCAGCGGGATGAAGAATCTGCCGTTCGATGTCACCACAGACCCGAAGAACGCAGCCAGAACCCAGAGCAACTCACTCGCCCAAGGCTCCATCGCCTTTTCCCGATTCCGCAACCCCGTTGGCACCGAAAACAATCATTGGCAGGGTTTTCGCTCGCTCACCGACAGCCAAGTGGAGGAACTCGCTAAGAGATTGGTCCTACAGGTCAGGAAGCGCGGCCCGTTTCTCTCGCTCGGGGAATTCGTCAACCGCCGCATCGAGAATTCCGACCTCGGCCTCAAAGGGGCCATTCAAGCGGTGATCAACGATGCCGATATTAACAGTGACTCGCTTTATGATACCTTCGATACCAGTGGATATCCCGCCGAGGGGAAAGCCAATCTCTCGCCTAACAAAACCGGGGTTGGCATTCCCGGCTACCTGACCCAGGCAGACGTGCTGCAATCCATCGCTCCGGTGATGTGCGCCCGGTCCGATACGTTCACCATCCGTGGCTATGGTGAGGCGAAGGATTCCTCGGGTAAGCTGCTTGCCACCTCATGGTGTGAGGCGGTGGTGCAGAGGACCCCTGAGTTTGTCGATGCGAGCAATCCTGCCCACACGACCATCGCCAGCTTGAATCGAACGAACCAGCGATTCGGCAGGAGATTCTCGATTGTCTCGTTCCGCTGGCTCGAAGGATCCGAGCTTGGGACTTAAACTCATTCTGCCATGAATTATCCATTTCCATCCAAGTTTAGGACCGTCCGCCTGTATGCGGCGATCTTGTTAACTCTGATGCTGAGCCAATGGCTCCATGCCATCCCGCTCCGGGTGCTGGCCTGGAATGACGAAATAGCCGCCTGCAAGTTGATGATCGACACTTCCAAGGGACCCGCCCCCATCGAGGGCATGCACCCGTCCAAGCGCACCAAAGAATATCAGGTAACATCAGGAGAGAAGCCTGTCACGATTCAGGCACTCGACAAAATAGACAAGGATGGCAAACCCCTCGCCAGTGCCGTGATCATTCCGAAAGGTACCAAACAAGCCCTCCTACTATTGTTGCCGGATGCCAAAGCAGACACCGGGCTGCGTCTTTTCGTGCTGGAAGACGATGTGGCGAACTTTCCTTGGGGTGGCATTCGGTTCATCAATGCCTGCGGCAGAAAACTGGCCTTTGTATATGAAAAGAAAACGATCATCTTGCCCGTCTCATGGACGCCCGTGCTGGCCAAGCCCGGAGGCACCAATCGCAACATGGAAACCCAGCTATTCCTGTTTGAACAGCCCGATCGCCCAATCTATTCGGCCGTATGGGAGCAACAACAAGACGTGCGGACCTTGATTTTCATCGTGCCAGGCACCGATCCTCGGCTCGGCCCGGTTGCCATGAAAATGATCTCCGAGGATCGCCGAGTTGAAGAGGCAACGGAGGGCACGGCCGACTCTTCCAGGTCGGCCCGGGGGCGGTAGATCAAACATTCGGCCCAAACAACAATCATTCAACTTAACACTCAAAACTAAAAATATCCCTGCCGAATGATCAGAATAACAAAATACACAATCGCCACCTTCGCGGTAATCTCGCTGGTCATCACCAGAGTATCGATTGCGGCAGGCACCACGCCGGAGCTCGGCAAGGGCGTTGAGAGACCCGTCTGGAACCAGCGCGTTGATCCCAAAACGCATCCCGGTGCACTGGCCCGCAAGATCATGCCGGTCACCTGGGAAGAGCAGGGCGGACAGGTCTTGCTGCCGGTGGCCGGCGGACTGGCTCTGACGGCTGACAATCAGGCCGTCAACCTGCCAGCCTATCGGAGCTATCTCGATTACTGGACATCCGGAGCACCCGATAGCAGAACCGCCCCCTTTGGCTTTGAAAACCAGATCTACCCACGGGCCGAATTTGCATACACGGCAAACTACCGGCAAGTCATTGATGAGTGGGTCACGCGAAAGAGCCAGATTGCCGGCTTCGTGAGCCCTGGCGGCTGGACCTACGACGGCTACTTCAGCGTGCCTAGCTTTGGCTTTCCCGGCGGAATTCCCGACGCTGTGCACGAATATGCGATGACCCGCCTAGGAGGGCGCTTCGGCGGCTGGGAGTATGGAGAGAACGACGCTGGCTATTGCTATTCGCCCATGCCCGAAGAGCCGCCTACCCGCTTGGTTGGACACGATCTGTTGCTAGGGTTTAACCATCGGTGGTCTGAAAAACTGCACAATTACATGGTTGCGATGCAAAACACCACCTGGAGTCCCTACATGGCCGACACGAGCTATTGTCGCAAGTTGGGGGTCCAGACTCCCAATCAGATGTACAACATCAATATGTGGGCCGGCCTGTTGCGAGGGTCCTCAAGGCAGAATGGTGTACTCTGGTGGCCGAATATCGATTCGTGTTGGAACGTCATGGGAACGAGTAAGAATTGGGGACTGCCAGGCGGAAAGGACTGGGGCAACAGCGAGAGCTTGATTCGCCGGGCGACCTATCTGTATTTCATGTACGGAGCGTCCGCCCTGCAACCCTCTAGTCCACACCATATCCCGGCCAGCGCGGCAGGAACAAAATCGGACATTTTGAGCCCGTTTGGTGAACTCGCCGTTGAGATCCGCAAGTTTATCCGGGCCCATCCCTATCCTGCTCTCGGCACACCGCACATTCCGGTGGCCCTGGTCTGGGATTACTATACCGGTTGGCTG
>CAIKHZ010000129.1 GCA_903827375.1 Akkermansiaceae bacterium
CCCTGCCGGACTGAGTGTGGCCATCACTTACGATGGTTCTGCCACGGCACCGAGTGCCGCAGGAAGTTATGCGATCAGTGCAAGTGTGAGCGATCCAAATTACACCGGCAGCGCCAGCGGCACACTTGTGATCGGCAAAGGTGCCGCCACCATCGGACTAACTGGCCTCGCCCCGACGTATGATACTTTGCCGAAGGCCGTCACCGCCACCACCACCCCTGCCGGACTGAGTGTGGCCATCACTTACGATGGTTCCGCCACGGCACCGAGTGCCGCAGGAAGTTATGCGATCAGTGCAAGTGTGAGCGATCCAAACTACACCGGCAGCGCCAACGGCACACTTGTGATTGGCAAAGGTGCCGCCACCATCGGACTAACTGGCCTCGCCCCGACGTTTGATACATTGCCGAAGGCCGTCACCGCCACCACCACCCCTGCCGGGCTGGGTGTTGCCATCACTTACGATGGTTCCGCCACGGCACCGAGTGCAGCAGGAAGTTATGCGATCAGTGCAAGTGTGAGCGATCCAAATTACACCGGCAGCGCCAGCGGCACACTTGTGATTGGCAAAGGTGCCGCCACCATCGGACTAACTGGCCTCGCCCCGACGTATGATACTTTGCCGAAGGCCGTCACCGCCACCACCACTCCCGCCGGGCTGGGTGTTGCCATCACTTACGATGGTTCCGCCACGGCACCGAGTGCAGCAGGAAGTTATGCGATCAGTGCAAGTGTGAGCGATCCAAATTACACCGGCAGCACCAGCGGCACACTTGTGATCGGCCCGGCCACCAGCTTTACCACATGGCGAGACGCGCATTTCACCACCGCTGAGCAAAGCGCGGGGCTGGCCGACGATACCGCCGATCCCGACGGAGACGGTCTGACAAATTTTGCCGAGTACGCACTTGGTACCGATCCGCACCAATTTACTCCGCCGCTCGTCCCCTCCCTCGATTCAAATGGCCTTTCAATCACTTTCACCCGTCCTGCCGGTTTGTCAGACGTGATCTATACTGCAGAATCCTCCGACGGCCTCGGAGCTTGGTCGCCGGTGCCACTTGAAGTGCTGGCAACCGGGGCCATCGAAACCGTGCGGGCCTGCGACCCCCTTGCCACGGGCGATCCCTCACGCCGCTTCCTGCGTTTGCTCTTCGAGCGGAAATAGCCTTGATCGATCCATACAAGTCCCGATAGGAGGCACCCACTTCCCGAGCCATGAATCGCCGGTACAATTTCACGGACTTCCAGGTTCACAGTGCGCCGCCACAGCAGATTTCAGTGGACTTGCGAGAGGTATTCTTTACGATATGCTGAGAATCAAATGACAAACTCAATTCTTCATTTCGTGTTAGTAGCAGCAATGGCTGCATCGGCCTCCGCAGCGGAGTCGGCCGCCCCCGTGTTGCAGGCCGGATCGTTCCAGCATTTCGTGGCACAATTCAACAAGGAAGACGCGGAACTCCACAGCAATTTCTATCCGAATAAGGTGGCTTGGGAGTTTCTCTCTGACAACATTCCGCTGTTGGATTGCCCCGATGAGGACATTCAACGCACCTACTATTTCCGCTGGTGGACGTATCGGAAGCATATCAAGCAAACGCCTGCCGGTTTCATTGTGGACGAATTTCTGCCGCAAGTCGGCTGGGCCGGCAAATACAATTCGATCAGTTGTGCGGCTGGGCATCACTTCTACGAGGGCCGTTGGCTGCGCGACCCGCGGGTTCTCGATGACTATGCCCGCTTTTGGTTCGGTGGTGGCGGCGAGCCGCGCCGTTATAGCTTTTGGGCGGCGGATGCGTTGTGGGCGCGTTATTGCGTGACCGGTGACGCGAAGATCCCGTTGGCATTGTTGCCGGATTTGATTGGCAATTATGAGACATGGGAGAAGCAACATCGGGATTCAAATGGTCTGTATTGGCAGAGCGACGACCGCGACGGCGGTGAAGTGTCCATCGGTGGCAGCGGCTATCGCGCCACCATCAACAGTTATCAGTTCGGGGATGCTCGGGCCATCGCCAATATCGCTGAATTGGCGGGACGACCAGACGTCGCACGCGGGTTCCGCGACAAGGCTGCTGCAATCAAACAGCTGGTGCAGGACCGCTTATGGGACAAAAAAGCGGAATTTTTCAAAGTCCTGCCGCGCGGTGACAACACCCGATTGGCCGATGTGCGCGAGCAACATGGTTACACGCCATGGTACTTCAACTTGGCTGACCCGACCTATTCCGTCGCCTGGAAGCAGATCATGGATCCCAAGGGTTTTTTCGCGCCCTTCGGCCCGACCACCGCCGAGCAACGCCATCCGAAATTTGAGATATCTTATACCGGTCATGAATGCCAGTGGAACGGGCCTAGCTGGCCTTATGCCACTTCAGTCACACTAACAGGTTTGGCAAATTTGCTCAACGGTCCACCCCAAGCCGTGATTGGTGCAAAGGAGTATTTCGAATTGCTAAAGATCTATAGCAACTCCCAAAAACTCAAACTGGATGATGGCCGGGTTGTGCCGTGGATCGATGAAAACCTCAACCCCTCCACCGGTGATTGGATTTCCCGGACGCGGCTCAAGGCGTGGAAGGACGGTACCTGGGACGCAGGCAAGGGCGGCGTTGAGCGCGGCAAGGACTATAACCATTCGACCTACTGCGACCTGGTCATCAGCGGGCTCATCGGCCTGCGTCCGCGGGCTGACAACAACGTCGAAGTTCATCCGTTGGTGCCGCCGAGCTGGGCTTGGTTCTGCCTCGAACGCATCCCTTATCACGGGCATTTGCTGACGATTATCTGGGACCAAACCGGCCTGCATTACGGCCATGGGCAGGGCCTGCGGGTGCTCGCCGAAGGCCACCAGATCGCCGTCTCCACCTCCATCGGCCAAGTGACCGGGTCCTTGCCAACGCGGGATTAGGGCGGGCGGATATCATTTCGTTAGCGTGGTAGCGAGGCAGCGCCTTGATGCCGTTGCTGGCGGCGGTTAGTGGCGGAATGCGAGTTGTCACGGGGGGCCGCCGCGCCCGGCGAGAGACAGGCTGGGCGGCCGCGACCGCCCCCAGCTAGATGGTCGGCAGTTAGAGCAGCCTCCAATATGGCAGGGTCCACGCCGGCCTCGCGCAGGTGCAGAAACAATTGCCCGGCAAGGTTAGCTGGGGAAATTCCTTGGTTTTTGCCTATCCAGGCGTGCAGCTGTTGGGAGAAGTCCCAAAGATTCCAGAATGGCGAGGCGCGAGGCGTCAGATCTAACAAGATCGGCAAAGTCTGCGAGAAGCGCCCGCTGTTGCCGAGCGCATCCCAGTGGCGGGCGAACCGCTTCACTTGTTGCAGAGTGGCAAAGTCAAGGTCCCGGTTAGCTAGCAATTCATAGGGTGCCAACGGGGAATAGACCATCGCAAATGGCAAGTCGTGGCGGACGATGGGCGTGCCGCGCAGGCGTTTGAGGATGCCGAGTTGTATTTCCTGCGGGCCGAGGTGCCACAATCGATCGAAGCCGTCGGCAAGACTCGCGAGGCTTTCTCCCGGCAACCCGGCGATGAGATCGGCATGGACATGCACACCGGAATGCTGCTTGAGGAAGCGCAGATTGTCTTCCAGTCGTGCGATGTTTTGACGGCGGCTGATATTGCTGGATACTTCTTCGTTGAACGATTGAATGCCCACTTCAAACTGGAGCGCGCCGGGGGGGAATTTGGCAATCAAGCCGCGCAACGATTCCGGGAAGCGGTCTGGGATCATTTCAAAATGCAGAAACACGCCCGGTTGCCAGCGCTCTAGGAAAAACTTCAGAATCGTGGCGCTTACCCGCACGTCGAGGTTGAACGTCCGGTCGAGAAACTTGAACTGTCGGGCCCCGCGAGCCAGCAAGCGCTCCATCTCTAGCAAAAACTCAGCCAGTGGAAACGCCCGCACCGGCAGATCCACCGATGACAAACAGAATTCGCAGGAAAACGGACAGCCCCGCGACGCCTCCACATACAACACCCGCTTCGCAATGTCCTCATCCTGGTAAAACGGATAGGGCGACGCCAGTTTTGCTAGATCAGGCAAAGCCGCAGCCAATACCTTGGGCGGGGTGGTGCCCGCCAGCAGGCTGCGGCAAAGATCTGCGAATGCCAAGTCCGCCTCGCCGGTGATCACATGGTCCGCCAGCCTGACGATCTCCTGACTGACTGTATCATAACTCACCTCCGGGCCGCCGAGCACCACTTTGACCTCCGGAGCGATCTGTTTGAGCAGACCTACCACTTCGGTGCTAAGCACCACGTTCCAGATATAGACACCCAGACCGATGATCTTGGGCTTCGCAGCCAGCAACTCCTCTGCGATATCCGCCGCTCGCTGCTTGATGTCAAATTCGAGAATCGTGCTTCGCTCCTGCAATTCGCCCAAATTGGCATGCAGGCAGCGCAGCCCGAAGGCCGTGTGAATGTAGCGGGCGTTGAGCGTGGCTAGCAGAATATCTGACATCGGGGAGGGCGCGGAAACTTGGTCGGACGGAGACTACACTGCCGCAGCTCACTTGTCTATCCGCGGCAAGCACCCCCAGACCTGCGCCTCAGGGACCTAGGTTTACCTCCAGCCGGACGAAGACCTGCGGGGTGCCGGATGGCAACGTAAATTCGACAGAATCGCCGTTGTCCTTGACGCCCTCAGTGGCAGACAACCAGTGGACGAGGTCGGTGGATGTCGCAACGGAGTATGAGGCGACGGCTGTTGGGTCGTGCGGCCAACGGATTTTGCCATTCGCCACCGATGACTGCGGTGTGAATTCGCGACCTGCTTCGCCCATGAAATATTCAATTCCGTTAGCAACGCCGTCTTTGTCGGCATCGGCATCGGCGGCCTGATGGTTGGCATGGGTGGCGGCCCACCCGGCATAGCCCGAGATGTTGGCCAAACTGAAGGCTGTGGTATCGAAGGGCACATCAGGCGCAATTGAGTTGTTGTGTTGGTCGCCGCTGCCGTCTTCGGTGAGCCAGTTGGTCGGCGTGGCAATTAATGTCAGATAGGCGGCGAAATCCGTCTGATCATTGCGCGGGCCGACGTAGGCGGCGACGTCGGCATGATTCGGCAAATAGACGATATGCCGGGCATTGAGGCCGGTGCCGGTGATTGGATCGGTGCCCTGGGATGCGATGACGGCGATGAATCCGGTGGGCACGGTGGCGGTTCCCTGATAGGCATAGACGGTTTCGCCATCGCCACTCAGATTGAAACTACCGGTAGCGGTGAGGGTTCCCAAGCTGGCGCTTCGGCTGGTGTTGGTGAGGTTGTTGAAGGCGATGACCGTGCCGGCTGGCACCCCTCCGACGGGAACCGCCCAAGTGATGACGCCCTCGCCATCGGCAAACGCCCCGCCTTGGCCGATGCTGAGGCCGTTCCATCCCCTGTCGGTTATGAAAATCATGTCGGAGGCGGCCAGAGGCATCAGAGCGACAATCGCAAGGTCATCATTGCCATCGGCATTGAATCCGACAAATGCAACAGCTCCTGGAGCCAGTGCTGGAGGGGTGTCGCCATCGTCGGTGACGCAGATGATGAATGAGGAGCTGGTGAAGCTAGGCGCTGATGCTGCTAGGTCGAATGTTTGCGTGCCATCTGCCAGCAAGTCATTGACTGCAGTGATCGGGAAAGAGGCGGAGTTGGAACCGGCGTTGATGGTCACGGTAGCGGGCACGCTAACCTCGGTTAGATCGCCAGATATCAAGGTGACCAGCAGATCAGAGGCCAAGACGGTGGGAATCGTCACCGTGCCGATGGAGGCCGTACCGATGGTGTTTTCGGCGAAGCTGGAGGGCGTGGCACTGAGTGTGAGCGAAGGCAAGTTGGAGGCGGCAAGAGTGCCACCCACGGCCAGTCCAAATTGCCCGGCAGCTGCCGATGAAAACCCCCATGTCCCGGTCTTGGTTTGGCCGCTAGCATAATATCGGAGCGTCACGGTAGTGGAATCCGGCACGTTCTGCAAGGCGGCGATGGACGCCAGATCGATCTGCGGCATCGCCCCGGGTGCAGTCATGATGAACGGGTTGGCAAGTAACGCAAATGTGTTGCCATCCAAGCTGTAGGCAAACTGCCCAGTCACGCCGGGTGCGACACAGAAGCTGGCGGTTCCGTTGAAATTGGCGTCGAGGGTGGATATAGACAAGTTGCAGCCTGCGGCGGCGGACAAGCTTATCTGAAAGAAGTCGGTGTTGGCCGTTGAGATTGCGTCGTCCTTGAAGCCGCTGGAGCGGAATGAATGGTTCGCCCCACTGGCCGTCGCAGAGCTGCCTCGTGTCACGGTGTTGGCGCTGTCGAGCTTCTCATCAAACAGCTCGGCGCTGGATGTGGCGGCAGCCGTGTTTTCGTCGGTGAAATCCCAAGCGGCGATCTGCGCCGCAGCTTGCAGCACCAGCGCAACCCACAGGCCGACCGTGCAAAATGCGTGCTTGCTGAGAAAACGCAATGGCAGGATGCAAATGATATGTGACAGTTTCATGATGTTTGTTAGGTTCGGGTGTGGGTGAAAACCCTGCCACAATGGGCATTTCGAATTGGACAAGCTAGCCAAGAGTTATGTGGCGGTGCTCCCTGCTTGCGCTTATTGGAAAATAATTTGCCCGCCTGGTTTCGGATTCCTTTAAATAGATGAAGCAAACCGCGATTGTTTCGTTCATGGGGCCATCATTGGCCAAGGAAATTGCATCGCGTTAGTCGGAGTCCCTTGCAATTTGCTACGGTTTGGCCATCCTCCCGGCCATGCCTGACTCTGAGATGACCGCAGCGGAGCAAAAGGCCCACGACGAGGCGCTCAAACGCATCGCCGAGTGCCTGCGCCGCCGCGCTTCGGTGCTCGACTTGAGCCGCCTAGGCCTGTCATGCTTGCCGGGCAAAATGGGTCAACTTCCCAAGCTCAGCGAACTCAACCTTGCACACAACCGCCTTCGCACCTTGCCACCAGAGGTCTGCCAGCTCGAGAACCTCAGTCGGCTGGACATCTCCAACAACCAGCTCGCTGCCCTCCCACCCGAACTTGGCCAACTCGCCAGCCTGACCCTGCTGTACCTTGCCAATAACCCGCTCGAAGCGCTGCCGCCCGAACTCGGCCAACTCAGCAAGCTGACCCGCCTGGATGTTTCCGATAATCCGCTCACGGCATTGCCGCCCGAACTCGGCCAACTCACCAACCTCACCCGCCTCGACGTCTCCAACAACCACCTCGGAACCCTGCCACCGGAGCTCGGCGGGCTCACCAGCCTGACCCGGCTCTATCTGTCTGGAAATCATCTTGCCGCCCTGCCGCCGGAACTCGGCAGCCTCGCCAATTTGACCCGGCTTTATCTATCCAGCAATCAGCTCGCCAGCCTGCCGCCCGAACTCGGCCACCTGTCCAAGCTCACGGTGCTCGACGTTTCCATCAATCAGCTCGGCAATCTGCCGTCGGAGCTCGGCCAATTGCTCAACCTAACCGAGTTGAACCTTGATAACAACCTTTTGCGCAGCCTGCCGCCAGAGCTCGGTCAGCTCGCCAAGCTCACGGTGTTGCGGCTCATATCCAACCGTCTGGCTTCCTTGCCGGAGCCGTTGGCGGCCTTGGAGATGTTGGAGAGATTATTTCTGCACGACAACCCAGCCTTGCAGCTCTCCCCCTCGGTGCTAGGACCCGATCCGCGCCAGCTGCCGCCGCCACGAGTGGCTGCCCCAAAAGGGATTTTGGATTTCTATTTGGCGCGGCAGGGCGGGCGGACTCGCCCGTTGAACGAAGTGAAGTTGCTGTTGCTGGGCGGCTGTGGTGTGGGCAAAACCAGCCTTGTGAACGCCTTGCGGGATCTGCCATTCCGCGAACGTGAGGAGAGCACGACGGGCATTGCGTTGAGCGATTTGACGATAGACGCGGGCGATGGCCAAGGGGTTATCGCCCATGTCTGGGACTGTTCCGGCCACCCTGTCAGCCACCGGCTCCACCCTGTGTTTTTCAGTCAACGCAATTTGTATCTGGTGGTGCTCAGCGGCCGCGACCACCGCGAACGCGAGGAGGCGAGCTACTGGCTCAAGCTCATAGAGACGGCGGCTTGTGACGAGCAGGGGTTGGTGCCACCGGTGATTGTGGTATTGAACCAATGGAACGTGCCCGGTTGCCGCCCAGAGTTAGATCGCGGCTTGCTGCGGGAGCGTTTTCCTTTCATCCGCGGATTCGTCGAAATGGACTGCAAGGCGAAAAAGGGGGTTTCGGCGCTCAAAGCCGCACTTTTCCGAGAATTGGAGCGCATGCCGTGGGTGAGCGAACCGTTCCCTGAGGAGTGGGATGCCGTGCGTCAGGCACTCGCCGCAAACGCCGGGCATCCACCGCTTCTCACCTACACCGAGTACTGCGACGTGTGCTGCGAACAGGGCGTCAAGGACGAGGGCCAGCAGGGCTACCTCGCTGAAATCCTTCACCACCTAGGTGCCGTACTCAACGAGTCCAACGATCCCCGCCAGCACGATGCCTCTCTGTTCTTGCCCCACTGGCTCATCAAGCAGGTTTATGCTTTGCTGCACCGTGCCGAAAAACTCGCCGGAGTCCTCCGCCAGAGCGACGTGGAGAGGGTTCTGCAAGCGGAACCCGCACAGGCATCCCGCGCCTATCTGATGCTTTGGCTCCAGCGACGATCCCTCGCTTTCCCCGCCCAAACCCCCACCGGCAACGTCTGGTTGGTGCCCCCGGCCTTGCCAGATGCCGCGCCCGCTGGCCTCGACGCCTTTGGCGAGGCTGCCGAGGCCGTCCGCCTGCGCTACACCTATCCGTCACCCCAGGATCGTCTGCTGGCCCTCTTCAGCGCACGCCGCTACGCGTTTATAGAGGACCTGAATGAACGGAAGCAACTGTGGCGCAGCGGAGTGATGATTGCCCGCAAGGGTGCCCGGGTCCTCATCCGCAGCGTCCCGCAGAACCGCCAACTCACGCTCACCGTCATCGGCCCCACCAAACTCCGCCGACAGCTCGCCGACCTGTGCCAAGATGAAATGCGCGACATGCACGCGGAGATTCCCGGCCCCGAGCCCCTCGGGGAAATCCTGCTGCGCGGCGAGTGGCTCGGCCTCACTCGCCGCGTCCACGTGCCTGAGCCCCAGGATCCCTGATCTCCACCACCGCCAGATCCTCAGAACCCACCGTTCGAACTCGCTTTTGACAACAAACCGAGTACGTCGAATTCCCTAACTGTCGATTGTGGGCGGATGAGTGACAACTCTAACAAATGTTACCATGCGAGGACTGACCCCATCGTCTGATGCAGGGCACCGTCCCGTGACACCCATCGCATTTGCGAGCGACTGGCGGATCTCCGCTTCCCATGGCCTGGGTTTCACGCTACGGCTTGCGGCGTGCTCCGCTCACTCCGGTTGATGAATTTCCGCTGTTTTGATTCGCTGGCCATCGAGGTGCCGGAGAGCGGCGGCGTGTTTGTGGGTGACAACGCACAGGGGAAAACCTCGATTTTGGAGGCGCTGTGCGTGCTGGTGCGGCTTCACTCGCCGCGCACCCATCGCATGGTCACGCTGGCCCGAAGCGGCAGCGATGGCTTTGGGGTGGCGGGCGATCCATGGCAGCAGAACCGGCAAGTCCGCCATACTCGTGCCGGGATTCGGCTTAAAGTGGACGACGAGATACGCGTCGGTCCAGGGGCCTATCTTGATGACGGCGGTCTGGTCGTCTGGATGGGCAACGAGGATCTCGACCTAATCCGAGGTCCCGGAGAGGGGAGGAGGCATTACCTCGACTTTCTTGGCACCCAGCTTGATCCTGATTACCGTCGTGCTTGGTCACGTTACCGGCGGGCGCTGCGAGCCAAGAACCTGCTGCTGAAAGATGCGCGGCCACGGGATGCGGAAATTTTTTCCTATGAGGAGATACTTGTCGCCACCGGTACCCTTCTGATGGAAACCCGCAGCCGGCTGGTGGCAGAACTCGCGCCACTGGCTGCCGCCGCACAATCCCTGGTCAGCGGCAGGGACGAGATCCTGACCCTTCACTACCTGCCCGCCAGCGGGCCAGACCTGCGCGAGGCCATGCTTCAGGCCCGTGAACGCGAAGTCAAACTGCGCCAGGCGGTAGTCGGTCCTCATCGAGACGAACTCGGACTGCGACTCCACGGCATGCCCGCAGCCGATTTTGCCAGCGAGGGGCAGTTGCGCACGTTGGCCTTGGCTCTGAAACTCGCCCAAGGGAAACTGCTGGAACAGCGCACGGGAAAACCCCCGATCTACCTGCTAGATGACATTTTTGGCGAACTCGATCCTAACCGCCGCAACGCGCTGATGAACCATCTGCCGACCAGCGCCCAGAAATGGATCACAACCACCCATCTCGGCTGGCTCCGTGACACTCCGGCGGTGGAGGCGATCGCACGCTTCCAAGTGGCTGGCGGCAAAGTCATCCGGGCCAGTTAGCCCGAGTAAATTGCAGTCAGATTAGGCAAGTGGCTGGGGAGATGATATTCCGAGGCGGTCTTGGAGGGTGGCCAGAGCGTCCTCGTCGATCACTGGGCGGGCTGTTTGCTGCCAATGGGAGGGAGGTTCCGGCAATTGGATCCAGCTGCGGCAGCCACCGAAGCTCGCCTCGTAGGGGAATTCCCAAGGGCTGGCCAATTGCCGCACCCGCACCAGTGCGAGGTGGATGCTGCCTGAGCTCATGCCTTTGCCCTCCCAGTCGAAGCGGTCACGCACGGTTTGTTTGGAGTAAATGTGAAACGGTTCAAGTGCCGCAACTTGGTCCCAGTCTGTCAGCGTGATGGCCCACGGTGCCTCGACGTGATGGGTGATGCGGATGGGGTCACCCACCTGCCACTCGGGTAGTGGGGTGACGCTACCCTCGCGGACTTGGTCGCCTTGGACGTGGAAACGGGTTGGGAACAAGAAAAATGACTTGTGAGCAAAGGAAAATCCCTGACGCCCTTCGTGGATGCCGCCCTTGCGCAGCAAAATCGCCTGACGACCGCTGGCCAGGGCATCACAGACGACTTGCCATTCTTTAAAACCGATCATTTCGTTCATGGAGCGCAGCGGTCTTTTGTCTTCACGCTAGATCATTGGCAGTGACGGAGGTTTGCTCGCGCGAACCGAGGAGGCGGGCCTGCCGCACGACCTGGGTCGGCGTGGAATCAAAGCGGAAGCTGTGACAATTGGGGCAAATGTCAGTGGCACCGCCAACGATCGAGTTGCAGCCTTCACACACTTTGTATGCTGCCGGATTAGCGGCAATTTTGGCGGCGGCTTCGGCCCGCGTAGTGGGAGGTTTGGGAGCAGGCATGGCTGGATGAAAAAAGCGGCACCGGGGAGCCGGTCCGCTTGTTTCAAGGCATCTGGTGAGCCTGAAATCAGGCGAGCACGGCCAAGGCCTTGGCGGTTTTTCGCTTGAGATTGGCGGCCTTGTTCGGGTGGATGAGGTTGCGCTTGGCAGCCTTGTCCACGGCCGAGGCGAAGATACTGGCGGCGCTTGCGGCGGCAGGTTGATCGCCCGCAGCGACGGCAGCGAGAGTCTTGCGGCGCAGCGTCTTCATGCGGGTTTTTTCCGAGCGATTGCGTTCGGTGCGGACTTCAGTTTGACGGACGCGCTTGAGGGCGGATTTCGTGTTGGCCATGGTATTGGGGGAGAGTTTGCCGGGCTTCGAGACGGCGAGCAGCGGAAGGTAATGACTCCCATCATGCTGTCAAGCCCTGGTTTCGTGGATTTTTCAGGATCGGCGTTTGATGGGTGTCGGACTCGGCGTCGGTGACTGCGGTTTGGCGGAGGTGCCGGCTTGGGCAGAAGTAGCGGCTTTGGCTGCAGAGGCAATTTTGGCGTCGCCGCTGGCTTTGGCCGCAGCTTGAGCGGCGGCAGCTTTGGCGGCCTCGGCGTCTCGAACGGAGGCAATGGAGCTATTGACGACGAACACATCGGCGCCGAGGCCGACGCGGTTGTAAAGATCGATGACATCACGGCCACCCATGCGAATGCAGCCATAGGAGGCGGGAGTGCCTAGGCAGCGTTCTTCGGCGGTGCCGTGGATGTAGATGCAGCGGGCGAAGGCATGGCGGTTGGCCGCCTCCGTGCCTCGCAGCCACAGGATGCGGCTGACGATTGGGTCGCGGCCGGGGGCATCGGGGCGGATGACTTCGCCGGTGAGTTGGCGTCGTTTGAACACGGCTCCAGCGGGAGCATTGTCGCCGATTTTTCGACTCACTTCCATGCGGCCCAGGGGGGTACAATAGCTGCCGTTGCGATCGCCAATGCCAAATTTGGAAGTGGAAATTTTGTAGGTCTTGATGGGTTTGCCATCGCGCACCAGCAACAGGCGCTGGTCGCGGACGCTGACGATCATTTTGTGAGCACCGTCCTTGTCGTTGCAACCGCAACCGGTGAAGGTGCAAGCGACGACCAAAGAGCAACCGGCCAAGAGCAGGCGGCGCAGCGGGAAGCCGGAGCGGTGGCCGGGATTAGGGATTATCGCGGAACGAGGCGTCACTGGAGAGGATAGGCGCGGCGGCAGGGAGCATGCGGGCGAGGGAAGACAGCGAGGTGTAGAAGAAACCCACAGGGAAGGGCAAAAGCAGGATCGCCGATGCCCAGCGGCCCTGCATGGTGGCCTCGGCGACGACGAAGAGGAAGAAGAATCCGAAGAGCAACTCGACGAATGGGGTGAGGGTTTTCATCGCCTTGTAGCTGCTGTTTCTCCAATCTTGGCGCTTGGCTTGGCCGATGCCGTATTTGGGGGTGCGGACAAAACCCGACTGATGATTGCATAGAGCCTCAATGACGGCTTTGGCATTGCTGATGGACATACCGATGCCCAACGCGAGGAGCAGCGGCAGGTAGGGGATTTCCTTCCACCACGAACCAGGCCGCAACGCCTTTTGCGATACCAAATAGAAAAGAACCACCGATACCGAGGAGAAAAAGAAAATCGGCACGTTGACGATGTAGTAGCCGTATTTGCCGAAGTCCGGCTGGCAATGCTGGTTCGGATAGATCAGGAAGCACAGGCAGATGAGCATCAAGTACGCAAAATTAGACGTCAGGTGGGCAGTGGCCTCCATTTTGATGAACAAGGGCACATCGGCCTTCCAGATGGCTGGGAGGACTTTTTTGCACACCTGGATGGAGCCTTTGGTCCAGCGGTGTTGTTGGCTCTTGAAGCCGTCCATATCCACCGGCAGTTCAGCGGGGGTTTCGACGTCATTGAGGAAAATAAAGCGCCAGCCCTTGAGTTGGGCGCGGTAGCTGAGGTCCATGTCCTCGGTGAGCGTGTCGTGCTCCCAGCCGCCAGCGTCAGTGATGCAAGATTTACGCCAAATGCCGCCGGTGCCGTTGAAGGTAAAAAAGCGGCCTGAGCGATTGCGGGCTGTTTGCTCAAGTTCGAGATGACCATCGAGGAACATCGCCTGGATCCGGGTGAGCACGTTGAAGGTTCGGTTAAGGTGACCCCAGCGGGTTTGGATCAGCCCGATGCGCTCATCGGTGAAATAGTGGATGGTCTTCTGCAGGAGGTCCGGATTTGGGACAAAGTCCGCATCAAGAATGAGCAGATACTCGCCCTTGGCCGTCTTGGTGCCATTTTCCAGCGCGCCGGCCTTGTAGCCAGTGCGGTCGCTGCGGTGAATGTGCTCGGCATCAAAGCCACGAGCCTGCAGGCGGGCGATGCCTTGGCGGCAGATGTCCACGGTTTCGTCGGTGGAATCATCCAACAATTGAATCTGGATTTTATCCTGCGGATAATCGAGGGCCGCGACCGAATTGAGGAGGCGATCGACGACGTGCATTTCATTGAAGACGGGGAGCTGGATAGTGACCAGTGGCAGGTCGGAGAAGAGATTGAGCGGTTGAGGGCGCTTGCGGGCGTGCTTCAAATATAGGAAAACGATGGTCAAGCGGTGCGAGCCGTAGCCGGCCAATCCGATTAAGACCATGATGTAGCAAAAATACCAAAGAGGGGAAGACCAGTCCATGAAAGTGAGGGGAGGGGTGATAGGGAAGCGCAAAATCGTCCGCAGCCTGACGGCCATCCACGAAACCCAAAGTGCAATTGGGCAGTTGATGGCACGCAAGAGCGTGGGCGAACCGCAGACCAGAACAGAAACGCCGATGCGAGTCAAGCGCCTATTATTCGTCGTCGTGCGCCGGGGTTGATGCGTTAGGGGCAGGGTGAAAAATTCTTGTTTGCAATGAGGCGTTGGTTTGGGACAGGCTGCCTGCATGGCGAAGGCGAAAGACGAAAACCGGGTATCTATCAAAGTATTCCTGTATGGGATTCAGCCGCAGATTTGGCGGCGTTTCACCATTGGCATGGAAGTGACGTTTCTGGCGCTCAGCGACGCAATTCAGGCGGCGATGGGCTGGGACAACAAGCATCCGCATGAGTTTCGTCACGGCAAGGGCAAGCGCCTCGTCGATGTGATTGGCCCGGTTGGCTTGGAAGACCAGACGGTGGGTGAGTTCCAGGACGAATCCCAGTTGACGGTGGCTGAGTATCTCGGCCGCAAAAAGCTGCCCATCCGCATCCTCTACCGATACGACTTCGCCGATGAATGGATTCACGAAATCGTTTTTGAAAAGCGCCTGCCTGGCACTGGCCCGCCGGAAATGTTGGATGGAGCACGGGCCTGTCCACCGGAAGATTTCAGCGGTGCGTTTGCATACATGCGGGCTCTCCACGGCGATGCCGAATGGATGAACCCGGGCTACGATCCGGAAGCATTCGATCCAAAAACCGTGGATTTCAGCCAAAAAAAAGCCCGTCCCCGCCGCTGATGGCAAATTGACACGGGTCCCCCGGAGTGTGCCGGCGGCGGCCTTGAGGAAACCGGATCGCAGTGTGCCGGCGGCGGCCTTGAGGAAACCGGATCGCAGTGTGCCAGCGCCCCCAACAACTGCGCGGATTTTGTCATTTGCGCGGCTTATCCGCGTTTTCCCATTAGCAGAGTTGACGGCTGGGGGGTTTTGACTAGCATCCCGCGGCGCGGGCGGATACGCTGCCCGGCGCTCCCTCTAACGCATCCCCAAATACACAGTCATGACTACTATTGCCATCAATGGATTCGGTCGCATCGGACGCCTTGTCTTCCGTGCCCTCGTCGAACAAGGCCACCTCGGCACCACCTTCAATGTTGTTGCCGTAGGCGATATCGTGCCCGCCGACAACCTCGCCTACCTTCTCAAGTACGACTCCACCCAAGGCCGCTTCGCCGGCACGGTGTCCTCCAAAAAATCCTCCCCGGAGCTCGATGAGGATGATGTCCTCGTCGTCAATGGCCGCGAAATCAAGGTCGTCAGCGCCAGAACCCCCGCCGATCTGCCTTGGAAGGCCCTCGGCGTGGAGGTGGTCATCGAATCCACCGGCCTGTTCACCGATGCCGAAAAAGCCAAGGGGCATCTGACAGCCGGGGCAAAAAAGGTGATTATTTCCGCACCGGCCAAGGGCGAGGACGTGACCATCGTCCAAGGCGTGAACGATGAGACGTACGATCCGGCGAACCACCACATCATTTCCAACGCGAGCTGCACGACCAACTGCCTGGCACCGGTGGTGCACGTTCTGCTCAAGGAAGGGTTCGGGATTGCCGAGGGCCTGATGACGACCGTGCATTCCTACACCGCCACTCAAAAAACCGTGGATGGTCCGTCCAAGAAGGATTGGAAGGGTGGCCGTACCGCCGCCCTCAACATCATTCCCTCCACGACCGGTGCTGCCAAGGCCGTCGCGCTGGTCTGCCCGGAAGTCAAAGGCAAGCTCACCGGCATGGCCTTCCGGGTGCCCACTCCGACGGTTTCCGTGGTGGACCTCACCGTCAAGACCGTCAAGCCGACCTCTCTGGCCGAGATCAAAGCGGCGATGAAGAATGCCTCTGAGACCTACCTCAAAGGCATCCTTGAATACACCGAAGACGAAGTGGTTTCCACCGACTTCATCCACCACAAGGCGTCATCCATCTTCGACGGCGGCTCGTCCATCGAGCTCAACTCCACCTTCTTCAAGCTCATTAGCTGGTATGACAACGAGTGGGGCTACTCCAACCGCGTCATCGACCTGCTCTCCGACGTCGTCAAAAAGGGCATCTAATCATCACTCTCCCACATGGGGGATTTTCCATACGGCGGTCCGCAAGGGCCGCCGCTTTTTTTTGAGTCGCCGATCAGCCGCTTGGGGTGCTGGAGGTATCATTGCCCCGGAAGTCCACCTCAAACACCGCTCCAGGCCCGGCACAGATTTCCAGCCGCCCGCCAAGTTGGCGGGCCAAATCGCCGACCACCTTAAGCCCCAGCGATGTGAGCTGCGCCAAGTCAAACTCCGGCGGCAGACCCACCCCATCGTCGGCCACGCGCAGACGCCAGACGGGGCCGCCCTCAAGCGCTTGAAGTTCGACGCGCAACACGCCGCTGCGGCCATCCGGATAGGCATGTTTGAGAACATTGGTGACCAACTCGTTGACAAGCAAGCCGCAGGGGATGGCCTTGTCAATTTCTAGCAGGCCTGGAGCCAAATCCATCTGAAGCCGAATGGTGCCGGAGGTGGCCGCCGAGCTGAGCACCAATTGAGTGCAAAGGCTCCTGAGATATGCGGCAAGGTCCACGGCGGCTAGATTGTCGGAACGGTAGAGGTGCTCATGGATCAAGGCCATGGAACCCACCCGGCCCCGCATATCTAACAACGCCAACTTGGCATCGGTGCTTGCGATCCGGTTCGCCTGAAGGTTCAGCAAGCTACTGATAATTTGCAGATTGTTCTTCACCCGGTGATGAATCTCCTTGAGCAGGACGACCTTGTCGGCCAGTGCCACCTGCAGCGCAGCCTCCACCTGTTTGCGCTCGGTAATATCCTGGAAGAAACCATAGACCCGCTGGTGCTTTAAATCTACCTGGCCGATGACCTTGACACAGCGCAAGTTGCCTTTGGCGGTGATAATTTCCAATTCCAGGTCGAACGACTCGCCCTCCATGACGGCCGCTTTGACCGCCCGCTCAATCGTCGGCCGAGACTCAGGGGTATAGAAACTGACACCGGCATCGACGGTTGGATTGAAGGTGCGATCCAATTCGTGGATCCTGTAAATCTCATCCGTCCAAGTTTGCTGTCCAGTGAGCACATTGAATTCCCAGCCACCTACTTTTCCAACCTCCTCCGTCTCAGTGAGCATGCGATGGCTCTTCGCCAGTAACCCCGCTCCTGCCGCCCGCTCCCGATGAAAGCGATCTAACTGCTGCCACCAAATCAGCCCCGCCCCGCCCGCCACACTGAAAAGTAAAATGCCGACCACCCCAAATACCTGCCAGAATTGCCTGTGCATTGGCGCTTGCGCCTCCGCAGCATCCACCTTGGTCACCAAGTACCACGGCGAATCAGGCAGCGCCAGCGCGACACTGAGCACTGGCACACCACGGTAGTCCACACCTTGGATAAATCCTGAATGCCCCGAGACAGCTTGGACGGCGGGAATTTCATGCCGCTGCAATGGCACGCGCAAGTTCAATGCGGCATCCTGCCGAAACCGCAGGTCATTCAGATAAACCACCTCATTGCCTTCCCGGCGCAGCAGCAGCGTCTCCGACGTCGGGCTGGACTTGGAAGAGCGCTGGATCAGCGGATTCAGATAGACGTCCGGGTCGATGCGCAACACGAGCAGGCCCAGAGGCGGACGAGCCGGTTTCGCCTCGTCGAAAATGGGCACCATGACGGCCAGATACACGTCCTGATTGAATTCGTTGCGATAGAAATCCTGCAACACCACCTTATCCGATCGAAGGATTTCCCCTGATATCTGCGAAATGAGCGCTGCCACCGGCTCCTCCGCTTTCGGCACCGTCATCCGGGGGACGCCTTGGGAGTCGAGTAGGAAAACCCGGTTATATTGATAGGCTGATTGATATTTGCCGAGCCACGTTTGTAGTTCGAAGGAAGCATCGGCGTCCGCAGGTGTTTCCAGCACGCGCCGGGCCAGGGCGGCAATAGCCGCGTTGTGAAAGAGTACGCGGCCATCCGCAAGCCGCTCTTCGCGGTAGCGCGACAATTGGTCCGCTTTGAATTGCGCCAGGAAAGCGAGCCCCTGCTCGATGACGGCGTGATGTTTTCGCGCCAGACTCCGATAATACAAAACCCCGGTGGTAACAATACCCGCCCCCAGCAGCAGCCCGATAGCAACGAAAACCGTTTGAGCCGGACGCTCGCACTCCTTGTTAGATGCTCGACCGTCGAACGCTGCATGGAGGATCAGCATGGGCACGATCAAGATTGCCAGCAGCATCTGCAGGTTGATCAAATTCAGATTCTGGCTTTCGCCCTGATATGCCTCCAGGCCGAATGCCACCCCGCCGATTTTCATCGCAGCAAAGGCGGCAAGGAGACTCAGGGCCACCTGAGAATCACAGCGGCACACGATCCACATCAGCAGCGGCAAGGCGAGAAACGTCACTATCTCCTCAGTCTGCGGGGCCAGCCACAGCCCGAAGGCGGCCAGACAGCCGACGGCGGCAAGTTCCTCGCGACCCAAGCGGCAACCGCGAAACCCGTCACACCATGCTAGCAGCAATGGCGTTAGAAGCAACACCCCCATGCCATCGCCTATCCACCAGGTGCAGAGCGCCTCGCCTGATTGGGACCAAGGGAGAATCCCCGCCAAGGCCAAACTGCCGACCCCGAAAACCGCGCTGATGCCCGTGCCAAGCAGGCCACCGTAACCGATGAGCCGGATCATGTCCGAGGCCCGGTGGAGCGGGTCACGGGTGGCTCCCGGCCACTGGATCAGCCACACGGCGACGACGGCGCACAACGAGTCGCCTACGCCGTTGGCGGTGGCAGCCAACAGGCCCTTGATGAGCACGCCGGCGGATGCGCTGCTGAAGTAGGTCCAGATATTGCCGACAAAGGCACCCAAGAAAATGCCCGGCCAGAGCCAATAGCCGCGACGCAGTATGGCCGCGAGGATGATACCGGAAGGCAGCCAGACTGGGGTGATGTTACCCGGCGATATGGCGAATACTTGGCTCAGACGGGCGCTGCCAGCATAAACCAGCGCCAGCATCAGGCATTCAATGAGCCGCCGCAGGCGTGTCGCCTCCGGCTCCAGTTGATAGATAGGTTGTTGGATACTGCCTCCGCTCATAAGCAACCAAGGTTTTCATCGTATCCTGCCACCTTCGCTATTGCTAGAAAATTGTCAGACTTTTTTAGCAGGCGCATTAGCCACCGCCGGGGCATGCGCCGATGTTGAGTTTCTCACCTGCAGGGCGGACGACGCTGCCTGCCGGATGCTTGTAATATGCTTTTGGAGTTAATCTGAAATCGCCAGCCTTGCCAGGGTCGATGCCCGTTCCGAGCGCTGCACTGCGCGGTGCCAGCCGGTAGTCGGCATGCGGGGCATCCATGAATACCGCTGCCGGATCGGCCACAAGATTATTGCTAGATTCTCCCGGTCCGCTGAGCGCGGAAGTGGTTCCGGTGATGACATTATTGATAACCCGCACGATGGGCGGAGTGCCTGCGACGCGCAGAAACCCCGCCGATGCCCCGCGCTCATTGATATAGGTGTTGTTGATCACATAAAGCTCCTGCACGGGATTTTTCGCGCCCTCCGCTGCGTAGGAAACCGCGATGCCATTCTCGGCATGAGGGCCGTGCTGGATGATGTTTCCGATAATGAAACTGCGGCCGCCATTGGGCAGGTCGATCACATAACTCGAAGATCCGTCCTGCTCATCCATCAGACGGTTGTACAAGATGAAATTCGTCAGGGCGCGGCTTTTCACCAGATGGCCGGTCTTCGCCTGCCGGGATGCGCAAAACTGCAGAGTGAAGCTGCGCACTTGACCGATGTAGAGGTTATGTGAATATCCATCTCCAGCCCCGTTTCGGGCAAATTCACTGTATTCAACCCATATGTCGCTCGCCGCATTGGCACCGGTTAGTATGCCGTTCTCGTTGTCATGAAAACTGCAGTGCCTCACCACCAACCCCTTGCCTTCTTGACGTATGCCCGCCCCATTGCGATCCGCCACCCGGCAGTCTGAGAATTCCATATTCTCCACAGTCGTATCGTCGCCGCGAATCACCCAGATGGCTTTCTGCTCAGCGCTCTTACCGGCGGCACTCAGGTGCGCCCGACCATTGACACCGCGGAGGGTTAGGCGGCTCGCCGACCACACCGCCACATCCCCGGGATACTCGCCGGCCTCAATTTCAACGATATCACCATCCTTGGCGGCGGCCGCCGCCGCACTGGGCGTTAGATATGTTTGGCCCGGGCCGACGTGCAAGCTTCTGCCCGCTGCATCCCCTGCCGCCTGCAACGAGGTCATCTGAAACGAGACTAGAGCGGCGAGGGAAATAACCAAGGCCAACCGATGTTCAACGGTATTCTTCATGGGCATGTTGGCATGCTTGAATGGATCGATCCAACCAACAAGCGAATTATTCTTCAGGTCCCTTGATCCCGTCAAGATGGCATCTTCATGAGACTCATATCAAATGAGACTCACCGGGCTGCGGTACGATCACTTCGGTGTCGGGCAAGCGGCGATTGAGTTCTTGGCAAAACCAGCCAATGGCCGGTGCGTCCCCGTGAACCAAAAAGGCCTTCTTCGGCCGCACCTTCACAATGTAATCCGCGATGGCTTCACGCGTCGCATGACCGCTGAAATCAAATACCCGCATCTCACAGTGCAACGGCACCGGAGGATAGGCCGGATCTAGCAACACCTCCTCGCCCGGTTTCGCGCAACGAATGCGGCCACCCGGCGAGGCCGGATCCGCGTACCCGACAAAAAACAAGCCGTGGCGCTTGTTCTCCAAAACCCCTTGGCGGGCAAAATTGTTAGATACTGTTTTTTCGGTCATCATGCCGCTGGAGAGTGCGTAAATGCAACCGGAGACAAAGGGAATTGAGCCACGGTTCTTGCGTGCGCCGGTCTCCAATTCCATGTCTGTTAGAAAATTGAAGCCTGGAAGTTGGCGGCGCGACACGCCGCTGAAGCTATCGAAGATATGGGTCATTTTCGTACTGAGTCCGCCGATATAGACCGGGGTTTTTTTAGGGATGAGGTGCTGGCGTTTGAAGCGGTGGATCATTGCCAACACTTCCTGGGTTTTTCCGATGGCAAACACCGGAATGAGCACCGAACCCTTGCGGGCTAACACCCGGGAAATTGCCTCCGCAAAGGCGTCTTCCTCGCTGACCCGGGTGTAATCCGGCCGCCGGACGTGGTTGCCGCGGGTTGTCTCGACGATGATGGCATCCACCGGCACCTCGGGAAACACCGCCCCTTTTTGCAATGAGGCATCCTCGAAATTCACATCGCCGGTGTAGAGGATGCGCTTGCCCTCAGCCTGGAGGGTGACGCCGACCGAGCCGAGGATGTGCCCGGCGTCGTGGAAGGTGGCGCGGATCGAGCCGTTGGCATCGAGATCGAATGGGCGCTCGACGGCCCGGCGTTCGAAGGATTTTTTATGTTCGTCGAGTTCTCGGTGCTCAAAGAGTGGATACTCGGCTATCCCCAACTCGATGCGCTTGGATTGCATGACATTGACCGAATTATGCAGCAATGCGAGTGCCAGATCGGCGGTCTCTTCCGTTAGGAAAACCTTAGCTTGGGGCTGGGATTCGAGCAAAACCGGCAGCGTGCCGACGTGGTCGAGGTGCGAGTGAGTGATGATCGCGGAATCGATGCTGCCGTCCTCAATCATCTCGAAATGTGGGATGGCCTCGGCCCCCTCGTGCTTCGGGTGCATGCCGGCATCGAGCACGATACGGGCGTTAGAAGTTTCGAGCAAATAGGAATTTGCGCCGATTTCGGCGTGACGACAGAGACTTTTAAAAATCATGAATGAGGGGCTATGGCAGGGAGCGTGCAGGGATCTGCTGGATTTGTCAACCCGCGCCTTGCATCGGATCAGAGGCCAGTCGGGCGATCGATGAAGGACGACGGCAAGGCGAAGTGCTGCGAGAGGGCTTTGGCGAGGGCTTTGACGCCGAAGGTCTCGGTGGCATAGTGCCCGGCCAAGAACAAGTTGATCCCCAATTCCTCCGCTAGAGGAAAACTCCAATGAGGGCCTTCCCCGGTAACAAACGCATCAACCCCCGCCGCCGCCACCCGCGCCACTTCGCTGCCCGCCCCGCCTGTGACCAGGCCCACCGAGGTGATTTTCGCCGGCCCTCCGGCACACACGTGCACCGGCCCGCCGACGGCTTGCATCAGTTGCCGCCCGAGCTCATTCGGGGTGCCATCCCAAGCGCCCCGCAGCCCGATGGCCAGGCCTTTCCAATCCAGGAACGGCGTCACTTCTCGCATCCCGATCGCCTGCGCCAAACCGTGGTTGTTCCCCCATTGCGGGTGCACATCGAGCGGCAAATGGGCAGAATAGATCGCCAGTCCTGCGTCCATGGCGGTCTTGATTTTGCGGTAAAATGCGCCGCGCAGGGGTTGAGCGCCTTGCCAGAACATCCCGTGATGCACCAGCAACAGGCCCGGCCCACCTGCCGCCGCCGCTTCCACCACCCCCAGTGAGGCGTCCACTGCGGCGATGATTCGCCCGACCTTTCCCTCATTGGCGAGTTGCAAGCCATTGAGGGCACCCGGATAGTCCGGAATGGTGGCAATGGCCAAGTGCTCATCCAGAAACGCGACCAAGTCATTCAGCAAAATCATGTGTCAGCATAGTCATGCCGCCGCCAAATCACAACCTCTGCATCGTCCACCACGTCTTTTCCCGCCACAAAGTCGCGCAGGTCCTTCGCCAGATCCGCCCGCCACTCGACGATGCGGCCGGCCCATGGCACAGCCAACACCGCAGCATGCAATGCGTGGCGGGGCAGCAACAAGCGCCGCGCGAGGTCCGGCGTCCAGCCAGCGGCCATCCATTCGAGGTATTCCGATCCGCTGGCGGAGTACAGTTTATCACCCGCGACAGGATGGCCGCCATAGGCCAAATGCACGCGGATTTGGTGCATGCGACCCGTTTCCGGAAAGCACCGCAACAAGCTGAAGCGCCCATCCCGGCGTTCAAATCGTTCGATCACCTCAAACCGCGTCCGGCAGCCTTTACCCATTGGATGCACCATCTGGCGCACCCAGATCGCCGAATCGCCGACGTCGCCCGCCCGCAACATCGGAGCATCACACACCCATGCCTGAGCCTGCGGCCAGCCCATTACCACCGCCAGATATTCCTTGCGGGCTTCCCGACGCATGAAAACACCCCCGAGCAGGCGAGCCGCAGCCGCGTGCTTCGCCACCAACACCAACCCGCTCGTCTCACGGTCCAGACGCGTCACGACCCCGGGGGTTGCCCCGTTGGCCATCTCGTAAGCCAACAACAACTGAATTCCACCTAGCAAGGTTGGCTCCGGCCGACGATTGGCCGGATGGACGATGAGCGGCGCTGGCTTGTCCACCACGATCCAATCGTCGGTCTCATCAATGACCTTGAAGTTGACTACGACTTGCAGGCTCATGGGCGCCACTCCGCGTTAGACCTCATGGGTTGGAGTATGGATCTTTTGGCAGATCATTGGCGGCGGGGGGCACCACCGCACCAGGGCTCGTCGCGGTTGGTGTCACAAATTGGGTCGGGCTGAGCAGCGCTTTCAATTCATCGCTCCACTCCTTGGCATGACGGTGCACGAGGTGCTTCTCAATATGGGCGATCATGCGCGTCGCCGCCCCACGCTGGTCGCCACAGCGGAACAAGTCGGTTTCCATCTGCCATTGCAGGTCAGGCAGCGTCTCAGTTACAAATTTCTCCTGAGCCACGTCTGGCACGAGCGGCTTGCCGTTGAATTTCCCCTTGGAATGGACGTTCTCAAAGAACACTCCTTCCTGGCGCAGACGTTTGAGCCAACCCGCTCGCAGCGCTAGAATATCGCCACTCGCCCGGCACTTCGGCAGCAATACCGTATCGTAAATTTGAGCCAAATTGATCGGCGAAAACGGCCATTTTTCCAGTTTGACCCCCGCAATGTCATAGGCGCGGGCAAACACGGAACTGGTGGCGTTCTGCCCCAAAATCTCCTGCTGGCTGGTGAGAGTGGGCACGTCACCGAACAAATCATCAACGATTTGTTGAGCTTCCGGGGCCAACTTGTTGAGATCTGCCTTGTCCGAGGCCGCCTGCAACGTGAGCACCAACCAGCGCAACTGGTGCATCAGTGCGCGGCGCGTCGTCGGATCGTTTAGGTGCTCCTCTTGCCGCTTTTTCCAATCGTTGAACTCCGATGACTTGCGATGCTTGTCCTCAAAGTTGACCTTTTTCTCACACTTCAAATAGAATTCCATGACGGTTTTCTCATCGCCCATGGCACCGCGGTAGGCGCTGATGGCAGCGCGAAACCGGGCATCCACCCGTCCAGTTACGGTCTCGCGAAGTTTCTCCAAATTCTCCAGCAGTGTCTTACGGTCTGCCTGCGACAATGGATCAGCTGTCAATCTAACACTAAAACCTCCGAGACACAAAACGAGAAACAAGGCACGCATGCAACAGTCATCGCAAATCCCCTCCCCCAAGCCAAGCCCGAAGCCGCAAAAAACGCGGAATTTTCTCCGCCTAGATGGCTGGTGCACGAGGAGGGGATCGAACCCCCGACCGACCGGGTGTAAACCGGTTGCTCTACCGCTGAGCTACTCGTGCGGGAAGCGCTGAAGATGGCGGGTACGTGTGGGAAATCAAGCCCTGAGTGTTGCAGACTTGCGAAGTGCCGTGCAAAGTGGTTGGTTGCTCTCACGCATGCATTTACGTTTATCGGATCAAGAACTCGCCACACTGGTGGAAATGGTCAGCCTCGCCGCGAATGTGGCCTCATGGAACCAGAAGGACTCGGCCGATGTGCAGGTGGCAACATACGAAGCTTTGGAGAGCAAAATCCTTGAGCGTGCCGGGCATGCCGGGCTCGCTGGTTGGATTGAGTTTGATGAGGAAAACCAGCGGTTCCGGGTCAAGCCAGAGGTGGAGGAGGGCTTGTTTTATCACGAATGTTACGATGAGTTCCGCAACGAGAGTTTTTGGGAGGAATTGGCGGTGAGGCTCGCCGACCGCGATTTGGTCCGCGCCATCGGCATGCAGGCTTGGGAGAAACTCACCGAGGAAGAGCGCCGGACCCGCACGGCCGCCTGGGAAAAACGTTACTGGGACGAGTTCTCCAAACATGGGGTCGATCACGTTGTCGTCGTCGCCCCGCAGGGCCAGGGTTGAGGCAATTACGACCCCTGACCTTTGGCCTGATCTTGGAGTCATCGGCCACTTGGGCTCTCAGACAATGATCACAGTTCCTGATCCCGGAGAAAAATGATTGGGCACATTTTTCCAGGTTTGGATTTCCGGGCCAACGGCCCATCCTATGATAGCCTTGGGCAACGCCCAAGACACGCGCAATGATGATGTTCGAGGGCTGAAAGCCCGGCATATATGGCCAGCCCCGGCGTCCAAGGCCGCATGGGGCGGGCTTTCAGCCCTCAATAAAATCGATTTAATCGCTACCCAGGGCGATGCCCTGGGCTGGCATATTGCCGGGCCGTTGGCCCTGAAGAGTGCCAGACCATTTTTCAGAATTGCAGGCCATTTCCCTGACAATTCAAAGCCGGGGTCCGGAAGTGTGATGTCAGGAAAGCTGAGCCTGCTAGAGCGGGGCCAGGCCGAGCATTTCTGGCAGGGCCTCGCGGGGGCGCCAAGTAAGGAGTTCGGGAGCGCCATGGGTGACCAGAACCGTGTGCTCGAAGTGGGCGGATGGCTTGCGGTCATCGGTGATGACGGTCCAACCATCGGCCAAAATGCGAACCGTGGGCACCCCAGCGTTGATCATTGGCTCAATGGCCAATGTCATGCCGGGCAGAAGAGTGGTGGTCACGCCCGGCGGCCGGAAATTCGGGATCTGCGGCTCTTCATGCAGGCGACGGCCGACGCCGTGCCCGACAAATTCCCGCACCACCGAGTAGCCGCGGGGCACCACATACGCCTCCACCGATCCGCACAGGTCCGCAAGCCGGGCACCGGGACGGGCGCAATCAATCGCTTGATAGAGGGATTGCTCGGTCACGGCCAGCAGATGACGGGTGGCTTGAGGGACGTCACCCACCGGTATGGTCGTGGCGTTGTCTCCGATGAAACCACTTTTGATGATGCCGACGTCGATTTTGACGATATCGCCGGGCATGATGCGGCGCGGGCCAGCAATGCCGTGGACGACTTCCTCGTTGATGGATATACAGGTGTATCCTGGAAACCCGCGGTAGCCGAGGAAGGCGCTTTTGCAGTCATGCTGGCGCATGAGCGAAGCCGCCAACTGGTCGATCTCGGCAGTGCTACGGCCGGGTTCAACGGCCTTGGCGAGCGCCTGCAAGATGGAGGAGGCGATGGCCCCGGCGGCTCGCATGGAATCAATCTCCCTGGGGGACTTGATCGGGATGCGGACGCGACGGGACACCTTGCTTGCAGGAGTGATTGTCTGAAGATGAGAGGCGACTAGCTCTTGTAAATGAAAGCCGTGATGCCAAACACAATGAGCACCGCGATCACCACCCATAGATAGACCAAGGCAGTGCGCGAGGCTCCGGCACCACTTTGAGTGAGGCGGTCATAGCGGCCCTTGAGCTTGCCCTTGCGCAGGAAGCCATCGTAATGCTTCTGGAGCAAGTGAGTTTCCACCTGGCGCATGACGTCAAGGATGACGCCGACCATGATGAGCAGCGAGGTGCCACCGAAGAAGTGCAGCACCAGCGAACCGGGCGGCAGCCCAACAAGGGCTCCCACGCCCACCGGCAGGATGAAGATGACAGTTAGGAAAATGGCTCCGGCAAAGGTCAGCCGGGTCATGGTGAAATCGAGGAAATCGGCGGTGGGTTTGCCGGGTCGCACGCCGGGCACGTAGCCACCGTTGCGTTTGAGGTCTTCAGCAATTTGCGAGGGCTGGAACATCATCGCAACCCAGAAGTAGGAGAACAAGAAGATGCCAATGCCGCCAAGAATGTAGTAGTAGGTGCCGCCACCGGAAAGTTCGCCATACAACTTGGCTGACCACGCCTGATGGGGGAAAAACCAATTCAGCATCATCGGCGGCAACGATAGCACAGCGGAGGCGAAGATGATGGGCATAACCCCGGCATAGTTGACCTTGAGTGGGAGATACTGGGTCTGGCCGCCGAATTGTTTGCGACCGACGTTGCGCTTGGCATATTGCACGGCGATTCGCCGCTGCGCCTGAGTGATGGAAATGGTTGCTGCAATGACCACCAACAACAGTGCGATCATAACGACCATCATCAACGAGTGGAACCCTTGGTTCTCACCCGTGGTGAAGTACTTCCATGCTTGGATGAGCGCGCCGGGCAGCGCTGAGATGATATTAACCGTAATGATAATCGAGATCCCGTTACCGATACCTTTGTCCGTCATCTGGTCGCCGATCCACATCAACAACACCGTACCAGCCACAATCGTTAGAACGGTGATCGCCATCCATGTGTAGGACGGGTCCGGCACCAAGATGCCAAATTTCTCCACCCCAGCCATATAAGGAATGCTGCCGGGACTCATCAGACTGCGGGTGACGAAAAACCCTTGGACAAAAGCGATGCCGATCGTGATGTACCGTGTGTACTGGGTGATCTTCTGGCGACCTCCATCCTCCCGGGCAAGCCGCGAGAGCTTGGGAACAATGGCTGTCATGAGTTGCACCACAATGGATGCGGAAATATAAGGCATAATGCCCAAGGCAAAAATGCCAGCCTGTTGGAGGCCGCCGCCTGAAAACACAGTCAACAGAGCGGTGATACCACCACTGGGACTGGCCGGATCACGCTTTTGAAGACTATCCAGCCACGCCTTGATGACCGTGGCATCGACGCCGGGAATGGTCACATGCGTGCCGAGGCGCACAATGACGATGAGGGCGAGGGTAAACAGGATGCGGTCCCGGAGTTCGGGGATTTTCCAAGTATTGGCGAAGGCGGAAATCATGACTGAGTGGGGACGGAACTAAGGATGGTGTTAGATGCACGACGAGGAAGTGCGCTGGCACTTCCTCACCGGAGATCAATGAATGGCGGCCAGCGGTGTCAAGCGAGTACCTGAACCGTGCCACCGGCTTTTTCGATTTTCTCACGAGCGGAAGCACTGGCGGTTTTGACCACCAAGGTAAACGCCTTGGTGACCTCACCGGTGCCAAGAACCTTGACGTAATCGCAACGACCATTGAGCAATCCCATCTGACGAAGCGCGGCTTCATCAACAATGGCACCCGCTTCAAACGCGTCGTCGAGATCTCCAACGTTGATTACGCCGGGAACATCGCGGAAGTCATAGTTGTTAAAACCACGCTTGGGCAAACGTCGGTGCAGGGGCATCTGCCCGCCTTCGAAACCGACACGGGTACCGCTGCCGGAGCGTGCCTTCTGGCCCTTATTGCCTTTGCACGAGGTTTTGCCGTGGCCGGAGCTTTCGCCACAGCCAAGGCGTTTGACGCGATGCTTGGCGCCGGGATTTGGGCTGAGTGTTTGTAAGTTCATGAAAGAGAGTTATCGGGTAGAAGTTAGCAGGATAAGAGGATCGGCCGGATCTATCTGATTGGACGGATCGGGCCGATCACGAAGCTTGCCTCAGATCGCCTTTTCGCGCTTTTTCTTGCCGCGGGCGGAAAGGACTTGGTCACGGGTACGCAGTTGCGACAGGGCCTTGAGAGTGGCCTTGACGACGTTGGCATGATTGGACGAACCCATCGATTTGGCAAGGACGTCGCGGATGCCGACGGCTTCGCAGACAGCACGCACACCACCACCGGCGATGATGCCAGTACCGGGTGATGCTGGCTTGAGGAGCACCTTGCCACCGCCAAATTCGGCGTAGATTTCATGGGGGATGGTACCATCGACAATGCACATGGGCTTAAGCACCTTTTTGGCGCCCTCGCTGGCTTTCTTGATGGCATCAGCCACTTCGTTGGCCTTGCCGAAGCCCAGGCCGACCTTGCCGAACTTGTTGCCAGAGACAACGAGGGCGGAGAAGCTGAAGCGCCGACCGCCCTTGACAACCTTGGCGCAGCGGTTGATGAAGACAACCTTTTCGGAAATCTCGTTGCCATCCGCATCGGTTGGAGTGGCACGTTCTTCGCGCCGTGGACCACGGCCACGGCCGCCTTGGCCGCCACCTTGGCCGCCACCGCCGCCTTGGCCGCCGCCGCCTTGGCCGCCACGTCCGCCGCCACGATAATCGCGTTGGGGTGGTGCTGCGGGAGTCGCCGCCACCGGGGCAATCGGAGCAGTGGGTTCGTTACTTGGTTCAGGATGAGTTACCATGATGGGATGGGCGTTAGAATTGAAGTCCGCCGGCGCGTGCGGCATCAGCTAGGGCTTTGACCTTGCCGTGATAGAGGTGGCCGCCGCGGTCGAAGACCACTGCGCTGATGCTTGAGGCGAGGGCGCGCTCAGCGAGAAGCGTGCCGACTTGCTGGGCGCTGACGACGTTGGACGAGGCCTTTTCGAAGGACTTGTCCAAGGTGGAGGCCGAACACAAGGTGCGGCCGTGGGCGTCGTCGATAACCTGCGCGTAGATGTGCTGGTTGGAATAGTGGACGGCGAGGCGCGGCCGCTCTGCCGTACCGACGACTTTGCGGCGGATGCGGTTGTGAATGCGGCGACGGATGTCCTTGCGATTGATAGTGCTCATAATGCCGTGATGGGAATGGGGGTGATTGCGGCGCAGGTGGCTTATTTGCCGACGCTTTTGCCTTCCTTGCGGCGGACGTGTTCACCGACGTAGCGGACGCCTTTGCCCTTGTAGGGTTCTGGCGGATAGAAGGCGCGCACTTCGGCGGCGAACTGGCCGACGAGTTGTTTGTCGATGCCTTCCACCTTGATTTTGGTATTGTCGGCGACGGTGACGGTGAGGCCGGCAGGGATGGGGTGGAGCAGCGGATGGGACCGGCCGAGCGACAGGTCCAAATCCGAGCCTTTGACAGCGGCGCGCAGGCCGACGCCCTGGATTTCGAGGTTCTTCACAAATCCTTGGGTGACCCCGAGAATCATGTTTTGAACCAGCGAGCGAGCGGTGCCGTGTAGGGCACGGTGTTGGCGCAATTCACTGGCGCGTGAGACAACGACGGTGGTGCCTTCGCTGCTGAGGGAGATGCCGTCCGGGAGATGGAAGTCAAGCTGGCCTTTAGGGCCTTCGACGACGACCGTGCGCCCATCTAGTTTGACGGCGACTTTTTCCGGGAGGGAGATTGGTTTAAGACCGACTCGAGACATGGTATAAGTTTCCTTTGGCGAGTTGGGGGTTACCAGATCGAGGCGAGGAGTTCGCCGCCGAGCTTCTGACGTTTGGCGGAGCCGCCGGACATCACGCCTTTCGAGGTGGAAAGGATCGAGATGCCGAGGCCGGACATGACGGAGGGGATTTTATCGAAGCCGACGTACTTGCGGCGACCCGGTTTGGAGACGCGCTTGAGGTCGGTAAGCACTGCGCGGCCCTCGAGAAATTTCGGTTTGAGCTTGAGCATGGTGCGGGTGCCGGTGACGACCTCGTAATTCCAGAGGTAGCCTTCCTCCTGGAGGATGCGGGCGATGTCGGCCTTGATCTTGGAGTAGGGGGCGGTGAATTCCTCGTTACCCGCGTTACAAGCATTCTTGAAACGGGTGAAGAAGTCGGCGATTGGATCTGTTAGAACTGCCATGGTGGGGATTCCTGTGTGGGTGGGTCCGGTGGGTTAGAGGGCGGCAGCGGCTGCGGCAGCGGCGGCCTCGGCCTCCACTTCGGTGGCCTTTTTCATATCGCGGAACGGCATACCGAGTTCGGCAAGAAGTTCGCGGCCGGGAGCATCGGTAGCGGCGGAAGTGACAAAGATGAGGTCAAAGCCGATATGGCGTTTGATTTGATCGATCTCGATTTCCGGGAAGATCGCCTGGTCCTGGATACCGCAAGCGTAGTTGCCGCGGCCATCAAAAGACTTGGAGGAGATTCCACGGAAGTCGCGGATGTTAGGGGCGGTGATGTGGATGAAGCGGTGCATGAACTCCCACATGCGGGCACCACGCAGGGTGACGCGGGCACCAAGCGGCTCACCCTCGCGCAGTTTGAAGTTAGCCACGGCCTTTTTGGAAAAAGTGATCGACGGGCGCTGGCCGGTGATCTTGGTGATTTCGTTGGCAGCGTCATCGACAGCGAGTTTGCGGTCGGGGGACTTGCCCATGCACGAGGTGACGACGATTTTCTCGAGGCGTGGCACCTGATGGATATTGGTATAACCGAACTTTTTCTTGAGGTTCGGGACGACCTTGTCTTGGTAGTGTTGGAGTAGGGGTGGGATGGTCATGGCAGTAGCGGGTCAGCGCGGGGTTGGATTGGCGCTTAAGCGCGGCCTGAAGTGTTAGCTTCAGGCCAGTTTCTTTACATTGGAGATATGGATGGGGCCGTCGATGGTTTTGATACCGCCATCGGGCTCTTTTTCTGAACGTTTGACGGCTTTTTTGATAGGGCGACCGCCTTCGACGACGACTTTGCCTTTAGCGGCATCGACGCTGAGGACGAGGCCGCTTTTGCCTTTATGGTTACCGGCGATAATTTGGACTTGGTCGCCTTTTTTGACGTGAGTCTTAATTTTGCTCATCAGATATGGAGAGGTGGAGAGTTGGGACAGGAGGGGGGCATCAGAGCACTTCCGGGGCGAGGGAGACGATTTTCATAAATCCCTTCTCACGGAGTTCACGGGCGACGGGCCCAAAGATGCGGGTGCCGCGCGGGTTGTTATCCTTGTCAATGAGCACCACCGCATTGGTATCGAAGCGCAGCACCGAGCCGTCGGGACGGCGAATCGGATAGGCAGTGCGCACGATCACAGCCTTGACCACGCTGCCCTTCTTGACTGCGGCGGTGGGGGTGGAATCACGGATGTGGCAAGTGATGACGTCGCCGATGCGGGCCGAGCGGGTGCGCTTGCCGAGTACGCCGATCATTTTTGCGGAGCGCGCGCCGGTGTTATCGGCGACGGCTATCATGCTTTCCATTTGGATCATGGCAGTGTGGGGGAGATTGAGATTTGAGAGTTGGGAGTTGAGACGCGGCGAAGCCGGCTCAGTGGGTGATGATCTCCTGCAGAGTCCAACATTTCAGTTTGGACAGAGGACGGGTCTCGACGATGCGCACTCGGTCGCCGATTTGGGCCTGACGGTCCTCATCGTGGACGTAGTACTTTTTCGAGCGCTTGACGATTTTATTAAACTTGGGATGGGGAACACGTGCGATGTGTTCGACGACGATGGTTTTTTCCATCTTATTGGAGATGACGAGACCGACGCGGGTTTTGCGAAGGTGTAGCCGGGTTTCCTGGGGCGAGTCGCTCATGAGGGGGATGGTTGGGCGTTAGGTGGGCGGCGGGTCAGGCGGATTTGCGACCCGAGACGATGGTTAGGATGCGAGCGATTTCGCGGCGGACGATACGGATTCGAGCGGAATTCTCGAGTTGGCCGGTGGCCTGCTGGAGGCGGAGGTGGAGGGCTTCCTGTTTGAGGTCGCGGAGCCGGAGGGCAAGCTCGTCAGCGGAGCATTCGCGGATGTCTTTAACTTTGGTTCTGGCCATGGTGGAGACGGATAAGGGCTGTAGCGGCGGGGCGGGACTCAGAGGTGAGGATTGCGAACGATGAGGCGGGTGCGGATACCCAGCTTGTAGGAGGCCAAGCGCATAGCTTCGCGGGCTTGGCTTTCAGGGATGCCACCGATTTCGAAGAGGACATTGCCGGGGCGGACCACGGCGACCCAACCTTCGACAGCGCCTTTGCCCTTGCCCATTCGGGTTTCCGGGGGGCGTGATGTGATGGGTTTGTGAGGGAAGATGCGGATCCACACCTTGCCTTTGCGCTTGAGGGAGCGGTTGATGGCGATACGGCAGGCTTCGATTTGACGGTTGGTCATCCAGCCGCGATCTAGCGTTTGGAGGCCAAAGTCACCGAAGGCGACGGTGGTACCGGTCTGGGCATTACCAGAGCGGCTTCCGCGGTGGCTCTTGCGGAACTTGGTTCGTTTGGGCATTAAGGCCATGGCTCAGTCCTTCTTGGGTAAAATGTTCGGTTGAAAAGGGGTGAATCGGTCGGAAAAACTCAGTTGCGGGGAGGGCCAGAACGGCGATTGTTGTTGCGATCACCGCCACGGTCACCGCCGCGATCGCCGCGGTCATTGCGATCACCACGGCCTTGTTGTTGGGCCTGCTTGGGATCTTCCTCCTTTTTGTTAACCCAGCATTTGACACCGATGATGCCATAGAGGGTGCGGGCTTCTGCGAAACCGTATTCGAGGGGGACGCGGAGAGTTTGGAGGGGCACTTTACCTTCGCGATAGGATTCAGAGCGGGCGATGTCGGCACCACCAAGGCGGCCGGCGACGCGAAGGCGGATGCCTTCAGCGCCGAACTCCATGGCGGTTTGAATAGCGCGCTTCATGGCACGGCGGAAGCTGATACGGCGTTCGAGCTGGACGGCGACCTGCTCGGCGACGAGTTGGGCATCGAGTTCGGGCTTACGGATCTCGAGGATATCGAGTTTGACTTGGGCACCTTTGCAGATATCGGTGATATCCTTGGTCATGACCTCGATTTCCTTGCCCTGGCGGCCGATGATGAGGCCTGGGCGGGAAGTATGGAGGGTGACGCGGACACTGTTCCAAGCGCGTTCGATGACGACCTTGGCGAGGCCGGCGTTCTGGAGTTTGTTGCGGAGGTAAGCACGGACGGAAAGGTCCTCGTGGAGCTTATCGGTGTAGTCCTTGCCACTGGCATACCACTTGGAGCGCCAGTCCTTGTTGACAGCGAGGCGGAATGCGATCGGATTTACTTTCTGGCCCATGGTCTGTGAGGGATGAGATTAATGAGGGAGGGTTCAGGCTTGTGCTTCTTCTTCTGCGGGTGCCTCGGCAACCGGGGCTGCGGGAGACTTTTTCTTGGCGACTTTGGGGATGGCCCTGGTCTTTTTCTCAGGGGCGGAGCCAACGAGAGTGATGTAAATGTGGCTGGAGCGCTTGAGGAGCGGACCGGCGGAACCTTTGGCCCGGGGACTGAAGCGGCGCAAAGTAGGACCAGCACCGATGACAGCCTCCTTGATGACCAAGGAATTGGTGTCGAGCGAATAGTTGTTCTCCGCATCAGCGATGGCGGTTTTGAGCGTCTTGCCAATGAGGACTGCCGCCTTCTTAGGGGTGAAGTTGAGAATATCCAGGGCGCTCGAAACGGGCAAGCCTTGGATTTCCCGGGCGACATCCCGCGCTTTTTGCGGCGAGAGACGAATGAATTTGGTGCTGCTTTTGACTTCCATAAGGCGGCGGACGTGAGGAGTTGGTGGGGCGGTGAGGCTTATTCGGTTTCGAGAACGGCGAGGTCGCCGGGTCGGGGAGAATCAAAGGATGCATCCACCTGTTCAGTGAAGGCACCGCTGACGGCCTTGCGGACGTCGGCGAGAATGGCTTTGGCGTACGGTTGCTGGCCGCGCAGGAGGCGGAAGCTCATGCCGATTTTGGCACCTTGGATTTCGCCGAGGTTGAGGACGAGCATCCCACTTTCCTGATCGATGCTGACGACGCGGGCCTTTTGGAGGGAACCGGCGACGACATCGGGGCGGGGTTTCTGGCGCAAGCCGAGGATGGAGTCAAGCTCGCGCAGCGATGTTTCGACGCGCAGGCGGGTGGCGGGGTCGGAGACGACGGCTTGGCGCAGGTAGTCGGTGACGGCGACGGTGAGGTGCCTGGCGGTGGATTCGAGTTCGGTGATGCGTTCCTTGGACAACTCAATGTCCGAGGCAGCCCGCACCAACCGGTCATCACCGCCATCGAGGAGGTTTTTGCCAAGGGCTTCAAGGCGCAGGCGCACTTGCGCAAGTTGCGCGGTTGCCTGTTTCTCGCCGCGATTGGCCTCGGCAAGGCTGCGTTGGAGGGTGCGGTTCTGCTCTCGCAAATCAGTCACCGTTTCCCGCAGTCTCTCGACACTCTCACCCTGCTGGGCCGGGCACAACCCGCCCACGGCCAGCCACCCGAGGGTGACGGCAAGCGTTGGCAGATGGAGCAAGTGGCGCATGAGAGTGAGGATGAGCGAGTACAACAGGTTATTTCTTGCCGATGCCGCCGTGGTTGCGGAAAATGCGGGTCGGAGCAAATTCGCCGAGTTTGTGGCCGACCATATTTTCGGTGACATAGACCGGCACAAACGTTTTGCCATTGTGGACGGCAAAGTTGTGGCTGACGAAGTCGGGGGTGATCATCGACTTGCGGCTCCAGGTTTTGATGGGCTTGCGGTCGGATCCGGCATCGGCGACGACGTCAATCTTGGCGAGGAGCTTTTGATCAACGAAGGGGCCTTTCTTGAGTGAGCGGGGCATGGGGATCGGTGCGTTAGAATACGGGTCGTAAGGAACGGGCGAAGTGGATTATGACTTCTTGTGGCGGGATTCGACGATGAAGATGGAGGTGGTCTTCTTGACGTGGCGGGTTTTCTGGCCCTTGGCGTGTCCCCATGGGCTGAGCAGATGCTGGCGACCGCCGCCGGATTTGGATTTCCCTTCGCCACCGCCGTTGGGATGGTCAACCGGGTTCATGGTCATGCCGCGGACGGTTGGGCGAACGCCCATCCAACGGGTGCGGCCGGCCTTACCCGAAACTTCGTTCATGTGGTCGCGATTGCCGACCTGGCCGATGGTGCAGAAGCACGCTTCGTGGAAGCGACGGATTTCTCCGGAAGGCATTTTGACAAGTGCCCAGCCACCATCACGGTTGGAGAGGACGGCTTGCTGGCCGGCCGAACGGGCGACCTTGCCACCGTTGCCCGGGAGCAATTCGATGTTGTGAATGGAGGTACCCAGCGGCACACAGCGCAGCGGCATGGCATTGCCAGTCTTGGGGGCGACCTTTTCGCCAGCAATAACTGCGGCACCGACTTCGAGGCCAACCGGGGCTAGGATGTAATTTTTGAGTCCGTCCTCGTACTGGATGAGTGCGATGCGGCAGGTGCGGTTCGGATCATACTCGATGCCAATGACGGTGGCAGGCATGTCATGCTTGCGACGCTTGAAGTCGATGATGCGATAATGGCGCTTGTGGCCACCGCCGACGTGGCGGCAAGTGATGCGGCCGGTGTTATTGCGGCCACCGGAGCGTTTAAGCGGGGTGATGAGGCTCTTCTCCGGTTTGCTTTTGGTCACTTCCTCAAATGAGGGATGGGACTTGTAGCGGGCGGAGGGAGTGATGGGATTGAAGTTTTTCAGGGGCATGACTCGCGGAACGGTTCGAGGTTACGTGTGCTGCATCAGAGGTGCGGCTCAGACGAGGTCGAGAGACTCGCCAGCTACAAGACGGACAATGGCTTTTTTCCAGTGATTGGTGCGGCCGGCGTCGGCACGGCGGCGGCGGCGCGCCTTGCCGAGGCAATTGGCGGTGCGGACGGAGTCGACTTTTTTACCGAACAACGTTTCGACGGCCTGCTTGATTTCAAGCTTGTTAGCCCGGCGGTCCACTTTGAGGACGATTTCGTTGTTCGTCTCTTGGAGGAGAGTTGCCTTTTCGCTAAGATGAAGGTTGGTAATGACCTGGTAGATGTCTTTCATGGTCTTCGGGTGAGGGGTCCGGGGTTTAGGCGGTGCGATGGGCCAAAGTGGTGAGGGCGTCACCCACGAGGATGACGGAGTTGGCGAGGAGAAGCTGTTCGACGTTGAGGTCGCTGGCAGTGACGAGCTGGACCCAGCTGACGTTGCGGCCTGCGAGGTAGGTATTTTCGTCAAACGAGTTACCTACGACGAGGATTTTGGCTGGGGGCGTGATGGCAGACAGCGCGGAGATGAAAGACTTGGTCTTGCCATCTGGAATGGTGAAGGAATCCACCGTGCGGATGGTGCCGGCGCGGGTCAGATCGCCCAACACGCGGCGCAGGGCGAGCTTGCGGACGGTCTTGGGGACTTTTTTGGAATAGTCACGGGGACGAGGGCCGAAGACCACGCCGCCGCCGACGAAGATTGGGGCGCGCTTGTCGCCGTGGCGGGCGTTGCCGGTGCCCTTTTGCTTGAAAATTTTCTTATTGTTACCGGACACTTCGCCACGCGTTTTGGTGCAGGCGGAGCCGGTGCGGCGGTTGGCGCGATAAGCGGTCACGAGGTCGTGGACTGCTTGGCGGCCTTTTTCGACGCCAGCTAACACGAGGTTGGCGGCTTGGGCGTCTTCAATGGTGAAGGTCTGTGCGGACATGACTGGGAAGCTGTGTAAAAGGTTTCAGAGGGGGAACGCGGGAACTCAAGCGCTCTTCTTCTTGGCGGGACGGACGGTGAGATAACTGCCGGTGGCACCGGGAACCGGGCCGGAGACAAGGATCACGCCATCCTCGGGACGAATCCCAACAATTTTTAGGTTTTGCACGGTGGCACGGGTCTGGCCGTGGTGGCCGGGCATCTTCTGGTTCTTCCAGACGCGGCCCGGGGTCGAGCGGCAACCGATGGCACCGGTGCGCCGATGCATCATGGAGCCGTGGGTTTGCTTGAGGCCGCCGAAGTCATAGCGTTTGTAAACCCCTTGGAAACCTTTGCCGATGGTCGTGCCGATCACGTCAACCCACTGGCCTTCCGTGAAAACATCCAAACCTGGATGCACCGCTGGTGGCGTGGTGCCATTCTCCAAACGGAATTCTTGGATAAAGCGCTTTGGCGTGGAACCGGCTTTCTTGAAGCGCCCCAGATCAGGCTTGATAACGCGATGTTCCTTTTGGTCGTCGAAGCCGACCTGCACGGCGGTGTAGCCGTCGGTGTCGGGGGTTTTGACCTGGAGCACAGTGTTACCGGACACGTCGATGACGGTGACGGGAATCATGCTGCCTGCCTGTTGGTCAAACAGACGGGTCATGCCGAGTTTTTTGCCTAAAATTCCGAGAGACATGGCGTGGAGGGAGATGGAAGATTGTGGATAGGGGGATCGGGGAAGCAGCGGAGGGCAACTCAGATGCGGATGGTGATGTCAACGCCGGCGGGGAGGTTGAGTTTCTTCAACTCATCGACGGTGCGGGCGGTCGGATCGACAATATCGAGGAGCCGCTTGTGGGTGCGGATTTCGAATTGTTCGGCTGACTTTTTGTTAACGTGGACGGAACGATTGACACTGAACTTCTCGATGCGGGTGGGCAGCGGGATGGGACCTGCGACGCGAGCCCCGGTGCGTTTGGCGGTCTCCACGATTTCTTGAGCCGAGCGGTCGATGGCGCGGTGGTCGTAGGCACGCAGGCGGATGCGGATTTTCTGAGTTTCCATGGTGGAGGAGGGGGTGGCGGTTTGCGTGTGGGGGTGAGGACGTGGGAGGATCTGTTAGCCGAGACGATCGTTAACGATTGAATCAGCGACGTTATTGGGGACTTGTTCGAAATGGGAGGGAGTCATTGCGTAGGAGGCGCGGCCCGATGAGAGCGTGCGCACCGCAGTGGAGTAACCGAACATTTCTTTGAGCGGCACTTTCGCGTGAACGATGGTCAGGCGGCCTTTGGTTTCGGAGTTGCCGATTTGGCCACGGCGGCGGTTCAGGTCGCCCATGACGTCGCCTTGATAGTCTTCCGGGGTCGAGACTTCAACGGCCATGATGGGTTCTAGCAAAATCGGGCCAGCTTTCTTGAAGGCATCTTTCATGGCGAAGATGGCGGCCATGGTGAAGGCGTTTTCATTAGAATCCACTTCGTGATACGAGCCATCGATGATTTCGACGGCGACGTCCACGACTGGATAGCCTGCGATGACGCCGTTGGTCATGGACTCGGTGACACCCTTAAAGACTGAGTTGATATACTCTTTGGGAATCGAACCGCCGACCGTCTTGTTTTCGATCGTTAGACCCTTGCCCTTTTCGTTAGGCTTGATCTTGAGGACCACATGGCCGTATTGGCCGCGGCCGCCGGACTGCTTGACGAGTTTGCCATCGCCATCTGCGGGTTTGGTGATGGTTTCGCGGTAGGCGATTTGGGGAGCGCCGGTATTGGCGGCTACTTTGAACTCGCGGCGAATACGATCGATGATGATCTCGAGGTGGAGTTCGCCCATGCCGGAGATGATCGTCTGGGCGGTGTCCTCGTCGGTTTTCACCATGAACGTCGGATCCTCTTCGGACAGGCGGCCCAAGGCCAGCCCGAGCTTTTCTTGGTCGGCCTTGGTTTTTGGTTCGACGGCCATGGATATGACCGGATCGGGAAAGGTGGGTGGCTCGAGCACCACATCGTGGCCTGGGGTGGCCAGGGTGTCGCCGGTGGTGACGTTTTTTAGGCCAACCAAGGCGGCGATATCGCCGGCGTAGCAAGCGTCAATGTCCTTGTGTTCGTTGGCTTGGATTTGGATCAGGCGGCCGACCCGTTCGCTGCGGCGTGTGCGGGGATTGTAAACCGTGTCCCCCTTCTTTACCATGCCGGAATAGACGCGGAAGAACACCAACTTGCCGACGTATTTGTCAGCCCACAACTTAAAGGCAAGGGCAACGAATTTTTCGTTGTCGGAGGTCAGCACGCCGATGATTCTCTCGCGGTTATCGGGGTCCATGCCCTGAGCCGGCGGGATGTCCAGGGGGCTGGGAAGATAGTCAACCACTGCGTCGAGCAGGTATTGGACGCCTTTGTTCTTAAAGGCCGAACCGCCAGCTACGGGAACAAGTTTGTTAGCGATCGTGGCGCGGCGGATGCCTTGCTTGAGTTCGGTGGCGGTGATTGGCTGCTCGTGGACGAACTTATCGGCGATCTCGTCATCGACGTCGGCCACGGCATGGACCAATTCGTCGTAAGCGGTGGCAGCGATATCGGCGAGTTCGCCATCGAGTTCGGCAACCGAGTAGGTGGAGCCGAGTTTGTCGTCGTCTGAGAAATAGACAGCCTTTTGGTTGACCACGTCGATCTGGCCGATGAGTTGGTCTTCGGCGCCGATGGGGATGAGGACACGGACGGCGTTGGCACCGAGTTTTTCCCTCATCTCATGGCAGACGCTATTGAAATTTGCGCCGGTGCGATCCATCTTATTGACGAAGACGATGCGCGGGACATCGTACTTGGTGGCTTGGCGCCAAACGGTTTCGGTTTGGGGCTGGACGCCGGCCACTGCACAAAACACCACGATCGCTCCATCCAGCACCCGCAGCGAACGCTCCACCTCTGCGGTGAAGTCCACGTGGCCGGGGGTGTCGATGATATTGATGCGGTGCTTTTGTTCAGGAAACAACTTCACAGATCCCTCTTCGGCACGCTGCCACCATTCAGTGGTGACCGCAGCGGAAGTGATGGTGATGCCCCGTTCGCGCTCCTGCTCCATCCAATCGGTGGTGGCCGCACCATCGTGCACCTCACCAATTTTGTGAATCATCCCGGTATAGAAAAGGATCCGCTCCGTGAGGGTCGTCTTGCCCGCATCAATGTGCGCGGCGATCCCGATATTCCGGGTGCGCTCAAGCACATATTGACGGTTTGGACTGTTGGGATTCACGAAGGGTGAGCGGGTCTGGTAAGTGGGAACTGAGTAGGTGGGAACTGAGTAGGTGGGAAAATTCGCCGTAACTGCTGGTTACCAGCGGAAGTGGGCAAAGGCACGGTTGGCCTGCGCCATCTTGTGCACGTCATCGCGTTTGCGCACCGCGCTGCCTTGGTTGTTGGCCGCGTCCTTGATCTCATTGGCCAGCGCCACATGCATCGGTGTACCTTTACGATTGCGGGCATAATTGACCAACCAGCGCATCGCCAGCGACTCGGAACGATCGGGGGCAACTTCCAGCGGTACCTGATAGGTGGCACCACCCACGCGGCGGCTCTTCACCTCAACGCGTGGCTTGGAATTTTCAACAGCGCGAGTGACCACTTCGAGTGGGTCCACGGTGTCGATGCCTTCATTGGCACGGTCGATGGCGGCATAGACGATCCGTTGCGCCAGCGAGCGCATTCCGGATCGCATCACCTTGCTGATGAGGTGACCGACGAGCGGGCTGTCGTAGCGGGGATCGCGACGGTCGGGCTTGGTAAAGACTCGCTTGCGGCGTGGCATGGCGGTATGAGGTGCGGATTGGTTGGCGGTGGATTATTTCTTCTTGCCTTTGACCGGGGCGGGGGCCGCTCCTGGCTTGCCCGGCTTCGGACGCTTGGCTCCGTACTTGGAGCGGCTTTGGCGGCGCTTATCGACACCCAAGGTATCGAGCGAGCCGCGGACGATGTGGTAACGGACACCCGGAAGGTCCTTGACGCGGCCGCCGCGGACCAAAACGATCGAGTGTTCCTGCAAATTGTGGCCTTCGCCGCCAATGTAGGCGATCACTTCGAAACCGTTGGTTAGACGCACTTTAGCCACCTTTCGAAGCGCCGAATTGGGCTTCTTAGGGGTACGTGTCATCACTTGGAGACAAACTCCTCGGCGCTGTGGGCAGTTCACAAGTGCGGGTGACTTCGACTTTTCGGCCGGAGTGAGGCGTCCCTTGCGAACGAGCTGATTGATGGTCGGCATGATTTCCTGCGTGGTTCTGATTTTCCCGTGGGGACAAACCGGTGCGCCAGCGAGATTCCTCGCAGGAGCCTTTTTTCCGGTGCTGCACCCGATAAATTTTCCCTGATGTGGCAAACCGCGCCGTTGCTTGCGGCGGCGAGTTGCGATGTGGGGCGGCGAACTTAGGGACCTCAGCGACCCTTGCAAGCCCTAATTTCATTTTTTTTGATTTTTTTATTCGAGCCGCTTATTTTTCTGAAAAATCGAGAGACGGGTATGTTCGAGAAACTGGCGGTTATGCTCGGTTAGTCCGGCAATGCTCTCATGCAGCGGGCAAGGGGCCTGATTGCCGCACCACTCCGGACCGAATGGACAACGTGAACTGCTGTCCACTTGCTCAAACAACATGACGATGTCAATGAGCCGGATCTGAGCGGCGTCCATGGCAAGCGTGTAGCCGCCTCCAGGCCCGGGTTGCCCGCTGAGGTACCCCGCGCTGGCCAGTTGTGTCATCAGTTTGGCGGTGAACGCTGGAGAAATGTCCCTTGATTTGGCGATGAGCGCCGAGCCCACACGCTGTGGTGCCGCAGCGGCGACGTAACTCATCACCGCGATGGCGTTGCTGGCGGTTTTTCCGTAGATGGGCATGGCTGTTAGTTCGTTGGACCTGCGGGAAACCCTCTGGCGGCAACCTGGGCGCGACACCGCACGTCGTGCAGCAGGTATCGCCGATTCCACCCCAATGAACAAGGAAACAATGCAGGGCCAAAGCCCCATTTCTAATTTGCGTCTCGCTCATGGGACGGCAACAAAACCGCTGATAAATCCCTGCTTGATTTTTTTCGGGCAAGCCTGATTCTACCGTCCTTCATGCCGGATCCACTCCAGCCCACTGATGCCAATGCCCGGCACGCGTTCAACAAGGCACTTCAAACCCGGCGCAGCCTCGAGGAGCGCAGAGTCTTTGCCAAGGCGTGGCTCGCCGCCGAAGAGCAACGCATCGAGCAGCGCCATCAGCACGGTGGCGGCGGTCTGGAAATCGTCCGAGCGCGGGCCGCTGCGTTCGACGCCGTGCTCGGGGCGTTTTTTGCCAACACCGAGCTTGCGTCCCTGGATCGCAAGCTTCCGGCAATGGCGCTGGTGGCGATTGGCAACTACGGACGCGCTGCGCTGAGTCCCCGTTCGAGCCTCCGTTGCATGGTGTTGCTGGGGGTGGCACGGGACAAGCAATCGGCCGTCCAGCGTGCCGCGATTCAGGAGTTCATCAACACGCTTGGCGGATTAGGTGTGAAAACCAGCCATCTGTGGGGTTCCATCGCTGAGTGTCTGGCCCTTGCCACGGCGGATTCCCACCTCCAAACCTCGTTTATCGATGCTCGCTTCATCGGTGGCGACGCCGATCTGTTCCACCGCTTTGAGAAGAAATTCAGCCGCGAGTGCCTAACAAAGGGCCAGGCAGGAATGTGTGAATTTTTGCGTCAGGAGATGCGCAGCCGCCACCAGAAGCACTTCGGCACGGTGTTTTTGCAGGAACCCAACGTGAAGGAAAGTTGCGGCGGGCTCGACGATTATCACAACCTCCTGTGGGTCTGTCGTGTAAAACGCGCCACTCCTGATCTTGCCAGCCTCGTCGCCGATGCCAGCCTCACTGCCAGTGCCCGCAGTGAAATCGACGCGGCGGTGGATTTTCTCCACCGCGTCCGCAACGAGCTCCACTACCATACCGAGGCCCCAACGGACCAACTCACCCTCAGACTTCAGGGCGTGGTGTCCACCGCGTTCGAATATCCCCAACGGGATATCCTGCGCCGCACCGAGGCGTTTATGCGCGACTACTACCGCCACACCCTCAATCTCCACCAGCACACCAGCTCACTCATGGAGATGTTCCAGATCGAGCAGGAAGACCGCCCAGATGCCGGACTGCGCTCGTTCCTAACATTCCGCCGCAAGCATCAGGAAGACTTCGATGGATTCATCGCCCGCGAAGGTCGCATCCATCCAGCCCATCCAGCCATCTTCAAGGACGATCCCTCCCGCCTCATGCGGCTCTTCCAGCACTGTCAATTGCGCCATCTGCGGCTCAGTCCCCAGATCCGCCAACTCGTCCAAGACCACTGGGGCGACATCGACCGCAACTTCCGCTGTTCCAAGCCGATCCGCGAGACATTCCAAGCCATTCTCGAACGCAAAGGCGAGGTGGCTAACTGCTTGCGGGAAATGCATCGCGTCGGGTTTCTCGGGCGCTATCTGCCGGAATTCGGAGCGCTCGATTGCCTTGTCCAGCACGAGTTTTTTCACCGCTACACGGCTGACGAGCACACACTGCGATGTGCCGACCAACTCGACCAACTCGTTGCAGAGTCCGTCCCCAAGCGGGAAATTTACCGGCGCTTGTTTCACGAAGTTGCCGACCCGTACGCGCTCTATCTGGCTGTTATTTTGCACGATTCGGGCCGCGCGGAGAACGTCCGAGAGCACATCGACGGCTCGGCGATGCTTGCCTCGCGCCTCTGCAACCGCCTGCAGATCCGGGGTCCGCGCCGATCGCTGATCATGTTTTTGGTGGACAATCACCTGACGTTTTGGCGCACCGCCACTGCGCGCAATCTCGAGGACATGGAAGTCATCGCGGAGTTTGCGTCCATCGTCAAATCGCGCAGCTATCTGGATGCGCTTTTCCTATTCACTTTTGCCGATTCCAACGGCACCTCACCGGAATCCTGGACCAGCTGGAAAGAGAGCCTCATGCTCCAGCTCTACACCTCGACCCGCCGCTTCCTTGATGGCGGCGGACGCGCCGAGTACTCGCGCCAACTTGATGCCGACCGGCTCACCTTGCGCGACGAAGTGCTGCACTTGATGCGCGCCGATTACCACCCGGACGTCCATCAGCACTTCGAGCGCATGCCCGCCACCGCCTTCGCCTTCCGCCAAGCCAGTGATGTGCTCACCCAAGTGCGCAGCGTCAGGCATTTTCTGCAACGCGAAAGCGACATTTCGGCAGCCTTTGCCCACTGCATCAAGTGGATCGACCACGCCGAAAAGGGCTATAGCGAATTGGTGTTGGCTACCCGCGACCAGCCACTGCTCTTGGAAAAACTCTGCTGCGCCCTAGCCGCCCGCCATCTCAATATCCTCGCAGCCGATTTCTTCACCCGCAGCGACGGCATCGTCGTGGATATCTTCCACGTCTGCACCACTGACTTCGAACCCGTCGCCGATGCAGCCCTCCGAAAAGAGTTTCTTGATGGCTTCCAAACCCTGCTGCAGGCCGAAAAATACGAGCCCGATCGCTATCTGAGCCGCGGGGCCGGGCCGCTCAAGCCCCGCTCCACCTCCGACATCGCTGTTCCCGTCCAAGCCTACGTCAGCAATAACCTCCACCCGACTTGTACCACCGTGGAAATCCAGGCGCTCGACCGTATCGGCTTGCTCCACGACCTGTTCCTCACCATCAACCAGCACGGCCTCAATACCGCCCACGCCCGCATCTGCACCGAAAAAGGCGTGGCCATGGACACCCTCTACATCACCACCAGCCAAGGCGACCAAGTCACCGATGCCGCCACCCTCGCCAGCCTCGAGCGGCGCCTCTCCAGCTTGATCGACTGTCCAGCCCCCACTGAATCCTGACACCATTCCACCAAAGAATTTTAGAAATTTCCGTTTTCTAAAAAAACTTGTGCTTTTCGCTTGGCAAGCCAGCGATCTTCTTTCAACTTCCGGTTCGACCCCGCTTCCGGGCTCACTGAAACGACGCACCATCATGGCTGTAGCTATCCGACTCAATCGCAAAGGGACCAAAGACCGCCCTTATTATAAAATCGTGGCTGTGGACAGCCGCAAGCGCCGCGACGGCGTTTACATCGAACAACTGGGCACCTACGACCCACTCGTCGAAGGCACCAATTTCAGCATTGATCTGGAAAAGGCCGACAAGTGGCTATCGGTGGGTGCCAAGGCCTCGGAAACGGTGGCCAGCATCATCCGCAAGGCTCGCACAGCTGCCAGCAAAGGCTGAAGCATCGTCCGCCGCCGCTGTTTTTCACGACCGCGCTCCCCCGGGAGGCGGTCGTTTTCTTGCTTCGTCCCGGCCTATGCCAGCCGGCCGGATAGCCAATGCAATCCATCCAGCGAGGGCAGTGGGCCTCGCTTCCTGAGGGACGAAGCTTCGGCATCAGGCAGGCTGCTGCATGGCCAATATCTCAAGACGGGAGGCTGAATGATTTCATAACGCCACCGCGCCGCCACCAAGAGGCCGCCACGCCTAGCAAAATCCCCACGGCAAAGCCGCATACGTGTCCGGTCACGTCAGTGCGCGGGTCAGATCCCACACCTAACCAAGAAAGCAGCACCAGCCCGCCGCCCAACGGCATCAGATAGCGGAAACTCTTGGGGCCGGGCCGATCGTGGGAAATTTGATGAATCGCCACACCTGTTAGAATTCCAACTGCGCCGAACACTGCGGTTGAAGCCCCTAACGACGCGAAGGTGGTATCGAGACGGGAGGCCGCGTTGAGAGCGTTACCGAGGGTGCCGGCGGCAAGGATGAGCGCCCAGCCAAGCCAGGGACCTAGCGAGCGGCACACCCAGGAGCCAAACAGCACGCCGCTGGCGACGTTGCTGAGGAGGTGCAGCCGATCGGCATGCAGAAACAGCGCCGTTAACGGCCGCCACCACTCGCCATCCTCAAACAGCCCCCGCGTGGACGACAGGCCCCGGGCAACCATCGCCGGGTTGTCCCGCTGCAGCCAGAACACCGCGCACAGGCACAACACCCATAGCGCCGTCGGCAGCCCGCCTGCGTCATATTCCACCGCTGCTGGCACCACCCGAAGCGGCAGCACCTGTTGCTGCTCCTGTTCGTACATCGCCAACTCGCTTCGGATGCGCACAAGGTCTGCTGGCTCTACTAACAACACATAGCCATCGCCAGCCGGCTCATTATCGATTTGGCAGGCCAAGCCCATTGCCAAGACCACCAGTGCCCTCTCAAACGCCTGGACCATGCCGGTATAACACCCAACTTGGATAAGATCAGGCGGATCCGCCGCGCTCGGTATTTCTGATAGATCGGTCACGGCGAGAGGATGAGAAAGGCAAGCCACCCGGCAAGGTCATTGCTTAAGTCTGCCTAGGCAAAAACGCAACCCGTCCCGCTGCTATTCCCACTCAATGCTCGCCGGAGGCTTGGTGGACACATCGTAAAGCACACGGTTGATGCCCTTGACCTCGTTGAGAATGCGGTGGCTGGTTTCGCGCAGGATCGAGTAGGGCAGTTCTACCCAATCGGCAGTCATGGCATCTTCCGAGATAACGGCACGCAGGGAAACCGCCCATTCGTACGAGCGTTCGTCGCCCTTGACGCCGACGGTTTTGACCGGGATGAGAGCGGCATATGCCTGCCAAACTTTGTCATACCACCCGTGCACCTTGAGACGCGATATGAAGATAGCGTCACATTCGCGGATGATGCGCAACTTGTCCTCACGCACCTCACCGGGGCATCGCACCGCCAGACCGGGTCCTGGGAACGGATGGCGTTGGAGGATATCGTGAGGAATGCCCAGCGAGGCACCGAGCGCACGGACCTCATCCTTGAACAGTTCGGCAAGCGGCTCCAACACCTTGCCCTGCGCCTGCAATTCCAAAATGCGGTCCACCCGGTTGTGATGGGTCTTGATCTTTGAGGCTTTGGATTTCGCGTTGGACGCACTTTCAATCACGTCCGGATAGAGCGTGCCTTGGGCCAACATCTCGGCATCACCCACCGAATCCCAAAATACATCAATGAACAGGTTGCCGATGATGACACGCTTTTTCTCGGGATCATCCACCCCAGCCAAAGCCGTTAGAAAACGATCCGCGCAATCGACTGTTTCGATAGGCACGCCCATCCGGTGGAAGTTGCTGCGGACTTCCTCGCCCTCATCCTTGCGCATCAAGCCGTGATCGACAAAAATGGCGCGGACGTTGGCACCGGCCTCATGCAATAACACGGCGAGCACCGTGCTATCCACGCCGCCGGAAACGCCGCAAACAATCTGCTTGCCCACGACCTTTTGCCGGATCCCCTCAATGATCTCGCGCTTGAAGTCGTCGATCCGGAAGGGCAGCAGGTCCTTGGCATGTAAAAGGAAATTGTGCAGGATGCGCAAACCCTCGTGGCTGTGAGTGACTTCCGGGTGAAACTGGATGCCGAAAAACCGCTCATTCCATTGCAATGAAACGGGTGTTCCGTGCTGATTGGTGGCAATGACTTTCGCCCCTTCGGGAATGACTTTGACTGTGTCCGAGTGGCTCATCCAGACTTGCGAGGACGGGGAAATACCTTCGTACAAACCACTGCACTCGCCCGGAAACAAGTCGGCCGGACCGTACTCGCGGCGATTGCTCGCCACCACCGTGCCGCCAAATTTAATGTTGAGCAGCTGCATCCCATAACAAACACCGAGTACCGGCACCCCGAATCCCTGCAGCGCCGCAAAGTCCAAGTCAGGCGCATCCGCCTCACTGGTGCTCCGCGGCCCTCCGGAAAGAATAATCGCGGCAGGATAACCGATGTTAGGAAAATCCTCGATCGCGTAAAGCTTGGCAAAAAATCCCAACTCGCGGACGCGCCGCACAATGAGCTGGGTGTATTGGGAGCCGAAGTCGAGAACGGCAACGTGGTGGTGGTCGTGCATCATGAGAAAAAATTAGGGCTTAGCTGATCGGCTGATAATTGGTGGGTTCCTCGGTCATGACCACATCGTGGACGTGACTTTCGCGCAAGCCGCCGGCGGTGATGCGCACATAAGTGGCACGCTCGCGCAATTCGGAGAGAGTGGCAGCACCCAGATAGCCCATGCCGGACTTGAGCCCGCCCATGAGTTGAAAAATCACATCAGAGAGCGGGCCTTTGTAGGCCACCCGGCCTTCAACACCCTCGGCCACGAGTTTGCCCGAACTATTTTGGCCATAACGGTCGCCAGCGCCTTTTTTCATGGCACCGATGGAGCCCATCCCTCGGTACGCCTTGAAGCGCCGCCCTTGGGATTGGACCATCTGACCGGGGCTTTCGCGGGTGCCTGCCAGCAGCGAGCCTAACATCACCAAATCAGCCCCCGCTGCGAGCGCCTTGACGATATCTCCAGAGTAGCGAATGCCACCATCGGCAATCACTTTCACCCCGTGCTCGCGACAGTAACCCGCCACATTCTGAATCGCCGTGAATTGCGGCATGCCCACCCCGGCAATGATGCGCGTGGTGCAAATCGATCCGGGCCCCACCCCCACCTTCACAGCACTCGCTCCGGCCGCCACTAAATCCCGCGCGCCTTGCTCGGTGACAACATTGCCGGCCACCACAGGCCGCTCCGAGAGACCGCGAAGTTGTTCCACCACTGCCATGACGTGCCGTGTGTGGCCGGTGGCCGCATCAATGAACAAGGCATCCGCCCCGGCATCTAGCAATGCCCGGCCACGCTCAATGCAGTCCGGCCCCACCCCGACGGCCGCGCCACAGCGGAGCTGGCCGTTCTCGTCCTTGGCTGCATTGGTGAATGTGATGCGCTTCTCAATGTCCGCACCCGTGATGAGCCCCACCAGGTGCCCAGCGGCATCCACCAACGGCAGCTTCTCAATACGGTTTTGATAGAGAATGCGCCGCGCCTCCTCCAGACTGGTGTGCGGCGGCGCGGTGATCAACCTGGCCCGCGGCGTCATCACCTCGGCCACGGTGGCATCCTGACGGTCCAGGTAGCGCACGTCGCGGCCAGTGACCATGCCTTCTAGCAGGCCGTCGGCGGCCACCACAGGAAAACCGGAAAACCCGTTGCTTGCCATCAGGGCGTGGACGTGGGCCACGCTGTGCTCCTTGCGAACGGTCAGTGGTTTTTGGATCACGGCATTTTCCGAGCGTTTGACCTTGGATACCATGGCTGCCTGCTCATCGATGGAACAGGCGCGATGAATGACGCCCATGCCGCCTTCGCGGGCCAATGCGACCGCCAGATCGTGCTCGGAAACCGTGTCCATCGCGGCGGAAACCACCGGTATGTGCAAGCCAATGTCTCGAGCCACCTGCGTGGAAATATCCGCCTCGCCGGGCAATACCGCACTCAGCGCGGGCACCAGCAATACGTCATCAAATGAAAGTCCTAGGGAAATCTCCGCCATGAGGGAGGCAATAGAAACAGCACCTACCTGGCAAGCCCGAAATCCCGACCCCAAAAAAATTCCCCACCCCTGGCGGCATCCGCATCCAGTTAGGGCGCCGTGCCATCATGTCTGTCGTGCCATCATGTCTGTCACTCTGTAGCGGTCAGCCTGTAGCGAGCCCTCGCTTCTGGAATGAATCAGTGGGTACTAGGGCCTGCGTAGCTTGCCCCTCAGGCCCGCTGGGAAGCAATGGTCATGGGAATGGCTACTACCTGCATGCCTGCCCGCTGAGCCGCCAAAATACCCGGCGGCGCATCTTCCAGCACCAAGCACTTGAGCGGGTTCACACCTAGCAATTTTGCGGCGTACAGAAACACATCCGGCGCGGGCTTGCCCTCGGCCACATCCTCCGAGGTGACCACTTCATCAAACCAGTCGGACACACCTAACAATTGCAGTGTTTTTTCGACGACCCGGCGGTTGCTTCCGGATGCGATTGCCATGGGGACGTGACCGCGGAGCGATTGGGCGAATTCGGCGACCTCATCGATCAAAGTAATGGAGCCGATGCGTTTGTAATATGAGTCACGTTTGGCGAGGGCGATGGCCTCTGGATCGAGTTTGAGGCTGTAGAGATCGTTAATCTCCATGACAATGTCATGCGATGGACGCCCGCCCATAGCGAAAAACACATCTTCCCGGAGGACTCCGCTTGCTCCATAAAGGGCCAAGGCATCGCACCATGCCTCAAAATGAGCCGGCATGGAATCCACCAATGTTCCGTCACAATCGAAGATGACGGCATCAAAGCCGCTGCGGGGAAAAGAAATTGCTCCAACACTTGCCATGGCGGCGGCTGATCTAGCAGGCAGAGTGCTATCTGGCAAGTAATACCCTGCTAAATAAAATGAGGGGCTGGGGAATGATTTCCCCAGCCCCTCACCTATGCAATGAATGTCTCAGGGTTGAACCAACGGGAGGACTTCGCCTGCTGCTGCTGCTGGGGGCGGAGCCTCCGCACCAACAGGTGTCGCGTTCGCCTCACTTCCGCGCAACGGGCGGCCGGTGGCATCAATGATTTGGGCAGTGACGAAGATAATCAGGTTACTCTTGATGCGATTCTCCGCCTTGGACTGGAACAAGCGCCCGATGACGGGGATCGAGCCTAAGATCGGCACGCTGTCCTGGACATTCTGCACGTCCTCGCGGATCAAGCCGCCGACGGCCACCGTGTAGCCGTCATAGATGGCTAACGAGGTATCGACCTTGCGGGTTGAGAACACTGGCATTTCGATTCGGTTATCGGTGATGACCACCGTGGTGGGATTGCCGAACACGTCTGTTGATGGAGCCTTGATCGGGCTGCCGTAGTTGATGAACCCTTCAAATTCGACAATCTCCGGCACGAAGCGCAGGTCGATGACGTAATTGTTGTCGGAGATCTGAGGCTCAATCTCAAGAGTCACACCGGTATTGCGAGTATCCCACTCGGAGGGAGTGGCTGGAGTGGCAAAACCACCACCACCACCACCGCCACCAAGAACACCGCCGCCATTGTTATTTTGCTGAGGCAACTGTGGGGGTTCGTAGGCTTTGGCGTAAATGAATTCACGCACAATTTGAATCTTCGCTTTTTGGCCGGGTTTAGCCGTGACCGAAGGAGCGGTCATGAGGTCGGTTCCCTTTTTCTGGGCGAGGCCGCGCATGATCAACTGGACTTGGCCGCCGGAGAACAGGCCGGTGACGGCAGCAATGCCGGGAGCCGGAGTGGCGGTGCTGGCGGTGCGCAGCGGGTTGTTGAGCAGCGAATCAATGCTGTTGCCACTGATTGCGCCGGTACCACTGCGCAGATCGTTGGTCATCACTCCACCAGCGGTAAGTGCCGGATTGGAAGGAACTCCGGGAATTGACACGCCATTGACCGGGCTGACAAAATCGGCACCGGTGCGCTTCAAGCCATCACCAGTGGTGCCGCCGCTACCGAACAAGGTGTTGGAGCTAAGGCCGAAGGGAGTGACGAGCCAGTCGAAGCTCAGTTCGTCGGTGTTTTCCTGGGTGACTTCAACAAACTTGGTGGTGATCTTGATTTGCTTTGGCTGGCTAATCGAATTGGCCTCCACGAAACTCTCGATCTTGTCAAGTTCGGCGCTAGTATTGGTCACCAGCAAACCACTGGCACTCAAACTCGCAGAACTTCCCTCGGCAAACGTAGCAATCTTCTTGAGAAGTTCGACGATGGGCTTGTGCTCTTTGATGCCCTTGGCCGCTCCGCCGCCGCCTGCAAAGGGATCGACCGGGCCGGCGGCACCGCCGTCCTCGCCGGTCGTGGCAGCCACCGTGTCATAGAAACCTGGCAGCACCCGGAATGTGCGGGTGAACATCTCATTACCGGTCTCCGTGCGCGGCACCAGAGTGACGGCGAAGTCGTCAACTTTAGAGCGCAGGTTGGTCTGGTCGCAGATGTACTTGAGTGCCTGACCCAGCGGAATGTTGGTTAGGCGAAGAGACTTGATGCGCAGCGAGCCGGGGCTGCCACCACCCAGACCACCATCGGCAGGAGCGGCCTCCAAGCCAGCATCGCCGCCCACTGCTGGTTGCGGCTTGCGAATGAGGAAGTTGACGCCTTTGTGAGCGGGATCGGGTTCGAGCAAGTCCAACTCAGCGGCACGCATGCGGAGGAAATCAACGGCTTCTTCGACGGTGATGTCATCAAAGGCGATGTTAGGGATGATGATGCGGCGGAGTTTCTCGTTGATATAGGCGATGCCCGAACTGACGGTAGCGCGACCGGGGCCGACGATGCCGCCTTCTGGAACATCCGCAGGAACCGACAACTCCCATGCCTTGTCCACTTCGGAAAGCAACTCAGCACGAGTTTGGTCATAGGCGGCGCGATAGTAACGCGATTTGGCACCGGCAACCACTTCCATACCGCGGCGAGCCGCGCTATTGTATTTGTCAACGCGCAGCACGTTTTCGTACTCGTTTTGGGCCTTGTCAAAATTGCCATTGTTGTAATAGCCCTCGGCGGTGTAGAGGCCACGGCGGACCTTGTCCACATCCTGAGTGTGCTTGTAGTTGAGGCCGGGATTGGTGCGGATCGGATCATCCAAGAACCC
>CAIKHZ010000130.1 GCA_903827375.1 Akkermansiaceae bacterium
AATAATTTCATGTTACCCCGTGATTTTCACAAGTTGTTCACAGTCATAAAGAGGACGGCAAAATATGCGTCGCTCGGCATGCGTGAGAGGTGAAGCGCAGAATGATTTCATTCACCGGATCGCAAAGCGTGGTCACAAGTCGTTGTGAATAACTTGGGAAAACCTCAAAATGCGCGGATACTGGGCTTGCATTTGTGAGAGGGAGGATGACACATTGGGCTTAGCCACCGATGCCAGATCTTGAAATTTGCGAAATCAACCTTCTCCGCGGTCCGAACGTGTGGGCCAACTACCCGGTGCTCGAGGCTTGGGTGGATCTGGGAGGATTGAAAGATGCCTCGTCGGACGAGCTGCCTGGTTTCAATGATCGGCTCAAATCTTGGCTGCCCGGATTGATCGAGCACCGTTGCAGTGTGGGTGAGCGAAGTGGGTTTTTCCAACGCTTGGACCGCGGAACCTATCCAGCCCATGTGCTTGAGCACGTCACTCTTGAATTGCAAACCCTCGCCGGACATCACCTCGGCTTTGGCAAGGCCCGGGCCACCCCGGTGGAGGGCATTTACAAGGTGGTCGTGCGCTACCTGGATGAGGTCCTCGTCGTGGCTTGCCTGCGCGGAGCCCGGGAATTGCTGCTCGCCGCCTATCGCGACGAGGCGTTCGACGTGGCGGCCGAGGTGTCGCGCTTGAGGGCCGTCGCTCTGCGAAGTGCTCTGGGGCCCAGCACCATGGCCATCGTCAATGCGGCGCGGGACCGCGGGATTCCCTGGCGGCGCATTCGTGAGGACATCAGTTTGGTGCAATTGGGCCACGGTGCGCGGCAGCGGCGGGTGTGGACGGCGGAGACGGATCGCTCGGGAGCGATTTCCGAATACATTGCCCAAGACAAGGATCTGACGCGGATGTTGCTGCGGCAGGCCGGAGTGCCGGTGCCGCATGGGCGCAAGGTTGACGATCCTGATGACGCGTGGGATGCGGCGGAGTCGATGGCCGTCCCAGTGGTGGTCAAACCGCTCGACGCCAATCATGGCCGCGGAGTGTTCATTGATTTGGTTAGCGAAACCCAGGTGCGCAATTCGTTTGGCTACGCGCTGGAGGAAGGAGGCGGAGTGGTGGTTGAGAAATTCGTACCCGGCACCGACCACCGGCTGTTGGTTGTGGGCAGTCGGATGATTGCCGCTAGCAAAGGCTACCCGGCGGTGGTGGTGGGTGATGGCAGCCACAGCATCCGCAAGTTGGTTATTTCGCAACTTCGCACCAGTGTGCAGACGGGCCGCCCGGATGAATGCCCTTGGAGCAAGATCGATGATGCTGGCTGGGAGACCTCGGTATTGTTGGATTTGGAGGACCAGGGGTTTTCATTGGATTCGGTGCCGCGCGACGGCGAGCGGGTGATGGTGGCACGCTTTTCCAATTGGTGCATTGACGTCACCGATGACGTCCACCCCAGCATTCGTGCCCATGCAGTCACCGCCGCAAGCGTCGCCGGTTTGGATATCTGCGGCGTCGATGTGGTGTGCCGCGATATCGGCACGCCCTTGGAAAATCAAGAGGGTGCCATCGTCGAACTCAACGCCAGTCCCAATTTGCTGATGTTTCTGCAACCCGCCATGGGGGCCGTTCGGCCAGTGGGCGAGGCCATCATCGACATGCTTTTCGCCGACGGCAACGATGGCCGGATTCCGACCATCGGCGTGACCGGTACGATCGGCAAAACTTCAACCATCCGCTTGCTCGCCCGCCTGTTGCAGGCCGATGGCCCCTGCGTGGGCGTTGCTTCAAGTGATGGCCTGCGCATCGGCGGGCGGGTGTCCCAAGCTGGAGACGGAGACCGGTTAGCCGGTTCCCACGGCATTCTGCTGCATCCGTGGACGCAGGTGGCGATTTGCGAGGCAGGCGCGGAGCATATCCTCAGTGATGGTCTTGGATTTGACAGGTGTACGGTTGGAGTGGTGCTCAATGTGGGTGCCACTCATCTCGGCCACGCCCACGTTGAGACGCTCGACGAGATGAGTGTCGCCAAACGCTGCATCGTGGACGTGGTCCTGCCCACCGGCACTGCCGTCCTGAATGCCGATGACCCGCTGGTGGCGGCTATGGCTGGCAAGTGCAAGGGTGCGGTGATGTTCTTTACTTGTGATCCTAACAACCCAATCACCGCCGCCCATCGTGCCGCCGACGGACGGGTGGTTGTGCTTCAAGACGGGCTGATTTCCCTAACTGAAGGGGCGGAGGAGAAAGCGCTTTGCCCGCTGGCAGAGGTGAAAATGCCGGAGGGGGGAGAGCGCCACGCCGTGTCTATTCTCGCCGCAGTGGCGGCGGCCTGGGCCCATGGCTTGCCCGAGGCGCTCATCGCCGAGGGACTGGTGGGCTGAAGTTCTTGAAAACTCAAAGCGTTGAGCCAGTTGAATTCCACGAAGTTCCCCCTATACGCTCCCCACGGCCTGCAGGAAGGCAGGGGCATTCGCCCCGTGGTGGGCAATTTCCATCCAGGCGGAACTATCGAGGCTGGCGGCCTTCATGGCAGGTTGCGGTCAACTTCGCTTTCGAATGGAATATGGGCACAATCGGCCAGGATCCCGATAGTTGTAAGACTTAACCGGCCTGAGGCGAAGCCAGGCTAATAGTAGCGTTCCAATCGTTGGCGGCTTTTGAGATCCAGAGTCGCAGGGTCCGTGATGAGGTAGCGGGTGTTGCGGTGATCCATCACCACAATGCTGCCACCGGCCAAGGGCTGGATGCTTTCGTCGTTCTCGACGGTGAAATGAGTCTTGCCGCGATCCGTTGTCACATGCCATTCATATCCGTGGGCGGCACGCAGGATGGCATGAATGGATAAAATGAGAGGGACGAAATCCCGCTGCGCCAGTGCATCTAATAAAAGCTCCCGGGTGGGTCCCGGCAGTGCCGCCAAGTCCTCGATGCAGGCCAAGTCTTGCCCGCCCGAGCTGGTGATGGCGACCCAGTGTTCTGGATCAGTTAGGGGGAAGAGCCGCAGTGGCAGGACGTTCTCATGCACCACGCCTGCGGCATCCGTGTACATCAGGTTGCCAGCGGGGTTGCGCTGCAAATCGAAATGAGTGGCGGTCGAATTCATGCTTGCGATACCTCTTGCATGGCTTGGTGGAGGCGGGCGTAGGTGCCACTGGTCTTGAGAAGTTGCTCATGAGTGCCGATCTCACTGATGCGCCCATCATCTAACACCACCAGCCGGTTGGCCAGCCGCAGCGTACCGAGCCGGTGCGCGATGGCGATGGTGGTTCGGCCGTGGACGAGATTGTCGAGCGCCCGTTGGATTTCCCGCTCGGTCTCGGTGTCCACCGACGAGGTCGCTTCATCGAGAATGAGGATGGCCGGATCGATGAGTAGGGCGCGGGCGATGCTGATGCGTTGGCGTTCGCCGCCGGAGAGTTGTTGGCCGCGCTCGCCGACCATCGAGTCGTAGCCATCGACGAGCTTCATGATGAATTCGTGGGCACGCGCCGCCTTGGCAGCAGCAATGATCTCGTCGCGCGTGGCATCCGGTTTGCCGTACGAGATATTGTCACCGATGGTTCCAAAAAATAAGTATGGCTCCTGCAGAACCAGTCCGATGTTTTTGCGGAAATCCTCCACATGAATGTCGCGCAAATCCTGCCCATCTACCAGAATTGCCCCCTCACTCACATCGAAAAACCGGCAGGCCAAATTGACCAAGGTGGTTTTGCCGGCGCCGCTGGGCCCGACCAGTCCGATCATTTCGCCTGGGGCGATATTGAGGTTGATGCCGCGAATAATCTGGCGCGAGCCATGCCGGAACTTGATGTCCCGAAACTCAATGTGCCCGCTCAGCCGCCCAATCCGCCGAGTCCCCTCAGTGGCCGGCATGTCCGGCTCAACATCCAGGACTTCAAAAACCCGGTGAGCGCTGGCTGCTGCCCGCTGGGCTGAGGCGAAAAACCGGCTCATTGCCTCCAGCCGGCCGTAAAACCGCGTGGTGTACGTCACAAAGCACCACAGCACACCCACGGTTAGGCTGCCGTGGGCGACGGTCATCGCCCCCACCACCCAGATGATGAGCAGGCCCAGATCGGTGAACATTTCAATCATCGGACTGAAAAACGACCAGGTCCGGTTGACCCGGTCATTGGTTGAATAGACATGGTGGTCGGTCTGCCGGAACCGCTCAATCTCCCGTTGTTCCTGGGCAAACGCCTTGACTACCCGAACCCCGGGGATGGTGTCAGAGAGTACGCTGGTCATCAGCGACCACGCCCGGCTCGACGCCGCGAAACCACTGAGCAGATGGCCGCGCACACACTTCACCAGCCACGCCACCAGCGGCACTGGCCCCAAGGCGGCAAATGCCAGCAGCGGATGAATCTTGAACAGGATAAAGGCCGTGAAAGCGAATTGAAACACATCGCACACGAAGTCGATGAAGTTCACCGAGATAAATAGCGAAAGCCGGTCGGTGTCCGTGCCAATCCGCGAAATAAGATCCCCGGTACGTTTCTTGTTGAAGTAAATCAGCGACAGACCCTGCAAATGCTCAAACAACTCCCGCCGCAGCCGGCTGGTCACCAATTCCGCAATGCGCGCCACCACAAACGTCCGCCACCACTTCAACAGCCACGCCACCAAGGCCGTGCCTAACAGCATGGCCGCGTACGGCAGGAGCTGTCGCAGGTGGATTTCGTCGCTCTTGGTTTGCAGCGGAATCAGCAGCTTGTCCACCAGCACCCCGGTGATCCATGGCGTGAGCAAACTCGCGCTCGTCGCGGCAATCGTAAGCAACAAGCCAAGCACGATGAGTCGCAGCCATGGCCGCGAAAATTTCAGTAGCCGCAGGAGTGGGTTGCCGTGGGTTGCGTCCGGCATCAGGTCGGTAAACCCCAGCCCTTCGTCATCGCCTTCGGTTTCGATGGGCTCGGGCATGGCGCTCGGTACCCCGCCATCCAGCGCCCGCTGTTGATCGAGAAAACAGGCGACGAAGGTGTCCGCCTCCTTGACCAGTCCGGCGGTAAAGCGCCAGTGACGGTTGGCGGACGCAGCGGTGGCGGTGAGGTGCAGCGCGGCGGTGGCACCCATTTCCTCCATACTCAGCCCAGCAATCTCGCCGAGCACCCAATCTTGAAATGGCTGTGGTCCCGCTTGGTTCTCCTCAAAGCACAAAAGCCGCCGGTTCGTCAATACCAACAGCCCCTTTTCAAATTGCAAGCGTTGGTCTAAATCCACTTGAAAGCGCGCCATAACTCGCTCCCCGGTCTCTAAGCGTTTTTCGAGGAGCGGAGGCGTCAGCGGATCGGCGGGCATGGAATTCGATAGACGAATGGGCGGGCGAGGGGTTGCGGTCGCCCATGCTGCGGATCAAACGGGTTTTGTAAAGCGTAACTGACATATTGCAAATTTTCTTCAGCGGTAAAGCAATCTCTTGCGCAATTGGCGATTTATGGTCAAGGTCCCCCGGCAGCACTGCGGATCACCGTCGCGTTGCCACTGCAGCAGCTCTGACCCAGCTCCCTCATTTTGAGCGCACTACCCTCCGATAAGCGGCATTTTATCAGCATCCAAAAGATCCTTGCATTGCGGGGACCAAATCGTTGGACCCGTGTCACCGCGCTCGAATGCTGGGTGCGCTTCCTGCCGCTGGACTCCCCGGCCCCGGATTGGCAAGCGCGCCTGCTCGCTTGGCTGCCGACACTCCAACTTCAGCCTCTTGACCAGCCAGAGACCGCCACTCTCGCCGCAGTCCTTCACGATTTGACCCTTCACCTGCAATCCCGCCCGGACTTGCACCTGCGCTTCGTCAAAGTGATGCCCACCTCGCAGAGCGACCTGTTGCGCGTCATCGTCCAGTACGACGAGGAAACCGTCGCCCGGGCGGCCTTTGAACTGGCCCGACAGATGCTGGATGCCGCGTTGGCCGGTGAGCCGCTGGACGTCGCCGCCGGAATGGAGGAAATCACCGATCTGGCGGACGACTTGTGCCTTGGCCCCAGCACCCGCTCGATGGTGGATGCTGCGTTGAGCCGTGGTATTCCGGTGCGTAGGCTCACTGAAGGCAGCTTGGTTCAACTCGGTTGGGGCAGCAAGCAACAGAAGATTCTGGCCGCTGCCACCAGTCAGACGAGTGCCATCGCCGAAGACATTGTTCAGGATAAAAACCTCACCTGCCGCCTGTTGCGTGAGGTCGGCCTGCCCGTCCCGCACGGCCGTCCGGTCGATTCTGCCGAAGACGCTTGGCTCGCCGCCCTCGAAATCGGATTGCCGGTGGTCGTGAAGCCGCTGGATGGCAACCAAGGCCGTGGAGTCGCCCTCAACCTAACATCCAAGGAGCAGGTTTATGCGGCCTTTGATGCCGCCTCCGAGGAAAGCGATTCGATCATCGTGGAGCAATTTGCTGCAGGCGAAGATTACCGTGTGCTCATTGTTGGCCGCCACTTGGTGGCCGCAAGCCGCCGCAAGCCCGCCCACGTCATCGGCGATGGTCATCATTCCGTCAACGAACTCATTGCCGAGGCCAACCTCGACCCCCGCCGTGCCTCTGCCCACGCCGCCGCGCTGAGCAAAATCCGTATCGATGCGGTGGCTCTCGGTGTGCTCAGCGAGCAGGGCCTCACCCCCGACTCCATTCCAGCAGCGGGAGACGTCGTGTTTATCCGGCGCAATGCCAACCTGAGCACCGGTGGCACTGCGGTGGACTGCACCGATGACGTTCATCCAAGCATCCGGGCGGCCGCTATCGAAGCGGCCCAGACCGTCGGCTTGGACCTCTGCGGCATCGATATTGTCGCCATCGATATCTCCCAGCCTCTGAGCGAGCGCAACGGCGTGATCATCGAGATCAACGCCCGCCCCGGCCTGCGGATGCACCTCTATCCATCTGAGGGCCGCCCCCGCAACGTCGGTGAGGCGGTTATCAGCACGATGTTTGCCCCCGGCCAAAACGGCCGAATCCCCATTGTCGCGGTCACCGGTGTCAATGGCAAAACCACCACCACTCGCTTCATCGCCCATCTTTTGGGAGAAAACGGCTGGCGCGTCGGGCTCACCAGCACTGATGGGGTCACCGTCGGCGGGCGGGTTTTGGACACCGGAGATTGCAGCGGGCCGAAAAGTGCGCGGGCGGTGCTGGCGTATCCGGGCAGCGATGCGGCAGTGTTAGAAATTGCCCGTGGCGGGGTGCTGCGCGAGGGCCTGCCCTTTGATTGTTGTGATGTGGCCGTGGTCACCAACATCGGCGAAGGCGATCATCTCGGCATCGCGGAAATCCATACTCCCGGTGAACTCGCGGCCGTCAAACAAACGATTGTCGCGGCCGTAAGTGCGACCGGGACTGCGGTGCTCAATGCCGCTGATCCCTTGGTCGTGAAAATGGCGGAAATCAACCCTGGCCGTACCCTGTTTTTTGCCATCGACGGCAATCACGAGGTCATCCGCCAACACTGCGCTCTCGGTGGCCGCTCCATTTTCGTGCGCGATGGCTGGGTCATTCGAGCCGAAGGGGCCAGCGAGTCACCATTCATTGCCTTGCCGGATGTGCCGCTCACGCATGGCGGGCTTATCAACTTCCAGATTGAAAACACCCTCGCAGCTCTGGCAGCCGCTTGGGCGTTGGGCATTGATGATGAGCTCATCCTGCGCGGCGCCCGCAGCTTCAGTTCCAGCCTCGATCTATGTGCCGGTCGCTTCAACATGCTCGATTTCTCCGGCATCAGTGTCATTATCGACTATGGCCACAACGTCGATGCCTTGCGGGCTCTGCTCGATGCTCTGATTCATTTTCCTAACGAAAGGCGGATCGTCGTCTATAGCTCCGCTGGCGACCGCCGTGATGCGGATATCATCGAGCAAGGGCGCATGCTCGCCCCCCACTTCGATGAGGTTTGGCTCTACGAAGGTGACTACGCCCGTGGCCGCCAGCCCGGTGAGATCATGACGCTCATCACCGAAGGCTTGAATGGCGCGTTGCGAGCCCGCCGAATCGAATGCATTCAAGGTCACCTCAAGGCGGTGGACTTGGCTCTTGCCTCTGCCAAACCAGGCGATCTGGTGATGATCCAAGCCGACACCGCCTACGAAACCGTGGATCATCTGCGGCGCAGACTGGCTGCCGGTGCCTCGCTCTGAAAGCCCTTGGCTTGGGCTCACCCTGAGATCTGGCCCATCCAAAAATTAGCAATTGCAGATCATGGTCTTGAGTTCCACTTTCATCATCGCGATTTTTCGCCGCTTTTGCTGGGGTCTTCTCGCAATGGGGCTCTTCGTCGCGGGCTCTGCCTCTCTGCATGCCGGTGACGCCGTGCCCGGGACCGAGATGCAGAAGGCCTTCGGCGAGTTCGCTTCGCTCCTCAATCAATCGTTCACCCGGATGGCCGGAAGTGGCCTCGCAGATTTTTCCCAACTCGATAACAAACGGCCCGAGGCCAAGAAGTGCTGCGACGCCTGATCGCCGCCGCCTTTGATGCCTTGTAACGGAGTCAAGTTTTCCAGAACCGGATTGATTGCCGATGATTGATTTAGATTGTTGAGTTTGGTTCGTGCTGACTCTCGTGTCCAAGCTCAATAAAGAACATTTCTAAATATTATGAAAAAACTCCGCCTCACTTTTTGCTACGGACTCCTTGGGTGTGCCATCGCGTCGGCGGGGGATTTTGCCACGGAGATGTTGGATGCCACATGCAAGCTCTTTCATGTGGACTCCACTGGCACCAGTGTTCTGGTGCATCGTGAGGCACCCGATGAGAGTCTTTATGTGGTGACTGCGGCTCATGTGTTGGAACGAACTAAGGGCGATACCGCCATCGTCGTTCTACGTGAACTCCGCGCCGATGGCTCCTATCAGCGCCGGGACCACACCGTCACGATCCGCCGCGATGGCAAAGACCTCTGGGTGCGCCACGCTGCGGAGGATGTCGCCGTGTTGAGGTTGGCCGGAGCCCCTCCCGTTCCCGTCAGTGCTTTGCCATTGGCAGCCATCGCCGATGAGGCCAGTCTGACTGCTGCGGACCTGCACATCTGCAGTTCGGTTTTCGTGTTTACATTTCCCGAGCGTTTTGAGGCCAACGATGCAGGCTTTGCGGTAGCCCGCCAAGGCATCATCGCCAGCCATCCGTTCCATCCCATCCAAGCTTATCACACGTTTCTAGCGGATTTTACCACCTTTGCCGGCGACAGTGGAGGTCCGGTCTTTGTTGCCGGTTCCAACGGCCATCCATTGCTCATTGGCATCGTGCTTGCTCAGTTCCGGCACGATGAGCGGGTGACCATGGAATACGAGGACCGCACCATTCATCACCCCCTCGGATTGGGCACTGTGCTTCACGCTCAGTTCATCCGCGAGACCATCGAGCAAGCCGCCAAGCAACCTGCAGCCGACGCTTCATAACCTCAGAGATCATGGCTTTACGATCACCAGATCCGACGCGGCATGATTGTTGCGGCCGCCGTTCTGGGTGCGGAACCCGTACACCAGATAAGCCGTGGTGCCCGGAGGTAGCGGCGTGCGGGCGACCAACTCGTCTTTGGTGAGGTTGCATTGGATGAAATTCCATTTGCGATCCTTCCAGAGGCCGCCTGAGGTGGTGAAATATACCCATGCCTCAGTGAATTCACCTTTGAATTTGGCATGCACAATCCCGTTGCCTGCCTGGGTTTCGGGCCGAGCCACGCGTGGCAAGGCCGGGCCGCCTTTAACGATGTTGTCGGCGAAGGTATAAATTTCCGGGGCGTCTTCCCAGCCGTTGCCATGGCCGTGGGCCAGAAACGGCCGCAAGCATAGCGAGCTCGGACCTGAGGCGGTTTTGACGGACTTGGTGAAGATATTGACTTGGAAGACCGGGTCGGCGACGCCGCTGACCCACAGCATGGGCATTTTGGCGGCCGCCAAATGGGCCGAAGGATCCCACTTGCTGCGGTAGTCGTTGAATTGGGCCGCTGTCATGTTTTTGGGCGGGAACCATGTGGCGAGGCCGGGATTGTCGCTTTCGTGGATGAATCCGCAGCCATAGACGGGAATGACGAATGCAAAGCGCGAGTCCACCCCCGCCACGGTGCTCACCACCGTTCCGCCCCATGAAATCCCAGTGAGACCGATCTTTTTGGGGTTAATTTCCGGGTAAGAGCGCAGCAGGGAATCCGCCCGGACCACATCCGCCACCGCATGATAAAACCATTGCTCCTTGTCTGGCCGGTCGCGGTCCCCAAACCAATCGATGCGCGCTGGCCCAGCGTTCGGGTGCGCCGCCCCAACCGGATGATTGCCCTCAATCCCCTGATCCTTCCCGCCCGGCAAATGCCCCTCCAAATCCATCGCAATTGCCGCGTAGCCGTGGCTATTCCATGTCCTCACCCAGTTGGGGTATGCGGTGCCGCCGCCCCCATGCGCACAGACGACCGCCGGCCAGCCGCCGGCCGGAGGCGTCCCTTGCGGGGCCGCGTAGTAGGCAAAGACCCAGGTCGGCTTGCCCTTGTAATCCACCCCTTCGTAATACAAGGAGCGCATTCCGTTGGCCGGACGCTCGGTGGCCGGGAAAACCTTCGGCGCTTTTGCTAGGGTGGCCCCGTCCCAGGTTGACTGCGCCGCCTCGCTGGACCCTGCCGCGAGGCCGAACCACGTGGTGAGCAGCGCTACGTGCGCCATGTTGGAAAGGCGATTGCGGATAGGTCTGAAGGCGCTTGGGGTGGGTCGGTGGCGGCTCATTGGGCAGTTTGGAAAGTGGATTGAGAAACTCATTACCTTTCCCGGTGCACCAACCTTTCATTGCGGACTGCATGTGAAAATTTTTGGAAGTGAAAGAATCTCGGGTGTTTGAGGGTAAATCGAGCGGGTTGCGCCGCGCGGAGTTGTGCGGAAGCGGCCCAATCCTCAACCATCCATCATGCCATGAATACCCTGCTCAGCCGCCGTTCGTTCTTAGGGACCTCTACCATGTTAGGAGCCGGACTTGCCGCCGGTTCCTTGTTCGCAGTGAATCTCAGCCCAACCACCAAAAAGCTCAAAGTCGGTTTGATCGGCTGCGGCGGCCGTGGTTCAGGTGCCCTCAGTGATTTCTTGGAAGCCTGCAAAATCCTCGGCATCGAGGGCCAACTCGTCGCCACCGCCGACGCCTTCAAAGCCAATGCCGAAGGCGTTGGCAAGGGCCACGGGCTGGCGGCCGACCGCTGCTACGCCGGTTACGACGCCTATCAAAAAGTGGTGGCCTCCGACTGTGATTTCGTGCTTATGGCGACTCCGCCGGCGTTCCGGCCGGTGCATGTGGCGGCGGCGATCGAGGCCGGCAAGCATTGCTTCATCGAAAAACCCGTGGCAGTGGACCCACCAGGGGCGCGCTCAATCATTGCCACTGGCAAAAAAGCCGCCGAGAAGGGCTTGGCCATCGTCGCCGGTACCCAGCGCCGACACACCGCCGAATACCTCCGCAACAAGGCGATGATTGACGCCGGAGCTATTGGCCAAATCAAAGGTGGAGTCATCCAATGGAATGGCACCGTGCCGTGGATCGCAACACGTCGCAACGGCGAAACCGACACCTCCTACATCACCCGCAACTGGCTGAATTTCGTCGAACTTTCCGGCGATCACATCGTTGAGCAACACGTCCATAACCTCGACGTCGCAGTGTGGTTCCTCGGCCGCTTGCCGGTGTCTGCGGAAGGTTTCGGCGGCCGCGCCCGCCGCGAAACCGGCAATATGTTCGACTTCTTCAGCATCGACCTGGATTTCGGCGATGGCGTTCACATTCACAGCCAGTGCCGCCAAATCTCCGGCACCCACGGCAACGTCGGCGAAATGTTCACCGGCTCCGAAGGCATTTGTTATGGCGGTGGCAAAATCACCGGCAAGAAAGTGGATGTCGCCCCGATCACCTCGGATTCCGGCAACGCCTATGTGCAGGAGCATGTGGATCTCATCCGCAGCGTGCTTGCTGGCAAACCCCTCAACGAGGCCAAAAATGTCGCCGAATCCACCTTGGTTGCCATCATGGGCCGCATCGCTGCCTACACCGGCAACTCCGTGCGTATGGCCGATCTGCTCCAAAATGATAAGGCTCCCCTTTACAATTTCGCCTGCACCCCGTCCGCACTCGATTTTGAAAAAGGCCCCGTCAAGATGCCGGCCGAAGTGGCCCCCGTGCCCGGCGACGCTGGTAAAATCGGCGTCCGTGGCTGAAATTCCGCTGCTTATCTGTTATGCGGGAACGTAGAAGGCATGCCTCGTGAGGCGCTATCACCTTCTCCGACCGGGAGTGCTCCCGGCCCTGCTGGCGTTCATGCTGTGGGGCGTCCTCCCGTTGTATTGGAAGCAACTGGCGTTTCTGCCCCCGGCTACCATCGTCGCCCAGCGCATGCTGTGGTCCTTGCTCTTGTTGCTGCCGCTCCTGTGGTGGCGCGGCGAGGTCCGCAGCTTGCTCGTCGTGCTTCGGGCACCCCGGGCTCTCGCTTGGCAACTGCTGTCCGGCCTCCTGCTCTCGTCAAACTGGCTTCTCTACGTCTGGGCCACCCTTCACGGGCGAATCCTCGAAGGCTCGCTCGGCTACTATCTCAACCCGTTCTTCAATATGCTCTTCGGAGCTCTCTGGTTCGGCGAACGCCACAGCCGACTGCAACTCGCTGCCATCGCCCTGGCCTTGGCTGGCGTCGCCTTGCAAGTCCCGGCCGTCGGGCGCTTCCCGTGGGTCGCCATCACCTTGGCACTGAGCTTCGCCCTCTACGGTGTTGCTAGAAAACGCGCGCCCCTCGGCGCATTGGCGGGTCTAACGGCAGAGACAGCGCTGCTGGCACCGCTGGCCTTTATCTGGCTGTTAGTCACGTCTCCGACGCCCGCGGCGGCGTTCGGAAGCAGTGGCGTGCACGTGTTGCTCGTTGTGGGTACGGGATTGGTCACTGCGGTGCCGCTGCTGTGTTTTGGCCACGCCACCCGCAGCCTGCGGTTATCCACCATTGGGATTCTGCAATTCATCGGGCCCAGCCTGCAGTTTCTCATCGGCTGGCGGTTCTATCATGAGGAAATGACTCATGCCAGGCTCTTCTCATTTGCCATCATTTGGCTCGCTATCGCCATCTACGCTGCCACCACCCTGCGGGCTCGGCACTCTTGATCTAACATGCTCAGAGCTTTGCGGAAAAAATTACAACAGTTTGCAAAAATTTTAGTGCAAAGATGCAGTAGTTGGGTAATTCTACTCATCAGAATGCTGCACGACATCATCGGCAATGGACCGGCAACGCAACATGTATCATGAGGTACATGGGCGGGATGAGTGACGGCGAGTCACCTCAGGAGAAGACATCGCGTCGGCAATGGGGTTTTGCGCTGTTGTTGTTGGCCATCCTCATGGCAGGTGGGGTTCTCACAGGGTGGATGATCGTGGCTGCGGACCACACAAAGCGTGAGGACCTGTTGGCACAAACGCAACTTCTGGCACAATCTCTGGATCCTGAAGTCATTCAAACGTTGGGTGCCGCGGCGGCCGATTTGCAAAACCCCGGCTATCAGCGCCTCAAAGAACAACTGATTCTTACCCGCGCGGCCATTCCGCAATGTCGCTTTCTCTATCTGATAGACCGGCGACTTGACGGCAAGTTGGTTTTTTTTGTCGATAGCGAGGATCCCGCTTCCAAGGATTATGCGTCGCCCGGGCAGATCTATGAGGAGGCACCTGACTCTTACCGGCGTGTCTTCGTCACAGCTACAGCCACAACTGAAGGACCCGGAGGCGGGCGTTGGGTCACTGGCTTCGTCCCGATCCTTGCCCGACACGCCCATTTGAACCATCCGCAAGCCGTAGGTGAGGCCAGCCACAGTCCTGATTGTCAGGCAGGCGACAGCCGCAGCGCCGTCCTCGCGGTGCTGGGCATGGACATTGATGCCCGCGATTGGAATTGGATGCTGGCCCGCGCCGCGCTGCCACCCGCGATGCTTTCATTGGCGCTGGTGGCCCTTGCAGTGCTTGGCAGGACTCTTATGCAGCGCCGCACCCGCAACGGTGGACCGTCGCTTCGTTGGATGCGCCACCTCGAATCGGCACTGGCGTCTGCCATCGGCTTGGTGATCACGCTATTCGCCGTCTGGATGGTCCACCGGAGTGAGTTGCGTGACCGCGAACTGGCGTTTGCACAACTGGCCGCCAGTCGCACCGATGAGATCACGGAATCCCTGCAATCCATCGCCTGCATCGAATTGGAAAGTCTGGCGGGTTTTTGCCAAAACTCCGCCAACATCAGTCGCGACGAGTTCCAGTCATTTTCGGCTTTCCTGACGAAAAACCCGCATGTCCAAGCTTGGGAATGGATCGCCGCCGTGCCAGCTGCGGAGCAAGCCCGCTTCACCGAAGAGGTCCGCGCAGCGGGTTGGAGGGACTTCGCCATCTGGCAAAAGGATGCGCAAGGCCAGCAGGTCGAAGCCAGCGACCGAGACATCTATTACCCTATCTTGCAAGCGACCCCCAGTTCTGGCAATGAGACCGTTTTGGGTTACGACCTTGGCTCAGATCCGCTGTGTCGAGCTGCCTTGGAGGATGCGGCCCGCAGTGGTTTGCTCATCAGTACCGAGCCACTGACGTTGGTGCGGGAGACTGGCAAAGAAAAGGAGTTGTTGATTTGTCGGCCGGTTTTCGCCACCGGGCAGGGGCGGCGTTTGCGCGGCTTCGCCGTGGCGGAGTTGCGTCTGGGAACCCTGGTCCACAACATCGCTTCAGACACTTCCGCGCTGCTCGAGCTTTCATTCCTGCGCCGCAACTCAGCCCCGGAACCGCTAGCAACCTGCCAGAATGCCAGTCGCCCGACCACCGGCTATTGCGCCTTGCGACCCGTCGTGGCTTTTGGCAAAACCTTTGCCGTTACCGCTAGCACAGGCCCCGGATTCCTCGCCCTGCACCCGTTGAGGCTGGCTTGGCTAACCTCCCTGACCGGCCTCTGCCTCACTGCCTCACTGGCCATTGTGCTCAGCTTGACCGTGCGTCGGCGCGAGAAGTTGGAACGCCTGGTGCTCCAGCGCAGCACCGAACTGCAGCATAGCGAGGAACGATTCGCCCAGCTTGCCCACCAAAATTCGACCATTGTCTGGGAAGTGGACATCCACGGTCTCTGCACCTATGTGAGCCAAGCGTCTGCGGCCGTCCTGGGCTACCACCCGGACGAACTCGTCGGCCGCGTGCACTTCTACGACCTGCATCCAGCCAGTGGGCGTGAGGAATTCAAGAAGACGGCCTTCGCGATTTTGGAGCGGCGGGAGCCATTCCTGGATTTGGTGAACGTCGCCCAGACCAAGGATGGCCGGTGCCTGTGGTTATCTACCAACGGCTTCCCGTTATTCGATGCGGACGGCTCTCTGCAAGGGTACCATGGCTCTGGTGCGGACATTACAGATCGCAAGCGAGCTGAAGACGCGCTGCGCGAGAGTGAAGCGAACTTCCGTGCCTTTTTCGAGTCGATGACCGACTTGATCTTCGTCTGCTCACTGGCGGGTCGCATCGTTTTCACCAATAGCGCCGTTAGCCGCACGCTAAGCTATAGCCCGGAGGAACTCAATGCCATGCAGGTGTTTGACGTGCATCCGGCCGACCACCAAGCGGAAGCCGAGGCGATCCTCGATGCCATGATTCGGGGCGAGCGGGATAGCTGCCCGCTCCCACTGGCATGCAAGAACGGCAGTTTGGTGCCCGCTGAGACCCGCGTCTGGCTTGGCAAGTGGAATGGTGAGGCTTGTATCTTCGGATTTTCCAAGAACTTGACTGCCGAACTGGAGGCGCAGCAACGCTTCGAGCATCTGTTCCGCGGTAACCCGTCCCTGATGGCACTCTCCATCCTGCCCGAACGCCGGTTCTTCGATGCCAACGACGCCTTTCTCAACACGTTGGGTTACGTTAGGAACGAAGTCATCGGCCGAACCTCTTCCGAACTGAACCTGTTCCCGGACTCGCAACAGCATGACGCGATTGCAGAGCAATTGCAGACGGCCAAACGTGTCACAGGCATCGAGCTCCAGGTCCGCAGCGCCGACGGAACGATTTTCCACGGGCTATTCTCAGGGGAAATCATCCAGATTCAGGGGCAGGAATACTTTCTAACTGTAATGATTGATATCACTGCCCGCAAGCGGGCCGAGGATGCGCTCCAGCAGATGAATCGCCAGCTAGCGGCCGCCACCGCCACCGCCACAGAGCTCGCCGGGAAAGCCGATCTGGCTAACCGTGCCAAGAGTGAGTTTCTGGCCAACATGAGCCACGAAATCCGAACCCCAATGAATGGCGTCATTGGCATGACCAGTTTGCTGCTGGACAGCCCGCTCAGCGACAAGCAGCGCGAGTACGCCCAAATGGCGCACACCAGCAGTGAAGTCCTCCTCCATCTCATCAATGATATTCTGGATTTTTCAAAAATCGAAGCCGGTAAACTCGAACTGGAAATCCTGGACTTCAATCTGCCTGACGTATTGCACGAGCTAGCCGAATTGCTGACCATTTCAGCGCGTTGCAAGGGTCTCCGGTTCAGTTGCACCATCGCTCCGGGTACCCCTGAGCTGCTGTGCGGCGATCGTAACCGCTTGCGCCAGGTTCTGCTCAATTTGGCCAGCAATGCCATCAAATTCACTCTGCACGGCGAGGTTACTGTGCGGGCCAGTTTTGTCTCGGCCAGCTCCACTCACATCGTCGTGCGCTTTTCGGTGCGCGATACGGGCATCGGTATTCCGGCAGGCAAACAGGAATTGCTGTTCGAAAAATTCAGTCAGGTGGATGCCTCGACGACCCGGCATTACGGTGGATCAGGTCTAGGTTTGGCCATCTCCAAACAACTTGTCGACCTCATGGGCGGCGAGATTGGCGTTTCGAGTGTTGTTGGCCACGGGTCGGAGTTTTGGTTCACCGCTTGTTTTACCGCCGGGTCCATCCTCGTTGTGGCCGCAGAGCCACCCGCGCCTTCGGCATCCATCCGCCGCCACTGGCCAACCCTGCGGCTGCTGCTGGCCGAAGACAATCTCATCAACCAAAAGGTGGCCGCAGGCTTCTTGCGGAACTTGGGACTGCCGTTGGATATAGTGGCCGACGGCTTGGAGGCCGTTGAAGCCGTTAGCAAGGCGACCTATGATCTGGTGCTCATGGACATTCAAATGCCTGGGATGGACGGCTTGGAAGCCACCCGTTTGATCCGAGCGGGCCACTGCGGAACCAATCATCCCAAGCTTCAGAACTCAGTGTTCGACCTCAAAAGAGCCAATGAGTCGAGCAAGTTGAATTCCCTGAAAAGGCGGCAGATCGACAGGTTGCCCGCGCCCTGCGGATTCGTGCCTCCGGGATCGACAGAGCTGGCGTTGCGGGCAT
>CAIKHZ010000131.1 GCA_903827375.1 Akkermansiaceae bacterium
CGACATCAACGGCGACGGCTGGCCGGATTTGGTGTGCTCGAACAACGGCACCGATACGGGCAACGGTGGTTATTCGGTGTCGGTGCTGCTCAACGACCAGCACGGCGGGTTCACGGAAACCAAGATCGGCCTCGGTCTGAGCCCTCGGATTCGGCCGCAAGCCATCGGCCTGGGCGACTTCAACAAAGATGGCAAGTTGGACTTGGTGGTCGGCGATATGGACAACGGCAAACGGGTGGCAATTTTCCTTGGCAACGGTGACGGAACTTTTGGTGCGCCCTCGTTCCTAGACACGCCGGACAGGCCGACCCTGACTGACTTTGCGATAGCCGACTTCAATCATGACGGCAACCTGGACATCGCGACGATGGCCACCGACAATTACAACGACAGCAACGGCACCTATGACTTCGGGGTGTTCGCGGGCAACGGCGATGGCACGTTCCAGCCGCGGACGTCCATCAATATGGGCTACGGTTACTACAATTATTTTGTGAAGACGGTGGACGTCAATGGCGACGGTTGGCCGGACTTGGTGTTTGGCGGCAACGACCATGTCACGGTGGCCACTAACCGCGCCGATGGCAGCATCGGCTTCGATCTGATGCGCCGCAATTGGGGCAACACGTACGGGGTGGCCGTGGGCGACCTCAACGGCGACGGCCTGCCCGAGCTGGTCATCACCGATCATGACGAGAACGTGCTGCGGGTGCTCGACGGCAATGCTGTCTCGCCGCTGGCGGCCGATGACCCGGCGACAGGGCTGCACCATGGCTACGGCCGGGGCTTTCTATCAGACAATACCGATTTGGACTATTGGAGTTTCACAGCCAAGCGCGGTGAAATGCTCACGGTGGCGGCTGACCTTTCGGGCATCTCTGGCAGTTCAGGCCTGGCCTGGTATGTCTATGATGAGGTCGGCAACCAGTTGACTTATTTTTACAATGGCAACAACTGGAGCGGCGAAACCCCGCCGCTGGCCATTCCGCGCGACGGGACGTATTATCTGCGGGTCTCGCCTTGGTATGACTATCGCGGTGAGTACCGCTTCCGGGTGTCACTGGCCCCGCCCGGTACCCAGCTTGAGCGAGAGACTAACAACTGGCTCGGCGAAAGCAATGCGCTCGCCTTCACCTTGTCCGGCCACTCGCTGAGCGCCACGGTGGCGGGCTACTTGGCGAGCTACGACAACTCCGGGGATTTCTTTAACCTCGGTAATCTGGCGGCCGGCACTCAGGTGAGCGCCACCCTTCGGCTGCCAACCACCTCGACGCTGGCTCCGGCGTTGACCTTGTTCAAGGCGGACGGCAGCCAGATCACGCCGACGATTCTCACGCCAACCCAGCTGGTTTACACGCTGCAGCCAGGCGATGAGTCCACCTATCACGTCCGGGTGTCCGCAACGGATGGCAAGGGAGTGATGGCCGAGTACTTCCTCGACTTGGCGCTCAGTGATGTGGTGCCACCGTCCATCGTATCCGACAGCCTGCCGGCCGAGGGGTCCACCGTCACGTTTGTCGGCTCAACCTTCACGCTGGGCTTCAGCGAGGATATGTTGCCGACAAGTGTCAACGACATGACCAGCTACACGTTGCTTGCGTCCGGCGGCGACGGCACATTCAATAACGGCAACGAGGTGGCTTATACCATCAGGTCTCCGGGCTATGGCTCGGGCCTGACGGCTACTTATTTTCTGCCTGACGGACCGCTGCAGCCGGATACCTACCGGTTGGTAGTTAGCACTGGACTGAAGGATAAGGCGAACAACAATATGGCGGCGCCGCATGTCCGCACATTCACGGTGGCTGGGTTGCCGGGATACGTTTTGGAGAACCGATCGAACACCACGCAGGCGACGGCGACCTCGCTGTCCACGCATGTGGCGGCGGGCACTGCGGACGGATCATTCGCAGATTTTGGACGGACGACGGCCACGGCGGGTTGGCCGTTTGACGTGGAACTGGCGGATTTTGATGGGGATGGCAAGCTCGATGCGGTGGTGAGCCACTTGGGTTCGGTGGACGGGCTGAGTATTTTCCCCGGCAACGGCGACAGGACGTTTGGCACGCCGCTGACGTTTTTCGGACTGGGTGACGAGCCATATCACATTGCTTTGTTAGACATTGATAAGGACGGCAAGACCGATATTGCGGTGACGGTGGCGGGCGGGCGCTTCGTGGCCTTGTTCCACAACAACTCGACGCCTGGCCACCTCGCCTTCACCCGGCTGGGCAACGTGGCGGTGGGAGACTGGCCGATGCGGCTGGCGGTGGGCGACGTCAATGGCGACGGATGGCCGGATTTGGTGTGTTCGAACAACGGCACTGATGCGGGCAACGGTGGTTATTCGGTGTCGGTGCTGCTCAACGACCAGCACGGCGGATTCACGGAAAGCAAGATCGGCCTCGGTCTGAGCCCTCGGATTCGGCCGGAAGCCATCGGCCTAGGTGACTTCAACAAAGATGGCAAGCTGGATTTGGTGGTCGGCGATATGGACAACGGCAAGCGGGTGGCGATTTTCCTTGGCAATGGTGACGGCACGTTTGGTGCCCCCTCGTTCCTAGACACGCCGGACAGGCCGACCCTGACTGACTTTGCGATAGCCGACTTCAATCAGGACGGCAACTTGGACATCGCGACGATGGCCACCGACAATTACAACGACAGCAACGGCACCTATGACTTCGGGGTGTTTGCGGGTAACGGAGACGGCACGTTCCAACCGCGCACGTCCATCAATATGGGCTACGGCTACTACAATTATTTTGTGAAGACGGTGGACGTCAATGGCGACGGTTGGCCGGACTTGGTGTTCGGGGGTAACGACCACGTCACGGTGGCGACCAACCGGGCCAATGGCAGCATCGGCTTCGACTTGGTGCGCCGCAATTGGGGCAGTACTTATGGGGTGGCCATGGGCGACCTCAACGGCGACGGAGTGCCTGAGTTAGTCATCACCGACCATGACGATAACCTGCTGCGGGTGCTTGACGGCAACGCCGTTTCGCCGCTGGCGGCTGATGACCCGGCCACCGGTCTGCAACACGGCTATGGTCGGGGATTTCTGGCGGACAATACCGATCTGGACTATTGGAGTTTCACAGCCAAGCGCGGTGAAATGCTCACGGTGGCGGCCGACCTTTCGGGCATCTCTGGCAGTTCGGGCCTGGCCTGGTATGTCTATGATGAGGTCGGCAACCAGCTGACTTATTTTTACAATGGCAACAACTGGAGTGGCGAAACCCCGCCGCTGGCCATCCCCCGAGACGGGACGTATTACCTGCGGGTCTCGCCTTGGTATGACTATCGCGGTGAGTACCGGTTCCGGGTGTCACTGGCCCCGCCCGGTACCCAGCTCGAGCGCGAAACTAACAACTGGCTGGGCGAAAGCAATGGGCTCGCCTTCACCTTGTCCAGCCATTCTCTGAGCGCCACGGCGGCGGGCTACTTGGCGAGCTACGACAACTCCGGGGATTTCTTCAACCTCGGCAATCTGGCGGTTGGTACCCAAGTGAGCGCCACGCTTCGGCTGCCGACCACCTCGACGCTGGCCCCCGCGTTGACGCTGTTCAAGGCGGACGGCAGCCAGGTGACGCCGACGATTCTCACGCCGACCCAATTGGTGTACACGCTGCAGCCGGGGGATGAGTCCACGTATCACGTCCGGGTGTCCGCGACGGCCGGTAAAGGCCTGATGGCTGAGTACTTCCTCGATCTGGCACTCAGCGACACGATGCCGCCATCCATCATCGCTTGCACATTGCCCACCGGCACAACCGGTGGGCTGTTATCAGCTTTCAATTTGTCCTTCAACAAGGATATGTTAGCCAGCACCGTCAACAATGCGGCCAACTACTCGCTGGTGTGGGCCGGACCCGACGCTACCTTCGCCACCGGCGATGACGAGGTGTTTGCGATTGCTCCGGCGGGTTACGGCAACGGGCTATCCAATTCGTACTCCATCGTCAAGGGTCCGCTGCCTCCTGGCAATTATCAATTGCGGGTGGCCGGGCTGCGGGACACCTTCAACAATGCGCAAGCGTTAGGGTTTGAGCGCGACTTTTCGATTAGCCAGGTGGGTGGATATCAAACTGAAACCGAGCCTAACAATTCGCCTGCTGCTGCTACACCGCTGGTATTCAACACGGACATTCCCGGGTATTTGACGGCCAACGGGCGGGGCGTTCTGGTTTCCTCCGAGGACATCGAATACTGGACCTTTGAAGCGCAAGCGGGCGATGTATTGGCGTTTGAAACCAACCTGCCCTACGAGCCATCGGGCTACGGTCTGTCGTGGCGTCTGACTGATGCGGATGGTGGGGTGGTTTTCGACCGCGGGTTCACCAGTGCCGACATCGAAACCCACGCTCCCTACACGCTGACCAAGACCGGTGCCTATCTGTTGCGTATTGACGATTGGTATGGGGTGCGCAGCGAGCACCGGTTCCGCGTCTCACTGCTGCGCGGATTGGCCCATGAGATTGAACCTAACGACTCGATTGCCACTGCCACTCCGCTGACGTTTACGCACTCCGGGGGCATTGACTCGGCGAGTGTGGCGGGCATGATCGGCACCAGTTCTGGGCTTGATTACTATGACCTTGGCTCGCTGGCTGCCGGCAACACGGTGTTTTTAACGGTGCGGCGACCGACGGGTTCCATTTTGGGGCCGATCGTCTCGCTTTATTCTCAGGCCGGCACCTTGATGGCAGAGACCAACGGGGTGGCGGGCGACGACTCGGCAGAGGTGCAGATAGGTGAAAGCGGGCATTATTATGCCCTGGTTCGGGCGAGTTACGGCACGGCTGGGCTCAACAGCGACTACATTCTTGATGCGCGGGTGTTGCCAACCTCGGCGGTGAATTTCCCCAATCTTCGAGTCACCCGCCTTGATGAAATCACCCTTCCCTCGCTGCATACCGGGGATACCATTCCGCTGAGCTATGAAGTGAGCAATGTCGGCAACCTCGTCACCAATGCGAGCACATGGACTGATCGGGTGGTGCTCTCGACCAACAATGTGTACGGGGATGCGGATGACCTGCAACTCGCGCTCATCACCCATCACGGCGCACTAGAACCGGGCGGCAGCTATTCTGTGAACCAAACGCTCACCCTGCCGGACGGTTTGCCGGGAACCTATTACTTATTGGTGAAAACCGATTCTAGCAACTCGGTGGATGAAATTTTGCAGGAGGGGGACAATACGACGTGCACGGTCAATCCGTTTGTTGTGGGGCTGCGCGATTATCCAGATTTAGTGGTAGAAAATCTGGCGGTCAGCGGTCCCGATCCTAGCGGTAACTGGCAACTTGGCTGGAATCTTGCCAACCGCGGCAGCGGCGTGGCTGCGCCGGGTCACTCGACCCGCGTGCAGGTGCTCAATACCAGCAGCGGGCAAGTGGTGGTGGATCAGAACCTGCCGGCCGGAGGAGTTAGTGATCCGCTGGCGGCGGGAGCCACACTGCCGCAGTCGCAATCGATCAATGCCGCCGCGCCAGGGTATTATGTGGTGACGGTGTCGGCCGATGCGGGCAACGTGTTGTATGAATACGCTGCTGGCGGCCATGCACTTGCCGAACAAAACAGCGTGCAGACGAATTTCCAAGTCTATCACTACTACGACATCTCGGTAGCGGCGGCACCTGCGGCCGGTGGCGCGGTCACCGGCGCTGGCAGTGCTCGTGAAGGTCTGCCAGTAACGGTGATAGCCACTCCTAACACGTCAAGTCTGCCGTATGCCTTCCTGAATTGGACGGAAGACGGAACTTTTGTTAGCTCGCAGGCGACTTATACATTCACGCCGACGCGCAATCGCAACTTGTTGGCGGTGTTTGGCCTGCCACAATTCCAAGTTGCGGCGGTGGCCTCGCCAGTCGGCTACGGCAGCGTGACTGGCAGCGGCAATTTCCCGCTCAACACGACCGTGGTGCTGACCCCGGTGGCGACCGCCGGATATGTGTTTGACCACTGGCAGGAAAATGCGGTCAACATCGGCACGAGCGTGCCGTTGCAGTTTAGCGTTGCAGCCAACCGCTCATTGGTGGCAGTGTTCCGTGAGCTGGTGCCTGCTCACGTGGTCACGCTGGCCTGCCAGCCGCCGGGAGTTGGGGCGTTAGCGGGTGGCGGCACTTACACCAATGGCCAGACGTTGGCGGTGAGCGCCGCCTCGCGGGTTGAGCAAGGAGATCTGGAATTTTTGTTCCAACGCTTTGAACTCAACGGCCAGTTCTTTAGTTCCGGCAACGCGTTGAACAAGACGTTTTCCACGCTTGATGCTGCGACCATGAACTTTGTCGCTGTCTATCAGCAGCGCTCGCTCAAGCCGGTGGTTGGCGGAGTGGCGTGCAGTCGCGGCGTGCTGGTGCCGATCGCGCCGGATGTGACGTTCACGGTGACCTTCGACCGTGACATGAACCCGGCCATCGCCCCGGTGTTAGCCTTGCTCAGCGGCAATGCGTCCGCAGTGCCGGTGGTGCCGGCCGGCGGCACCTGGCTGGACGCACGCAATTTCCGCAGTCTGCCTGTGGCGTTTGGCGCAAGCAATGGCGGCGGGTACACGCTGCGGGTGAGCGGTGGAAGTGATCTGCTGGGGCACACGATGGATCCGGACGCCAGCTTTGGATTTACGATGGATGCTTTGGCGCCGGTCAATCCGGTGTTGGTGGTCTCGGCCACGACGCCGACTTCCGCGACCCTTTCATGGGCGGATTACGAGGCACCAGTGGACCTCAGTGGATTCCGGTATTTCCTGGAAGACCATACATTCACTTCGGTGGCGGGGCTTTCGGCCAAGGGGGGCGGCAGCACCGGAGCTAGATCTAACGTGTTCTCAGGCTTGTTGCCGGACCATGAATACTTCGCGGCCGTCACAGCAGTGGACGTGGCTGGCAATTCCGATCCCGCCGTCAGCGCCGTGCGCATCTTCCTGCGGAGCCAAACGCCGCCGCCAGTTACGCCGCTGCTAACCACCACCGGTGTGGATTCCGCGCACTTGGATTGGAGTGCCTATGACACCTCGGCCTTGGTCGGTTTCGCCGGCTTCCGGGTTTTTGCCGCGAGCACACCGTTGACCGATATCACCGGTCTGACGCCGCTTGCCGGGCTGCCGGCCAGCGCTAACAGCTATGATTTGACGGGACTGGACCGGACGCAGACCCATTATTTTGCGGTGATTGGCTACAACGTCCTCAACCAATTCAATCCTTCGGTTACTGCGGTGATGTGGAGCGACCCGCTGGCGGGCACATTGCGTGGTGATCTGGCGATTGGTGGAGCGGCGGCAGTCATTCCGGTGTTTGCCAACCTGGTGATCGACGGTGGGGCGACGCTGACGATTGCGCCGGGCAGCACGCTGCGCTTCGCCGACGGCACGGGCATTGAGGTGCGCAACGGCCGGATTTTGGCCAATGGCACGGACTTGTTGCCGATTCACTTCACTGCGGCGGCTGACGATGGCGCAGCGGGAGTTCCGCTGCGAGGCGCATGGGCTGGCATCACGCTGGGGTCGGCGGCGGCACCGGTGTCTGAAATCAGCCGTGCTTGGCTGCGTTATGGCAGTGGCCTGCGCATCACGGCTGGCAGCCCGCTGGTGACGCGTTTGTACGCGATTCAAAATGCGGGTGGTGGTCTGGATGTTTCCGGCAGTGGGGCGGTAGCCGCCACCGGGTGTTATTTGGCATTCAATGAGAATGGTTTGCGTGCGATGGAGTCGGCCACAGTCCACCTCCACCAGTCGGTCATTCTCAACAACACCACGGTCAATGCTTTGCAACAAGGCAGCGCCACTCTGGATGCGGCTTCTAACTGGTGGGGCAGCGCCGACGCCGACGTCATCGCTGCGGGTCTGAGCGGCAGCGTGGGTGCCGCGACTCCACTGGCCGGGGAGCCGGTGCTGGGTAGCGCGGTGGCGGCGGCATCAGGTGTGACCGACACCGGGGTGCGCTCCGTGCAATTGCGCCTGATGGGCGTCAACCCGGTGCAATACCGGGCCAGTGAAAATTCGTTGTTCACTGGGACCTTGTTTAACGATTTGTTCCCTGCGGATGTGTCTTTCCGCATCAGACCCTATGGTTTTCAGCTGCCTTTCACGCTGTCGAGCGGGGCGGGCCTCAAGACCGTCCATGTGCAAACTAACAGTGCCACCGGCACCACTGGTCCCGATGTGACCGTGACCTTTAACTATATCACCGACGGCCCGGTGGTCACCGCGTTCAGCTTGGTCGAGGGCCAGACGGTGTCACGCCCGCTGGTTGTCAGTGGCAGCGCCACTGCGGCATTGGGCGTAAAATGGATCGATCTGCTGATCGACGGCGTGTTGGTCGCACGCAATTCGGCAGCGACCTTCGCCACTCTATGGGATTCTCGGTCCTTGGGCAACGGCATGCATCGAGCCGAGTTGCGGGCACGAGACCAAGCGGGCAATGAATCCAGCCGCGCCGTGAATATCGTTACCGCACCGGCTCCGCCACCGGCCCCGGTGATCGCGGCACCGCTCGACGGTTTGCTCACCAATGCCGCCACGGTCGCGCTCAGCGGCACGGCTGAGGCGGGCATCGGTCTGCGTGTTACCCGCAATGGTTCGAGTGTTTCAGGCAGTCTCAATGCCGCGCCGGATGGCAGCTTTAATTTGCCAGCAGTGCCCCTCGTTGAGGGAACCAACACCCTTGTCGTCACTGCCTTTGACGGTCTGGGTTCTTCGTCTTCGGCACCGGTGGGCGTCGTTCACGACTCCGGTCCGCCCGCTGCGCCGGTGTTGTTGGAACCCGTGTACAGCCCCAGCCGCGGTTTGCAGTTGGAATGGCAGTATGCGGCGAGTGGTGAGCGGCCGACCAAGTTCCGGGTATTGTGGAAACACGAGGCGTTCAGCGACCCGGCCCAAGCCAGTGGTCAGAGCGACCTGATTAGCGGCCGCACTACCCTAACCATCGGCAGCATGCCTGATGCCACCTGGTATTTTGCGGTCGTCGGCTACGACGACTCCGGCAATGCCAGTGTCCTGTCCAACCTGCGCTCGGCTGTGCTTGATTTCACCAAGCCTAGCTTCACCATCAGCTACGATGGCAGCATTCCGGTGGGGCCGCGCACGCTCGGGATCATTCTTACCTCGAGTGAGCCGCTTACGGCCAATCCGGTTTTGACCATCAGTGCTGCGGGTTCTGGCGAACCGGTTTCGGTGCCCGTCATCCGGCAATCGGCCACGGTGTTTACCGCAGCCTTCGTTGTGTCCGATCTCTCGGCCACGACCGGAACCGCCACCGTCAATGTCTCCGCCACCGATCTGGTCGGCAATTCCTTCAGCGGCCCACCGAGCGGACCGGACTTGGTCTTCGACGTCTCCAAGCCCACCGCCACCCTCAGCCTCGACCATCCGGCACCAGTCCAGACACTCAACCCGGTGAGCGTCGCCCTTGGCCTGCAATTGTCCGAAGCCCCGGCCCTAGGCACCTCCCCGACGCTTGCCTTCGATCCGCCGGTGGGGGCCAGGGTGGTCATTGCACTGACGGGTTCAGGCACCGTCTGGACTGGCAACCTCACGCTCAATGCCGCGATGGGCCGTGGCACAGGCTTTTTCCGCCTTAGCGTCACCGACGCTGCGGGCAACAGCGGGACTGTCATCACTCCGAGCAATCTCGAGATATATAACACCGAGTTGCCTGACCCGCCGACCCGGCCGGGCGGCTTGAGCGCTCAAACATTGGCCCACGGCCACATCGCCATCCGTTGGGACGCGGTCCCGCGGGCTGAATCCTACAAAATCTATCGTGAGCCGGGCAACAATGCCACGGTGCCTGTGTTGTTGCTGGCTGATGGTCTGAATGCTTGCGAATTCACCGACACGCCGCCAGCCGACGGCATCTACACCTATGCGATCGTGGCGGCACTGCGTGGGGCCGACAGCTTGCCCTCCGGAGTGCTCAACGCGTTGTCGGACCGCACGCCGCCGCCTGCGCCGGAGGATTTTGTGGCTACCCTTGGGGCGACCGGGGTGGCCCTTTCGTGGGCAGCACCATCGAGTGGGGAGGTGCCGCATCATTACAACGTTTATCGTGGTGCCGAACTCATCTACAGTTCGACCACTCCGGTGAGTTTCCAAGACAATCCGCCGCGTGGTATCCATGACTATCGAGTGTCCAGCGTCGATTCCCATGGCAATGAAAATGCCACCCCGGTTCTGACTATCGAGATGTTGGTTAGCCCGGTCACCAACCTCCAAATCTTGGTGCGCGACGCATCTCCCACCTCGATGACGTGGGATTCGACCGACCCGACGGTCACCGGATTCAATGTCTATCGGAATGGTGTGAAGCAAAATGGAGGCCCAATCCCGTTGGCCGACCGGTTCTACATCGACCCACTCACGCTGGGGGTGGCGAGCGTCAGCTACGAAATCACCGCGCTCAACGCGGCTCGCAACGAAAGTCCGCGGCGGCGCCTAGTGGTGGTGGCGGCCGATTTTAGCTTGCTCCTCAATCCTGACGCCGCCGCTGCCGAACACGACAGCGTGCGCTTTTACTTCGACTCCCTGCGGGTGGTGGCCACCAACCTTGCCGTTAGCGGTCGTCTGGCAATCGAGCACCTCGACTTGGTTCGCACCGTCGGTGGCAGCGATGCCCTGTCCGTCGGCATCGACACGAACCTCGACGTGGCACCGGGCGGCTCCGCGAGCCAGGATTTCGTGGTGCTGGCACCGCGCACTTTGGCCACCCAGCAATCCATTCAGTTGCTGGCCCGCGGCCCGGCTGACGCCAGTGGCAGTCGCGTGAGTTTTGAAAAATCGTTTGTCAAACGTCCCGCCACGGATGGAGGCAACAGCGCCAGCTTGCAACCGGTCACTCCGCCGCTGGCCGGTGGCTTGACCGATTTTGTGGCGCGCATTGCCAATCCAGGTCCGGTGCCCATCGAGATCATCATTGGTCGCGGGTTCGGCAACCTGGCGGGCGATGTGTCAGTGCGGGTGCTTGATGCCAGTGGTGCGGAGGTATCTCGCAAGGATTTTAAGGGTAGCGGCGTGTCTGGAGTGACCATGGACGGCAATGGCAATGCCTTCATTACCATTGCCCCCGGTGGCTCAGTGAGCTTTACCATCCCCCAAATCTTCGTTCCTGAGGCCCTCGGCCATGCCGGTCAAGGAGCTCGCTTTGTCCTCGACATCGCAGCGATCCGCTACCGTCCGCTTAGCGGCTCCCTGTTGGCCGGTGGCACGCTCAGCGGACAGACCAGCTCGTCTCTCGTTCAAACGCCCTACTACGGCACCTCGGCCACCAACAAAGCCTTCTATGCCAACGATGAACCCGTCCACATCACGGGTCAGGCAATCGATCGCGCCAGTGGTCTGCCGCTAGCCCACGCTGCGCTCCACCTCGGGTTCGGTGCCCGCGGCTTCGTCACTTGGCAAACCGTCACCACCGATGATCTCGGCGCTTACGCTTACGATTACACCCCGGTGCTCGGGTTTTCCGGACGACTCAACATCTGGGCCGCTCACCCGGATGTGGTTGATCAACTCAACCAGGTGACCATTGACTATCGTCGGCTCTACGTGACGCCGGGCCGAGGCGACGTTGTCATGTCCAAGAATGACACGCTAGACATCACCCTCAAAGCGATCAATCCGGGCGATTTGACGGCCGCTTCGGTGGCGATGAGCGCACGGGCTTTTGTGATGAACGGTGATACTGAGGTGGACATTACCACCATTCGGGCGGCCCTTATTGACGGCCCCTTTGCCATCGCACCCAATGGCGACCAGAATGTGGCCATCCGCTTCACCGCCGATGCCAACGCTCCGGATACAGCCTTGATCAATCTGACGTTCCTCTCGGCCGAGGGGGCCTCATGCACCTTCCGCGGTACCCTCAGTCTGCGGCCAGCCGTGCCAGTGCTCTCGTTCGTCAGTCCGCGGGTCGGTTATGTCGAGGGCTCAGTCAACCGCGGCAACATCAACAGCTATGTGGTGACCCTCGAAAACCTTGGCCTGCGTGCTGTCGAAAATCCGGTATTGATTCCGCCGGCCAGTATGCGGTGGATGGATGTGAATTTGCCGCGCGCTGCTGACGGTCGGGTCGTGTTGCCGGACATACCGGTCGGTGGCCGGCTCACCTTTGGGGTTGCTTTCGCCCCGCCGGACACCACCGCCTTGGGTTTCTACGATGACTTTATTGAAATCCAAGGCTCCAACCTGCAAACTCCTTTCCACGTCAACCTCTTCGCTCAGGTCACCAGTTCGCTGGTCGGCAGCGTCAAGTTTGTCGTCGATAACATTTTTGTCGAGCGGGTGCCCAATGCCAAAGTGCGGCTGCGCAATCCGAACCTGCGCGAGGAACTCGGGCCATTCTTAACCGATTCCAACGGCGAGGTCACCATTCCCAACCTGCAGGAAGGCTCTTGGTCGTGGCAGATCACTGCCGCTGGCCATTCGACCCAGACCGGCACGGTTGACATTGTGCCTGGTCAACTCGGGCTGGTGGAAACCCGCTTGTCCAAATCGCTGGTGACCGTGGAATTTTCGGTGGTGCCCAAGCCGTTTACCGATCGCTACGAGATTGTCATCGAGCAAACCTTTGAGACGCGGGTTCCATTCCCGGTGCTGGTGTTCGACCCACCGTCGTTTGCCTTCACCAATTTGCCTGACCAATACGAGAGCACCCTGTTGGTCAAGGTGCGCAACGAGGGCTTGATCAGCATGTTCGATGTCCAGCTCACCGGCGATGTCTCGTCCTACGCCTCGCTTCAGCCGCTGATCAATTACCTGCCCGAGCTCCACGCCCAAGAAGAAGTCGTCGTGCCCTTCCATCTCGTCTGGAGCCGTCATGGCCTCGGTGGCGGCGGGTCCGGCCCGGTCCTGTCCAGCGACCTCGGTGGTGCCATCTCCGGCTGCGCCGACGCTGTGTTCAAACCCCACATTCTCGACGATGACTTTATGGCCGGTATCAACGCCATTGGTCGGGCCATCGCGCAATGCGCCGACGGTGCCACCGCCGCGCTCATCTGTTCGCTCATCGTGACCATCGACACTCTGGATTTCATCATGGGCTTCACCGGCCTGGAGGCCATTGCCGAAACCATCGGCAAGTTCCTCGGTTGCATCGTCGCCCAATACAAGAGTGATGTTCCAACCGGCATTGGAGGCGGTGGAGGTGGAGGTGGCAACGGCTCATTCACCGGCAGCGGGTGTTTCCCGGCAGGCACGCCGGTGACCCTCGGTGACGGCTCGCGGGTGGCCATCGAGTCATTGCAACGAGGTACGGCCGTGCGCTCGTCGATGTGGGCGGGCCACTGCGGTCAAGTCGAGGACGTGATCATCCGCCACTCCAATGATTTGCGCGAACTGAGCTTCTGCGAAGTGCGGCCCGGCACCACTCCGCTGGCACCCGCCGACCTGCGCCTCAAGATCACTGGCGAGCACCTCGTCTGGAACGATGCCTCCGGCTGGACCGCAGCCGCTAATTTGAAACCCGGCGATTGGGTTCACCACGAAAGCGGTGCTCTGCTGGCAGTGGTGTCCAACGTCAGTCAACCCGGCGAACACACCGTGTACACCATCGAAGTGAAAGGCGGCAACGCGTTCTTTGCCTCCGGTATCATGGTTCAGGATCTATGCGGTGCCCAAAAACTTGGTGACCGCTCGGCTCTCGCCCCCAATTCCCAACCCGCAACTGTTCCCGCCCGATGAAATCCAATTCCTCCCAACGTTGCCTCACCGCGCTGGCCGCCTGCCTCAGCTTGCTGGCCGGCACCAGCCTCCACGCCCAGCAGCAGTTCCAAGGCCTTTGCTCGCGGGTCAAAATTGCCATCCAACAGGAACTCACCGTCGAGCGCATCGGCTTCGAGGCGACCCTCGAAGTGACTAACAATGATGGCGCCGATCCGATCACCGAGCTTTCCGCCGAGCTTACATTCCGCGATGTAGCCAGTGGTGAGGACGCCGCCACCTTGTTTTTCGTGCAACCGCCCACCTTCGAGAACATCAACCGCATCGACGGCACCGGCGTCATCGAACCGACCAAAAAGGCCGTTGCCCGCTGGTTCCTCATCCCCAAAATCACAGCGGGCGGCACCAATCCCCAGGGCAAGCAATACGCGATCGGCTGCCGCCTCGCCGCCAACATGCGCGGTGAGCCGCTGCCGGCCGAATCGCTGCTCGTTGTCGAGGGCACCATCACCGTCAAGCCCGAACCGCAATTGGAGATTACCTACTTCCAGCCCCGCGACGTCACAGGCGATGACCCGTTCACGCCAGAAGTGGAAAGCCCGATTCCCTTTACCCTCGGCGTGCTCGTCCACAACACCGGCTATGGCGTCGCCAAAAGTGTCAAGATCAATTCCCAGCAACCTAAAATCCTTGAAAATAAAAATGGCTTGCTGCTCGTTGCGCGTTTGTTAGGTGCGCGGGTCCAAGATTCCCCTCTCAATGAAACGTCGCTGCAAGTGGACTTGGGCGACATCAATCCTGGCGAAACCCGCAAGGGGGCTTGGGACATGATTACCTCTCTGTCTGGCGAGTTCATCGAATTTAAGGCATCCTTCACCCATGCCGATGAACTCGGTGGCCGAGACACTTCCGTCATCAAATCCGTCAATGCCTACTTCATCGCCGCCGAGGTCATGAACGACGAACCCGGCCGCGACCGCATCCTCGATTTCCTCGCCGATACCGACAATGACCCCGAGAGGATTCCCGACACCTTGTTCGAGAGCGATGGCACCACCCTGCCGGTCAACTATCTGACCGATGCGGCAGTGACCGGCTCAGTGGCCGCCAACGACGTGACGGTCACCCTCCATGCCGACCGCGAAGGCTGGGGGTACATGCGCCTCGACGACCCGGCACAAGCTCGCTTTGCCATCAGCCAAGTCACCCGATCCGACGGCAAGGTGCTGCATCCGCGCAATACTTGGACGAACATCCGCTACCGTCGCAGCGACAACCAGAAACTCACGTACCTCAATATTTTCGACCGCGTCCAGAATGGCCAGAGCTACACGTATTCAATCACCTATCAGGCGAGCCAGTTGGACGTGACGCCGCCGGTCACCCGCCTGCGCTTCGCCGGCAATGTATCGCAGGTCGCAGGGGTGTACTACACCGCCGCCACCACTCAGCTATACTTTACCGCAGAGGATGCCAGTCCGGTATCCATCGTCTATCGCATCAACGGCGCCGCCTATCGTCCGGCGCTGCCTTTCACCCTCAATCAACCGGGCACCTACACCGTCGATTATTATGCCACCGACCTGCCCGGCAACGTTGAAGCCGTGCATTCCGCCACTGTCGTCGTGCCGGGGGCCGCTCCACCGCTGGCACTTACTCTGGGCGAGCCGCATATTTTCCCGACTGACTTGTTGAGTACGCGCCCTGGTAGCACGCCGATTTCCTCGGTGATTCCCGCCTCCGCCCTGACCACCGATGGGACGCTCCGAATCTATCAGGGTGTGCGGGCTTGGCCGCGCTTGGCTGGCATGCCGCCCACCCCAACCTCGCGGGCCAACGCAGCGCTGTCCGTCAGCGGCCAATTCGCCGAACGTTATCGATACCGTCTCAATGGGGGTGCTTGGAGCGATGAACGTCCGGTTGCCCAGACCATCGATTTGAACGGCTTGTCTGGTGCGGTCTCCGTTGCGGTGTTGGCGCGACATTCGCTCGGTGACTATCCGGACGAAGCGGAGGCGCTCACGGTTGGCTGGACGGTGGATCCCGCAGCACCGGCCCTCGAAGTGACGGGAGTCCCGCCCACTCCAGCCAATGACGCCCTCAATGTCACCCTCCAGCCGATTGATGCCAGCGCCAGTCTCTATCGCTGGACCATTGATGATAATAGCTACTACCGGGCCGAAGCCCCGCTGAGCAGCCCCGTCGATCTGCCACGCATGAGCGAAGGTGCCCACACGGTGAAGTGGATCGGTTGCCGTGGTGGTATCTGGCAGGACCAATCCGCTGCTTCCCAAGTGAGCTGGTCTTATGACACCAGCTATGGCTTTAATTTTGACGCTTTGACCGCAGTCCGCAACGCCGCCTTTCCCAACATCGCCGGCCACACCCTCGCCTTCACCTGGGACGGCCGCAATGATGCTGGCGTCGCCCAAATCCCCGGTGCTTATACCGTGTTGATCGATCTAACTGATTCGCTGGGCAACCACAGCCGCGCTGCCAGCGTGGTGGTCATCGAAGGTCTCAGCACGCAGCAAACCACCCTTGCGGACTCGACGACCGGTGGCCGCAGTACGCGAGCCTGCCGCGATTGGGCGGTGTGGCAGGAAAATGCCGGCGGCGTCTGGAATATCCGCGCTCGCAATCTGGCCAACCCGGCACCCACGGTGGCAGTTACCAGTGATCCCTCCTTCAATCAGGAAAATCCAGCCACCGACGGGCATTATGTCGTCTGGCAGACCCGCCGACCTAACAATACATCGGATGTCTTGTGGTGTGACCTCCTTACCGGCGACCGCGGCGCTGTAACCTTTACGTCAAGCAGCTCTGAGGTGAACCCAAGCGTCGATTGGCCGTGGGTTGTCTATCAGGTTCAACCAGCCGACAACCCGTCCGCAGCCTGGCAAATCGAGGCACGCAACTTCCTCTCCGGCGAGCGCTTCCGCGTCTGGCCCGGGGTTGGTGACCAGTTCCGCCCGCGTGTTCAAGGCGGCCGGGTCGTGTGGGAAGATCACCGTGACGTGGGTCCCGGTGAGGTGTATTTCTGTGATTTGGAAACACGCGAAACTCGCCGCATCACTCACAATTCGTTCGGCCAAAATAATCCGGTGATTTTCGGCGATCTGATCGCTTGGCAGGACAATCGCAACGGTCAGGTCGATATCTATCAATTTGATCTGCTTAAGGGAGTGGAGCAACGAGTGACCGACACGCCCTACAATGAAACCAATCCAGAACTTTTTGGAACGTGGCTGATGTTTCAGGAAGACTCTCTCGGCACGCTCACCGAGAATTTGCGCCTTCTTGACACCCAAACCGGCAGCAGTGTGGCATTGACCCGGGCACCCAAGGAGTTCAGTGCAGGTTGCCTCGGCAACGGCTTTGCGGTGTGGACCGATGTCCTCGATGCCTCCCATCGTCAGGTGGTCGCTTCGCTGCTTCCAGGTTTGCAGCCCGTCTCCATCAAGGCCAACGCCCTCGCCGTCACGCCGGCACTGGTTGCCCGCTTTGGCAGTGCATTCCAGTTGCTGGCCGATTGGGGCCCTGCTGCAGGGATCACCACGGTGACCACCTATGATTCGTTCGCCCCGCTGGTATCGCACACGGCCACCTTCAATGGAACCGCCAGCGGTGAGGATTTTCCATTGGCAGCGGGCAGTTTCCTGTGGGTCGAGTTTAATCAGCCGAACATGGCCGATCTCGGTGCCGGGGCTCAGAATACGCTCAATCTGGCTGTCGGGCTTAGTGTCTTTAGCTATACCGGCTTCCCGGTCGGCACCACGGCTTACGGCCTCATCGAACACATCGGTGCCGACAATATCCACGCGCTGCGCTTCTTTGACGCCTTTGCAGGCTGCTGGCGCGCCGTCGAAACGAAACCTGATGGCACCTGCATTGGCCATGATTTTGTCATCCCGCGGGTAGCAACTTTGCTGCTTGATCTCACCCATCCGCTCAGTGGCTGGAAACCCTAACGGCTTCTTTTTAACATCCCCAAATCCCTTGCCGCCATGTTCAACCCTTCCTTCCAACGCGTGCTGCTTGTTGCAGCCTACATTCTGACGTGCCTGCCGGCTCCGGCCATTACCGCTGACGCACTCGCCAAGGCGCTCGGCCGCGGCGAACCGATCAAGTTGCTCGATCTGCGTCCGCAGCTTCGTTTTGAGGCCGGTTCGATCCCCGGCGCCATGAACATCCCGGCGTCGGTCATTCTTGAAAAACAACTGCCGCCTCTCGCTCATGCGGTCCTTTTTGACGACGGCCTCGGCACCATCGATGTGGGCACCATTGCCGCCACCCTCAATCAGCGCCCGGGCTGGAAAGCGGAGGTTCTCGTGGGTGGGTACGCTGCTTGGCATGCGCTGCAAAACGCCCCGGACACCGCCGCCTCAGGTCTTCACCTTGAGCGGACCCAACAAATCGGTTATGACAACCTCAACCAACTCACCGAGCCCGTGGTTTTGTTGGATATGCGGCCGGCCCCCACCAAGGTTGCTGCAAGCGTCCAGACCACGGCCGCGTCAGCTGGCGATCCGCTGCGTGACTTCTGCGGCAAAAAGGGCAACCGCAGCTATTGCGCAAGCCTGCCGGAATTGCGCAAGCGCCATCAGCCGCCGCACCAACAGACGGCCAATGGTGCCACCCTGCCAACTGTCAAATCAGCCGCCCCAAGCCCCTTGATTGTGTTGGTCCACGCCGTCAATGCCGATACCCTCGAAACTTGCCGTAGGCTCCGCGCTGAAGGCTACACCCGTGTGGTCGTGTTGACCGGTGGTGACGAGGCCATCCAACTCGAAGGCCGACGTGGCAAGGGTCGCGTCGCCGGGGTCGTCGGCCAAGGCGACCTTTCCACCCCCCCCACTCACCAACTCCCCGCCGCCCAGCCATGAGCACCCGCCCGATCATTCTTGCCGCTGCTATTGTTGCATTCGCCGCCCCGGTGTTCGCCGTTCCCGTGCTCCAACATGCCCAAATCGGCAATGTGACGTCGAGCAGCGTCTGCATTTGTTGGGATACCACGGAGGCTGCCACCCCCGCCCTGCAAGTGTTTGCCGATGCCGGCGCCACTCAGGACGTCACCAGTCAGGTGCGTATCGAGATGCTGCCGCTCGATCATAGTCGCCGAGAGGTGTCCACCAGTTACGCCGCCCGCCAGAATAACCGAACCCTGCAATCCCAAATGGCTGCCAAACGCTTGGGCTTGGCACGCGTTTCCGGTTTGGCACCACACACCCAATACTTCCTGCGCCCCCTTGCCCTCAATCCGGCGGGCACCCAGTTAGCCAGTGGTCCTTTGCTGCCGGTCACCACAGCACGCACCACAGCCTTTGTCGTGGAATCGCGACAACTGGTGGTGGACATGGCTGCCTTAATTCCGACCACCGGGGCTGTCGGCGGCACCTTGCTCATTCTCTCCCAAGCGGCATCGGCCTATCCCCTCATCGCGGTGGTAGGCGACGCGTCTTCGCCCACTCTGGCCTACTTCGACCTGTCGGGACTGCTCAATGCCGCAGGTGAATCAACCTTGCTGCCGACCGCAGGGACGCTCGATCTGACACTCTCCTGGCTAGGCCTGCCTTCGCGACCCGGCAATTTCAGCCCCAGCGCAGTGACCTACTCCGGAGCGCCCCAGGCGGCTCTAGCCACTCAATCCACCTTCGTCGGTGAGAGCTTCGTGCTCCACGTCGTCGCCAGGGACTCCTATGCCGTAGCCGGCATGCCATTCTACCTCGATTTGTCAGTCACTGACGTGGCGGGCCTGCCCGCCACCAATTTTAACAGCCCGTTGGTCATCGAATGTTCTACCGCGCCAGCCGGGGGCGGAACGACCCCGCCGCTCGCTGCCGGCCGCTTGGCAGCCCATCCGTTGATCTTTGCCACCCCCGGTGTCTATACCGTGACGCTGCGCGACCTTGCCGCGTCCACCAGCGTCGCCCTCGATGTGCGGGTGCTCCCGATGAATTACCAAAATTGGCGTGCTTATCACTTCGGCAGCGCCTTGGCTGGCTCCGCACCTGGCGACGACCCCGATCACGACGGAAATTCTAACCTCGCCGAATATGTACTCGGTGGTGATCCTAACAGTCCGTCCGGCTCGCTGGTGAGTAGCGCCCCCCCAGGGGCCAGTGCCCTTCGCCTGCGCTTCAACCTCAATCCCCTCCAAACCGAATACGCCGTGATCGTTCAAGTCGCCCCGAACCTTGTCGCATGGAGCCCATCGCCCAAGGTGCCGACCCTCGTCGAAGCTCATGCCGCTTACAATCTGATGGAAGTCGCTTGGACCCAGGCCGAACTTCAGGCAGAAACCGGAGTCGTTAGCCCGGCCTATTTCGCACGTTTGCTGCTGGAACCAGCGACTAACTACAACTCGTGGGCCGCCGCCCATGGCTTGGTTGGTGCCGGCGCCGCCCCCACAGCCAATCCTGACTTCGATGGTGACCCCAACTTCGTTGAGTTTGCCCTTGATTCCGATCCGGCCTCTGGGGTTGCGTCTGTAAAGATTCGCCACTCGTTGGTGCCAACCGGCTCAACCTTCGCTCAGGTGCTGACCATCCCCATGCGTCTCGGCGCGATGCCGTCGCCTGTTGACCCATCCGGCGGAGAACTCATCTACGACGTCGAAGGAATCCGTTACCACATCGAGGCGACTGCCAACCTCGTCAACTGGGGGCTCGACATGGAGGAGGTGGCTGTCGATGCCAGTTCCTTGCCAGAGTTGAGTGCTGGTTACGAATACAGGTCTTTCCGCGCCCCCATCGGATACGCCCTCGAATTCCTCCGTGTTCGCATCGAACTCCTCGCGCCTTGAGCCACTTGTATCCTCAAAACTTCAGCTCGGTATCATCGGATCTCCGGATATAACAGGGTCCAGGTCAGGGGCTCTGAGAGTGACGACGCGCTTCTCTAGGCGGGCCTGCTCAGCGGCGAAGACGATGCGATGGCTCTCCAGAGTGGCATCCGGACCAGACCAAATGCCAGAGGTGTCGCCTGTGGCCAGAGCCCGCACAAATGCCTGCATGATGAAATAGTCACCGCCTCCATGACCGGCTGCGGCTGTGGCGGCGTCGGCACCGATGCGGGTGTCGTGGAGGGTTTCTTTTTCAGTTAGAAAATCGAAGACTTTGATGGTGACAAAATCCGTGTCGATGTAGCCTCGTGTGCCGAAAATGCGGGTGGAGCGGTGGAGGGTGGGAGTGAAGGCGGTCATGGTGAATGTGACGCTCACCGGTCCTTCAAATTCCAGCATCACCGTCTGATGGTCCACCACGTCGTTGTCACAAGCATAGACGCAGCGGCCATAGGGACCGTGACGCAGCGCGTCTTCCACGGCGGCAAGCGTGTTGAGGCCGCCGGTGATGACATCGTTGATGTAATTGGCGACGCGGTCGCGCTCGAAGTGGCTGTGGTAGATGCGCTTGGCGGAGTACGGGCAATCGGCCTCCACCCCACAATCCCAGCAACGCTCGGCTGCCCCCGCAGGTTTCTCGGAGGCCTTGAAGTGGCGCAGCGAACCGAAACTTGCCACGCGTGTGCAATGGGCGTTGACGATGTGACGCAGCCAGTCGATGTCATGGCAGGATTTGGATAGCAACATGGGGGACGACTGCTCTTGATTGCCCCAGTTGCCGCGCACGAAGGAATGCGCTTGGTGCCACCATCCGACTGGCTCGAGGTGCTGAACGCTGACGATCTCACCGATGGCCCCAGAACGGAGAATCTCGCGCAGCTGGGCGGTTAACTCGGTGTAAAGAAGCACATGACAAACTGCGAATAAATTGCCGTGGCGGCGGATGCAGTCGATGATTTGCTCGCATTCCACCGGATTGGGTGACATCGGCTTCTCTAGCAATATCGCGTAACCCAGCGGGGCTAGCACCTCGACGGGGGCCAGATGCATCCGATCCTGGGTGCAAATAGCCACCGCGTCGGCCAGCTTGCCCGCCGCAGCGAGCGCCTCGTAGTGATCGAAGCAGGCGTCCACTCCTAGACCGTGGGTGGCGGCCAGGCGCTCGCGCAACAATTGGCGCGGCTCGGCCACGGCGACCACCCGGAGTTGTTCGGGATGGGCCGTGGCGTAGGCGGCATAGGCTTGGCCGCGTTTGCCAGCCCCGACAATGGCAATGGTGACAGGTTCACTCATGATTGGACTAAAAAACTTTCGCGCCAGGAGTCAAGGGGCCTGCACGGCTTTGAGTAAGGCCTCGACGTTGGCCCATGGCACGTCCGGCTCAAGCGTGTGGGTGGGGGCTAGCAGCAGGCCGCCGCCCTTGCCGACGGTATCGACCAATTGTCTGACGGTTGAGCCGACCTCATCCGGGGTGCCGAAGGGCATGGTGGTCTGGGTGCCGATGCAACCCCAGAACGCCAGTTGCCCGCCGAAGAGTTGCTTCATGCGCAGCGGATCCATGCACTCGGGCTGCACCGGATTGAGAATCTCAACACCAATTTCTATCAAGTCAGGCACGATCCGCTCCATATTGCCGTCGCCATGATAAAAAATGAGGATCTCCGGGTTGAGCTCCTTGGCGGCGCGGATCACCGCTGCAAGCCGCGGCTTGAGGGTGGCCCGCCACAGGGCCGGGCTGATCATCATGTCGATTTGAGTTGCCACATCGTCGCCTAACATCAACACATCAACCCCGGCGGCGGCATAGCGGCGGGCCATGCCAATGCGGATGGCGGTGAGTTTGTCGAGCAAGGCAGTGGCAATGGGCTCCTCGCCGATGAGTTCTTCCATGAAGCGGTCCATGCCGCGCAAGTACCATGCGATCTCAAAGAGGGTCATCTCCATGAACGCGCACACCACCAGATCCCGCTCCTTGAGATCGGCCACCCGCGCCGAGACCTGCTCCCAACGGTAGTCGGCCAGCCAATCAGGCCACGGGTAGGCGTCCACCTGTCCCACCTCCTCGAATTTGGCCATCGGATGCAACATTTCCTGAAAATGCGCGGTGGGTCCCGGTGCTCCCATGATGCCCCATTCCGGATTCCAGTCGAGCGGACGCGTGCCCGCCGGTAACGCATCGAAAAACCTCGTGTAGTCGGTTTTCAGGCGCGTGGCATCCAACTCGATGCAGCGCAGCGGGAAGTGATAGTACTCTTGATAGTCCTCGCGCCCGGTGCGACGGCGGAACTCATCCAACAGCGCTGGTGAGAAAACGAAGTCGAAGCCGACCTTCTCCGGTTGTTGGCGGCGAAGCGCACGCAGGATGTTGTCGCGGTTGGTCATAATCTCATTCTTCCACCGCTTTCGCCCGTGGAATCTCCACAGGTCGCAGGACCTCATCTGGATCCAGTGGCTCCACCGGTACCGCCTTGGGCAGCTCCACAGGCATCGCCTTGGGCGGCTCAACCGGGGCGGCACGCGGCAGATCTACAGGGGCAGCCTTGGGCAAGGCGGGCGGAGCCGGAGGGGTGTTTGCCGGAGGGGTGTTTGCCCGGGGCGCTGCTGATGAGCGGTCGATGACGCGTTTGGGCTCGGGGGGTGGCTGGGTTTTGCGCATGCGGATTTCGACACGGCGGTTCGGCGCTTGTTCGTTTGCGTTGCCGCTCTTGACCAATGGCTCGAATTTCCCCTTGCCGCGGGTGATGATCTTGTCACCGTCCATTCGCAACGATTTGACCAGATACTCCCTAACTGCCGCAGCGCGCCGCCGCGACAGGTCGAGGTTGAATTCATCTCCCCCTACCAAATCCGTGTGGCCCTCGATCCAACAATAGAGCTTGGGATTGCGGTCGATGAGCAGGCCGAGTTTCATCAAGCCCACCTTCGCGCTTTCGCGCAGCTCGGCACTGTTGAATTCAAATAACAAATCGCTCGGGAGCATCGTCCGTTTGTTCACTAACACGTTGGCTGGCAGGCCGATGAGGGCATCAAGTGAGGTCACTCCATCCAGGGCGGCGGCCTTCACCTTGCCTCGCGCGCCCTTTTTCAAAAGGTCTTCTGCGAATTTGCCCAAATCCACCTCGTCGGCCTGCACGGTGCCAGGGTCCACCGTGATTTGGCCGGTGGCGGCCGGTGGCAGACTTTGTTCTGCCCGGCCAAAATCAGGCAAATCCGTTTCAATCTCCATCGCCGCAGAAAATGCCCGGGCCACTGCTGCCGGCTCCCCCTCGGCGGCGGGGTGGGTCATCCGCAGCGCGTACTCGGCCTCAACCACCGACGGCTTGATGTCAACGTCTTGGTCTTGAGGCAATTTCGCGAGCAGATCGACCTCCTCCAGCAAGGCGGCTGAATTGGTGGGAGGGGCCACCAAGGCTTCCGGCGGGGCTAGTTTCTCCGGCTCCATGGGCCGTACCTCCACTTGCTGCACGTTTATCCGTTCGGTCACAATCTCGCTGGCACCGGAGTATTGGTGCCCGATGTGCAGATGATCCAGAACCAGAAATACCGCCACATGTAGCAGGATCGATAACACCATGGCCACCCCTGCCCATCGGCCAAGGTGTTCGGGCCCTGGTAAGCGATAGGTTCGTGCGTCCCGTGCGGTGTTCCATGAAAAGACTTCGGCCACAGCGCGAGCTTACCCTCAACAATTCCTGCTGGCAATCCTGCTGAATGGTTTTATCATCTCGCTTCAGATTTTCTTGTTCCCACCTCTACTCAAATTCCTATGCCTGCCAAAAAAGTCGCTGCCACCGGACCTGCGGCCACTCCCGCCGCCACTAAGAAGCCCGCCGCCACTAAGAAGCCCGCCGCTGCTAAGTCTCTCGCTGGGCCGTCAGCGAAAAAGACCGCTTCAAAGAAGGTCGCTTCCGCCACGGCTGCCCCAACCAAGCGGGCCGCTCCCCCCGCCGAACCCGAGGCCCCTGCCAAAATACGAACGGCTCCCCCTTATCCAACGCGTGACGAAATCGCTCACGCCGCCTACTTGATTTTTCTAAGACGCAAGCAACTCGGGTTGCCGGGCGATTCCGCTACCGACTGGCTCGAGGCCGAACGCCAACTCGGCCGGGCCTGAGGGAAGCCAGGCGCGTCTGGTGAGGCAGGATTTTATCAATCTTCCGGCTTGGAGGATGGCACAAGCGGGTTACACTGCCGCTCATGAACACCTGCTCACCTCTTGGAATTGGCTTGGCCGGATTCGGAACCGTCGGCTCCGGAGTCTGGAACACCTTGTTGCGCAATGGTGAGCTGATCACCGGCCGCACCGGCGGCCAGATCGCCTTGCACATTGCCAAAATTCTAGTGCGCGACCCGACCAAAGCTCGGGCCAGCACCAGTGAAGTGTCGCCTGCCATGTTTACCACCGATTGGCGTTCGCTGGTCGCGGATCCGGCCGTGGACATCGTAGTGGAACTCATTGGCGGCACCAGTGACGCCTTTGACATCGTCGCTGCGGCTCTGCGCGCTAAAAAACCGGTGGTCACGGGCAACAAGGCTCTGCTAGCCCAGCGCGGCGTGGAATTGTTTGCAATCTCCAAGGAGTTCCAAACACCGATCCATTTCGAGGCGGCCGTGGCCGGCGGCATCCCAATCATCCGCACAGTGCAGGACTCGTTCATTGGCAACCGCATCCTGTCATTTTCAGGGATTATCAACGGCACTTCTAACTTTATCCTAGGGCGCATGAGCGAGGCCGCCCTTACTTTTGAGGTGGCGCTTGCCGAAGCTCAGGCGAAGGGCTACGCTGAGGCTGACCCGACCCTCGATGTCAACGGTTGGGATGCCGCCCACAAGGCAATCTTGCTCGCTACCCTTGCCTACGGGTTTCCGATCGACGCCGCTGCCGTCCATGTCTCGGGTATCGAACAGGTGCGCCCGGCGGATATCGCCTTCGCCAACAGCCTCGGCTACGTCATCAAGCTGCTCGCAGTCATTCGCGAGCATCCAGACCGCGCCGTGGAAATCCGCATCCAGCCGTCGTTTATCGCCAAGTCCAATATCCTCGCTTCGGTGCACGGCGTCTTTAACGCCGTAGCCGTTCATGGCGATGCCGTCGGCGAGTCATTGTTTTACGGCCGCGGAGCCGGTCAGGATCCCACCGCCTCGTCTGTCGTGGCAGACTTGGTGGAGGCCGCCCGCTCGCTTGCCTCCCCAGGTTGCCATCGCGGATTCCTGCCGTATTGCTCGGCCGGCAGACTCGTCCCAGTCGGCGATACATCTACCTCGTATTATGTCAGATTTGACGTGACAGACAGACCTGGCGTCATCGCAGAAATCGCCCGGGTCCTTGCCGACCATCGAATCGGAATCTCCGGCACTCATTCGCCGGTCAATCCAGCCAACCCGGATGCCGAGTTCGTCGATATGATCTTCCTCTTGCACACCTGCCCATTCGGTAAGTTGCAGCATGCACTCACCCATATCGAAACCCTCGACTGCGTCAACTCCACTCCAGTCGTGTTCCGCATCGAGGCTCTCACGTGACTGGGTCTCTCCCATCTAACCACTTGCCGTTCGCCATTCACGGGCTGACTACTACGAAACTAGTAGCTCTTGGTGGATTTCATTCCGGCGCTTTCGTCGGAGCTGGGCGTCTGAGTGGTTTCAGTGGCAGATTTCATCAAAATCCGGCGTCTCACCGGCGCTTGCCCTCATTTGTGGCCCGGCGACCTACCTCAACGAGGCTTTTTTCAC
>CAIKHZ010000132.1 GCA_903827375.1 Akkermansiaceae bacterium
CGCCTCGGGACCTACCCGTGCCGACGGCGTGGTGACCTTTGATGTGACCTCCGCGACCTTGGGCGCGGCGGTGTTGCGCGCCAGTGCCGACAACCTTTCCATCACGCCAAGCACCACCGTGACCTTCACGCGTTTTGCATCTTTTGCCGAGACCCCTCTCGACACCTCGGCCGGCGCGAGCGGATTGGAGATCCAAAACAGCGGCACGCTCAACATGCGCTGGATCGGCCAAGGGTCCCCCGGCACTCCGGTGCATCTCTCCGCCTACGCCCTGCACGACCTGGGGGTGACCAAGGCGGATGGGAAGTAAAACAAATGAACCAAAGCATCCAATGAAAATTTCTTTGCTGGCATTGGTGCTTGGCAGTTCAGTGCTTGCCGCCGAGACGAATCGTATTGATATTGATGCGAAGCAAACCGGCTCGGTCATATCGCCCATGCTGTTCGGATGCAACCTGGAGGTCACGCGGCGCGGGATCTGGCGCGGCCTGGGCGCAGAGATGGTCGCTAACCGGAAGTTTGCCGCTGTTAGCAACAACTTGCCCAAGCGGTGGTATCCGCTTCCCGATGCCGGCGGCGCGACCACGGACGCCAAGGTGGTATTTGTTGGCAAGGGGTCGGTACGCGTGGGCGGTGACAAACCGGGTGGCCTGGGGCAACAACAGGAAGCGTTGGCGTTTCAAAAGGACATGCGGTACTCGTTTCGCTGGTGGCTCAAGTCCGAAGCGGAACAGAGCGTCTCGATGCGGATTGCGGATGAAAAGGGCGATCTAACAATTGTCCAGGTTGAGAAAACGCTCAAGCCGGGAGACTGGCAACTCTGGAGTGGCGAGTTTGTCGCGCCGGAAACCGTTGAGAATGCCCGTCTGGAGATCGGGAGTAAAAACTCCGGTGTCTTCTGGGTCGGCGCCGCGTCGGTGCAGCGATCTAACAGCTTTCACGGGATGCGCCGCGACGTGATCGAGTTGCTCAAGCAGATCAAGCCGGGTGCTCTGCGCTTCCCTGGCGGTTGTTATGCCGAGGAATACCGGTGGCAGGATGGGTTACTGCCCGTAGATCAGCGTCCGCCGTTGGTCATGGCCGACAGTGGCATCCTGTGGCCCGACACCGACGACTGTGACACCCAGGAACTCGGCATTGATGAATTCATCGCGCTGTGCCGTGAACTCGGCTGTGACCCGGCACTGACCATGCGCCTGAGCGGGACGCAAGCGGACGATGGGGCTGCGTGGGTAGAATACTGCAACGGCAGTCCTGAAACGAAATGGGGCAAGGTGCGTGCCGAACGCGGACACCGGGAACCCTACGGCGTGAAGACCTGGTTCCTGGGCAACGAACTCTACCTTGGTAAAATGGGAAATCCCTTGGACTGCGCACGGGCAACCAAGGCGTTTGCAGAGGCCATGAAAAAAGCGGATCCTGAGGCGCGGTTGGTGGGATGCACGGACACCGTGGCATGGAACAAGCCCTTGTTCGAACAAGCGGGAGCCTTGTTGAGTTATGCTTCGCTTCATGAATACGATGGCCAAGGCGGGGATGTCCATGGCATGGCAATGGCACCCACGATGAGCCTTTGGCCAAAGTTGAAGAATTCGATCGCCCAACGCCAGGTGCAACGGCAAATTCCCGTGATTCTTGACGAGTGGAGCACCGGATGGGGCAAGCCGGGCACGGTGGGCACGGGGCTTAACACGGCGGGTGTTCTCAACCTGCTGTGCCGCGAAGCGGCGACGCTTGGCATTGAACAGGCATATTACTTTCAACCGGTCAATGAGGGAGGCATCAGGGTTGGCCCGTTGACCGCGAGACTCGACACGGGCGGAAAGGTATTCGCGGCGTTCAAGTGTCACCAGGCTAACCGCCTGCTCAAATTGCCGCCGGCACCTGCTGAGGCTGACCTCGATGTGGCCGCCACGCTAAGCGCCGATGGCCGCCAAATCCATGTGACGATCATCAATCGCAGCGTGTCGGATGACAGGTCGCTGGAGCTGAAGGTGACGAATATGGCACAGCCATTTGGAGCCTCCGCGCGGTTTCTCATCGCCAAGGATCTGACGCAACCTACCTACTCATCTTTTTCCTGTCGTCCCGATGGCAACTGCGCCACGCTGGTTGCCAGCGATGTCACGCCACAGCATACCATCTTCCTCGAGCGCGACGAGCAACCTACAGTGGACGATGGCGGGCGTCTGGAACTCAAGATGCCAAGGGCCTCCGTGGCCGTGCTTGAACTCTTCACTCTAAAGACCGGTAACACTCCAGCAATAACAAAATGAATATGACACATTCACGGAAGCGATGCAGGGCATCTCCGATCAGGCGAAGGCCGCCAGCATCCGGGTGGCCTGGTGTAGTCCTCAGGCGTGTGAGAACTCCGACGACAAGCTGGCGATTGACACGACCGGCAATCGCGCGCTCGAAAAGATTACAGCCGTCGTGAAACAAACGGCTGCGACAAATGGCAACGCCCTGTTTGTGGATCAGTTTCATCCCTACCTTGAGTTTATTGATAAGGCCCGCCCGACCATGCCCACTGTGCGCGTCGGCGGTGGCGACCAGGTCCATCCCGGCCAGGCCGGACAGACGCTGATGGCTGCGACGATTCTGAAAGGCATGAGTTTTCCAC
>CAIKHZ010000133.1 GCA_903827375.1 Akkermansiaceae bacterium
AATAAACTCAAGGTAGGGATGAAACTGATCCACAAACAGGGCGTTGCCATTTGTCGCAGCCGTTTGTTTCACGACGGCTGTAATCTTTTCGAGCGCGCGATTGCCCGTCGTGTCAATCGCCAGCTTGTCGTCGGGGTTCTCACACGCCTGAGGACTACACAAGGCCACCCGGATGCTGGCGGCCTTCGCCTGATCGGAGATGCCCTGCATCGCTTCCGTGAATGTCTTTATATCTCCCCCGGCATCGTTCATCCCGAAATCAACGGTCAATGCGGTCGCCGCGCACGACAGGACATCGCGCTTGAAACGGTTCTTACCGCCCGGTGCGCCGTCCCCGCCGATGCCCACATTAAAGAACCTCAACTCCCATGCGGGAAAGCGGGTGAGCGCCCAGGCCTCCACATAACTGCTATACATGTGTTGGGCGGTAATGCTGTCGCCCATCATCACGACTTTGTCGCGATCCTTGAGGAAGAACTCGGCAGCGGTGCAGGGCGATGCGGCAGCCAGCAGGGCCAACGCGGCAATTGTCGTGTTAGATGTCATTATGTTCATTATTTTGCTATTTCAATTCGCTGTTCAGCTTGTTCTTATCATCACCTTTGTCATATGTCTGTCTGTTAGATAGGCAATCACGGCAGTTCCGGTGTCACCTCGCGCAATTCACCATTCACCCGGACATGGACCTTGCGCTGCTTGTCGGGTGCCTTGTCGGCAACGATCCGGCAGGCGGTGAACGCGAGGTTCTTGCTTCGATCATTGATGCCGCTGCGGGCGAGAAGGGAAATGGTGGCGGCTTTCGCCAGTTCGGGCGTCTTGGTCACGCTGATCTGGTGGCCGGGATAAACGGCGAACAAATGCGAGGTGTGCCGGTGGATGTCCCCCGGTTCGTCGCGATCCGTCTGCCATTCCTGCAACTGCCCCCATTTGCCAATCTTGTTGGGCGCGAGGCGCGACTGGAGTCCGGAAATCGTCTTTTGATAAGCTGCATCCACCCCGAGTTCCCGGGCGGCGATGAGATAGTCCTCGAACAGTTCCCAAATGAGTTGCTGATCGTGCATCACGCCATCCTCAGTCGGGCCGTGCTCGGGCGACCAGCCTTGCGGCACGACCAGCGAGCCGTCGGGCATGGCCTTGAGGCGATCCTCCCAGAGTTGGCAGATTTCCTTGAGCATCGGATAGCCGGTCTTGGTTAGAAACGCACGGTCGCGGGTGAACGCCCAATGGTCGAAGACATGGGTGGCATACCAGATGGTAAAATCGCCGAAGTTGCGGTAATTGCCGAACCCGTGGTCGCCGGTTTGGAAGTCGCCGTTCCAGTTGTTGTCACCGGACCAAAGGCTTTGCTCGTTGAACTGGACGACCTCCTTGATCACGCCGCCAAAGGACATTGCGCCGAGACGCCCGTTGCCGATAGGATAGCATTCTTGCGACCAATTTGTCGCCGGTTGATTGGCGAACAGGGTGTGGGTGGCGGATGGGGAAGCGGCAGCGGCGATGGGTGCCGCCGCTGGCAGCAGGGCAAGGCCCAGCAGGAATGATTTATGGGATAGATATGGCATAAGAGTTATGGTTTCATGTGTGCTTTGCGTCCACCTGCAAAACGATCACGGTATCCGTCGAGTCCCAGTTGACATCGGCTGGGAGTGATAGTTCGAGGGCGTCGGCCGACTGGCTGAGCTTGACGGGCTTGCCACCCAACAATAGCGCGGCCGCGCTGAAGCGCTGGCCGTTTTTCGGTGCTGGAAGGCGAACCGTTTTCCCGTCTTTGGGTGGGATGAGCACATGCACATACACGGTTTTGCCGTCGGCGGAGTCGGTGGCCACGATGTCCCATGGGAGATTATGGATTGGCTCGACGATGGTGCTGGGGCGGGTGTTGAGCAGCGACACCTTGCGCTCGCGCCAGAGCTTGCCGAAATCGGCCATGAGTTTCTTGACTTCGGGCGGATAGCCCAAGGCGTATGGCGTTAAAGCAAGGTGGATGCCGCCTTTTTGTTCGGGGCAACCGGCGCAGCGGGCGACCGCACGCAGGACTTCGTCCGCCGGAATTTTCACTTCGGTGCCCATTGCCCAATCGCCCGTGGGCATGATGCAGCATTGGTTTTTTTCGCCTCGGTCGTGATAGCCGCTCTCTGCGGCCTGCCACGATTCGTCGAGCGACAGACCGTCCTTGACATAGGCGGGGCCGCTCTGCCAGATCACGGCGTCGGGGTTGCCGGCCCGCAAGGCCGTGGCCATGCGCTGGGCATTCTCGAAAAATTTCGGAGAATGATGGTCAATCCAATAACCGGAGACCCGCTCGCCGTAGCGCAGGCTCATTTCCTTGAACAAGGCGAGGATGAAATCATTCCATTTCGGGTTGGGCCACAAGCCGAGTTTGGGGCCGGGCAGGCCGTTGACTTCAGGTCCCCAGCCGAACAGCGCGCGCTCTTCTTTGGTTAGGTCGTGCTGGTCCACCGGATGAACGTAGAGACATAACGCGATGCCGCGCTTATTCAGTTCGTCGGCGAGGTTGCCGAGCATGTCGCGCTTGGCCTGGTGGGTGGGCATGCCGATGTCGCTCATGACCTTGCTGGGGCCCATCAGATACATCGCCGCATGAAAGGCGGTGATGGTCACATACTGGGCGCCCATGTCTTCAACCGCATCGGCAAAGGCCTTGACATCGAAGGCGGTGGCCTGCGCGTCCAAGTCCCAGAGTGCGGGATTCGGCTTGCCAAACGCGTAGGGAGTACTACGCGTATAGTGGACGAAGATCCCGAACTTCGCGTTCTTGATGAACTCGAGCCCAAGATCCTGCGGGCGGACGGCCCGGGCGGTGGCTGGCTTGGGAGTGGGAGACGTGGGCTCAGCGCCCAAGAGGGTTGTGGCAGTTATCAGCGCGGCGAGGCCGGCAATCAGGGTGTGTTTCATCTGGATGCTTTGGTTCATTTGTCTTACTTCCCCTCCGCCTTGGCCACCCCTAGGTCGTGCAGGGCGTAGGCGGTGAAATGCACCGGAGTGCCGGGAGATCCCTGGCCGATCCAACGCATGTTGAGCGTATCAGTGAGGGCCTCCCAGGTGGCGGTGAGCAGCGCCGGGGTTTTCACGTCGCCGTTAGCCAATCGATGTTTGCCGCCCGCCACTTCAACCACCCCGTTGCGAGGCACGTTGCAAATGATTTGCAACCGATAGGTGTGACCGGTTGTTAGACCGCCGATCGTGAGGGTGGGCTTGATGCCGGTGGTGTCCGCCGGGGCTTGCAGCAGGGAATTGACGAGCTTTTTGTAACTGAGATCGGTTGGGGCGGGATAGTAGTCCAATACCCCTGAGCCCCCCCACGGGCCTGACAAAGCGGAGTCACCGGCGGCATCGGCCGCTCCTTTGAAGGGCACGCCGTGAACCGTGATGTCGGCCGCCTCGCCAAAGTGATAGGCCCGGATAAGCGTGCCGCTGTTTTGGATCTCCAATCCGCTTGCGCCGACCGAGGTGTCGAGAGGGGTCTCGGCAAAGGATGCAAAACGCGTGAAGGTCACGGTGGTGCTTGGCGTGATGGAAAGGTTGTCGGCACTGGCGCGCAACACCGCCGCGCCCAAGGTCGCGGAGGTCACATCAAAGGTCACCACGCCGTCGGCACGGGTAGGTCCCGAGGCG
>CAIKHZ010000134.1 GCA_903827375.1 Akkermansiaceae bacterium
CCAAGTTCCGGAGTCGCTGATGTCGGCTATGGCAAGGCGAGTTCCTCGGGCACGTTTGGCCAGGGCGGCAACGCCTGGGAGTGGAACGATGCGGTCATCTCCGGCTCGTCGCGCGGGCTGCGTGGGGGCTCCTGGGACGGCGACGTCGGCTTCCTGGCCTCCTCGTCCCGCTACGGCTACGTCCCGTCGTTCGAGTACTACATCATTGGCTTCCGTGTTGCCAGCGTCCCTGAACCAACGTCGGTCTTCCTAGCGATATTCGGTAGCGGAGTGATGTTGACCCGCCGCAAACGCTGATTCTTCCCTTTTATTCTTTATCTCTTTGTCCTTTTTCTTCGGGGAGGGACCATTTCTTCGGGGAGCGCCGCCATCCTGGCGGCAGGATTTAGCATCCTGCCAAATTCTCTTTGGGGAGGATGCCGATTTCAAAAAACAAGCCATGCATACGAAGAGTCTCCGGCAGGCTGCCGGAGACAACCGCCAAGATGGCGGCGCTCCCCACCGCCGCACCAAGCCAGAAGCCAGGAGATAGGAGACAAGAGAAGAGGCGCTGCGGCATCTCTTCTCTTTTGCTTGTTGCAGCGCAGCGGTCTTCTGTCTTGTTGTCTTGGCTTGGGTTGACACCACGCGGGAGGGATCACCGGCCCGCCTCGCAACAACCCGCCCCTGACGACGTGCCCGGCGAGTTGCCAATCAACCTGACGGTGGACCCCAGCGGCGAGATGAAGGTGGAAAACTTCTGCGCGGGCGACAACGTCCAACACTTCCGCGTGTTGCCGAAGTTCGGCCACCTAGGCTACGGCCAACCGATCTTCAAACAGTACAACCCGGTGACCGGCATGTACGAGTATTGCGCCGACGGCAGAAATGACCGGCTCACAGGGCTTGGCAAGCGGGCATCTTTGGCTATCGTGCCGGCATGTCGAAGTATGCTGGAGAAGAAGTATTGGTGGTGCCACGCGCCTTGCTGAATGAAATCGGGGCCTTCCAGGGGATCCAAACCGCAGGCCTGGATGCAGCAATCTCGCGGCTGCTGGATCCTCAAAACCACTTTTTCATGGATCGTTCGGCGGCCGAGGACGATCCATCGCACAAGCAACTCATCGCGTATTGCATCTTCCGCTGCGGCGAGCGCATCCTTCATTACACCCGCGGCAAGGCTGGCGGTGAGAGCCGTTTGCATGCCAAAATTTCTGTCGGTGTGGGAGGCCATATCAACCCGATCGATACCGGGGAGGGCCGCACTGGTCCTGCGGCCTACCACGCGGCGGTGGCGCGCGAGATTGCCGAGGAGCTTGAGATTGATGGCCCGATGAACCTGAATATTATCGCTTTGCTCAATGATGAATCCAATCTGGTTGGGCAGGTTCATTTGGGCATCGTCCATCTCGTTAATTTGGAAACCACGGCGGTTATTTCCCGTGAAGACGCGCTGACGGATTTGTCATTCACCCCGCTTGCTGAGCTCAATGGCGAGTGGTTTGAGCGTCTGGAAACTTGGTCGCAAATCTGCATCAGGCACCTTGCTGAAGGGGGAAAATGAGCCTGTTGGCAGGCACAATCGCACCACAATTAGAGATTGAAGTGGCATGCTTGCTGCTAATGCTACAACTTGAGGGCGCAGGCCCACACACCATCCGCATCCCTCGCCATGCCCGCCAGCCCCAAAATCGTCAAGCCACGCATCCTCATCGTCACCCCGGAAATCACCTATTTGCCGGCGGGCATGGGCAATCTGGCGCAGGCCATGTCTGCCAAAGCCGGAGGTCTGGCCGATGTGTCCGCCTCGTTGGTCTCCGCCCTGTTTGAGCTCGGCGCGGATGTCCACGTGGCCCTGCCAAATTACCGGCGCATGTTCCATGGTGATGTGTTCAACCTGCACGAAAAGCAGTTGCGCAAGTATCATGAGGTGCTGCCAGAATCCAACATTCACCTCGCCGAAGACCGGATATTTTACTATCGCGAGCGGGTTTACAGCGACAGCTCGGAAGAGTCGATGCGCATTGCGCTCATTTTCCAGCGCGAGGTGATCAATCACATTATTCCGCGGGTGCGGCCGGATTTGATTCATTGCAACGACTGGATGACGGCCTTGCTGCCCGGCATGGCGCGGCGGCGCGGCATCAAGAGCCTGTTTACCGTGCACAATATCCACACCCGCCAGGTGACCCTCGCCCAAATCGAGGAAACCGGCATCGACGCCGCCGAGTTCTGGATGAACCTGTATTTCACCGCAGCCCCGTTCGGCTACGATCACGCCCGCTCCAACGTCATGGTCGATCTGCTCACATCCGGCATTTTCGCCGCCCACTATATCAATACCGTCAGTCCGCGGTTTTTGTGGGAAATTGTCGAGGGCTGGCACTCGGTGGTGCCGGACTCGGTGCGTTCCGAGTTGCGCCACAAGTATGCGGCCGGCTGTTCGACCGGGATTCTCAACGCCCCGGATCCTTCGTATAATCCGGCCACCGACGATGCGCTGGTTCAGCCGTTCACCCCTGCGGATTTCCGGCCCGGCAAGCTCGCCAACAAACTCGCCTTGCAGCGCGAACTCCAACTCACCGAAGACCCCGAGGCTACCATCTTTTTCTGGCCATCGCGGCTGGACCCCGTCCAGAAGGGCCCTCAGCTCTTCACGACCATTCTCCATCAACTCGTCGCCGATTATTGGCTGCGCAACCTCCAAGTGGTCGTCGTCGCCAACGGGCCCCACGAACAGCACTTCCATCACATCGTTCAGGAATTCGGCCTGCACGACCGGGTGGCGGTGGTCGATTTCGACGAACGCCTTTCGCGCCTCGCCTACGCCGGCTCGGATTTTATGGTCATGCCCTCCTTGTTCGAGCCCTGCGGTTTGCCGCAAATGACGGCTCCCCTATATGGCACATTGCCCGTCGTCCATGCCACCGGTGGCCTCTACGATACCATCCGCCCGCTCGACGTGGATGAATCCACCGGCAACGGTTTCCGTTTCAATCATTACAGTGCCGATTCGCTGCGTTGGGCGATCGACCGGGCGATGGATTTCCAGGCGCTGCCGCAGGACATTCGCGATCGGGAGATCAGTCGGATCATGCGCGAAAGTCTCACGGAGTTCAGCCATCAAAAAGTCGCCAAACAGTATATCGCCATCTACGAGGAAATGCTCGCCCGGCCACTGGTGGAAAAGGAAGCCGGCCAGGAATTCGCTAAACTCGTGGAACCCGACGTGCCCAATGTGCTCAGTGGCAAAAAACTCCACCAGGGGCGCCGCAACCAAAAACGCCCGGGCTAACAGACAGGCGCATGCCCGACCCTATTTCCCCACCCGTGCCCTCGCCATGGCTGATCCGCATCCCGGAGATTTTCACGGATGTCCTGCCATATATACTCGACCAGCTCGGTTCCCCCTCCGGTACCAAGTTGGGTCATGAATACCATCTGATCCGGCCGTCCGACCCCACCGGGTTGCGCCGGATAGAGGCCGCCATGTTCATCCGGTGGAATATGCCGGTTCACCACAGCTGGCCTTGCCGCCCGCGTGACCTGCCGGGCTTCGTGGAAAAGGCCGCACAAGCCGTGGCCCGAAAATTTGCCGCAGCCAGGCCGCAAATGTTGCTCGTCGGCTTGTTGGATCCGAGTTCTGCGGACAGCTATTACAGGAAACTGGCCTCCAACCTGCGCGGGCGGGCCCTGCAATTGTTTCCCCCGCCTCTGTTGCCACGGCCTGAAGTCGATGCCCAGGACCCACATGCGGCCACCCTGTTTTGCCTGCTCGGCAGTGAGGGCCTGTTTTGTGGCTTGCAATCCCCCAACCTTGCCAACGGATTCTATCCGGGGGGTACCCGCTTCATCAGCCAAAATTCGCCGGAAACCATCAGCCGAGCCGGTGCCAAGCTCGCCGAAGCCCTCCATTACCTGCGGCTTCACAGGCCCCAGCCACCCCCGCCTGCCCACTGGCTCGAACTGGGTGCCAGCCCGGGCGGCATGACCTCCGAATTGCTCGCCAGAGGCTACCGGGTGACCGCTGTGGATCGAGCCCCGCTGCACCCACGCCTCGCCGCCTCCCCCAATCTAACGTACGTCTGCGGCGATGCTGCCACATTCCGGCCGCCGGTTGGCATCCGCTACGATGCCATCCTATCCGATATGAATGGTCCGGCAAGCGACTCGATGGCAGCCGTGCTCCGCCTATTAAAACACCTGATGCCGGGCGCCCTGGTTATTTTCACGCTCAAGACAGCCGGGACCAGCGGCCATGAGGACATTTTGCGGCTGAGTGCCGCGGTGACGGCGCGAGCGGCCAAGGATGGTTTGCGGCGCTTGGCGCAAACCCACCTGACGTATAACCGTCATGAGTTCACGCTGTTTTTCGAAGCGCCAGGATCGGCTCACTCCAGGCCGCGCTCGGACACTTCATCCTCGTCCCAGCCGAGGTAATGTCCGAGTTCGTGGAGCAGGGTGGTGCCCACCTCGTCCCGATAGTCCTGTTCGTCCTGCTCCACCCACTGCCACAGGTTTTCCACAAACAGCCTGATCCGCGGAACCTCCTCCGCTGCCGGCTCGTCCAGCAGACAACTGCCTTCAAATACGCCCAGCTCATCGCCTTCGAGTTCGGCGTCGTTAGGACTGAGCCCAGGTCTGGCTTCAAACGAAATCACGCAACGATTGGCTGCTTCCTGCACGTCGAGCGGCAGAACTTTGACCAATGCCTTCACTTCCTCATCCGCCCAGCGGCTCAGTGTCTCGAAATTCATGCCCGCTTGATAATCACGATGGAGGCATCGGGCAAGCACCAAGTCTTGCCAAAGATAGGGTGCACCCCTCCTGAAGTTCTTAAACCCTGAGTTCTTGGAAAGGAATCAAGTTTTCCAGTCTTGGGCCTGAGGCGCAGCCTCGTTAGCCTATTCCTTTTTGATTTTGTCGGCAAACTCCTCAAACGAAAGTTTTCCATCGCCGTTGACGTCCTTCCTGTGGAATGTGTCCTCAGCATGCCCAGGGTCCTTCGCCCCGGCGGTGAATTCCTCTAGCGTTAGAAATCCGTCATGGTTGGCGTCCAATTTGTCAAATTGCTCCTTCTCCGTCGGCAGCCGTTTCACCCGCCGCGCAGGTCCACGGGCGTGAAGTGGCAAGGCCAAGGCGAGGCTAAGGGCGAGTAGAATGCTGAATTTCATGCTTCGATAAGGTTAGGTTTTGCAGCCGCAAGCGGGACCATATCCCGCAAGGGTCGCGTGTCAATTTTTTCTGAGTTTTCGGGGACTCGTTCGCCGGTGCGAATTGCAGGCGTCATCATGGAAGACTTATTCGCTGGAGGGCGGATCGATCTTGGAGGCGAGCTCTTCGCTGCTGATAGGAGGCAGTTCTAGGTAGGCCGCCTTGCGTTCATACATCTTTGCCTCATCCGATGATGCTAGCAACTTTGCGGCATTCCGCAGCATCGGAGCGGCCGAAGTCTCACCCATAACCATCATCGCATTGACCGCCGCCGAGCGCAGTGCAGGGTCGGCATCCACCAGATAGGGTTGGATGACCGGGAGCTGAGCGGGATCATAAGTCACCGCCACCTCCTGGAGTTGTTGGATGATTTCCTGGCGTGCCGCGGCTTGAGCCGCAGGGTCGGCCTGTGCTCCACCGACGTGGTTTTGAGCGTGCGCCACAGAGTGCGTGCTTCCATGGTTAGTGGCGGCATGGACGTCATGTCTTTCGCTTGCGGGTGCAGTGGCGACGAGGCCCGGTTTGCTCTGGAGCGTGTGCCACGCCATGCTCACTGCGGCAACCAAAAGCAAGGCACCAAGCGCGGAAAGTTTAAAGTTTTTCATAGGCCAGAAAGGAGGGGCGGCTGGAAGCCCGACAAGCCAGCCGCCCCGAACCATGATATCTTGTCGGGCGGAGGAACAGCAACCTCCCAGAGATGCCTGAACCGGATCAGAAGCAAATGTGCCAACCACAGCACGTTGCCAGTAAGGAGGCCGTTAGTGACGGCAAAACCGGTCCAGGCATAGGATATTCCGATTAAGGAAGGTTGGCCTTGCGGCCCGAAGAACCGTATATCCATCCCTGAATGATGCTATTAGTCGCGGGCACGAACGCCACTGGAACGCCGGTGGTCGGGTTATACGCGTCGCTGCCGACGATATTGTCGATTTCGAAGTCACCCACAGTGGTACTGGATGTGCTGGTTGCGGTTTTGTTGCTGTAGAGGCCCTGTGCTTGGAAGTTCGCGCCCAGATACAAGGGCACCAGCGAAAGGTTCGATCCGGTCACCTTGGTGGTGGTGGTAGTGGTAGTGGTGCCAGTTGTCGCCGTGGCGGTCGATGTGCCCTGTAGCGCGCCAGTGGTCTTGCTGATGTTGAGATATGCGTCGATGCTGATTGGGGTGGCACCGGTTTTCACGATGTAGGCGCCGACGTTGTTGCCTGACAGGTCAGTGAAGTAGCTGACCGACCAGCCCGCGATGCTGGTGATGACACTCTTGCTCACCAATAGGTTGAGGAGTTCCCTGTTGGAAAATCGCTTGGTGCTTATCGGCACGGCGACGGTGGTGGTGGTTGTGCCGCGGTGGGTCCCTGTAGCCGTAGTGGAAGCCCCCTGCGACGAAATGGTGAGTCCGAGGGTGATCTGGTGCTGTCGCCCTTCTACCGCCGGAGTCGGCGGACTTTGGGCGTGTGCGCTCACACTCGATAAGATAACTCCGGCGATGGCCAGAGGGATTTTGGATAATGCTTTCATGTCAATTTGGTTCTCTGTGTTTTGTTCGTTTGTTTTCTTTTCTAGCGATACTAACCCGCACTATTGCCGGTCGTTACTTAGTAAATACAACCCGGCGGTTGTCAAGGAATTAAATGGAATTATTGGGTCAAACATTTGCCGGGGGTGTATTCGTAAGAGGTAGGGGTCTGTGACGACAAGGATGGAAAAAAGTGGGGCCGGTGTGGGCCACTGGTTGATTTGACGCAGCTAGGCGCATCATGGTTACAATTATCTGGTGGTTCCACGGGGAAACATTTCTGCTGGCTTTCATCATTCCCCCAGTAAGTGGTTGAAGCCAGGGAAGTCGAAGGTCCCTCACGACTACCCGGCGAGATCTGCCAGCACCTGCCATTCGCCCGCTTGTAGCGCATCGAGGTGAGCGGACACGTCAAGCCCCTGCTTGATCGCTCCTGTGACGGCGGCGGCATGGGCCGGATGGCCTAACAAGATCGCTCCAACAATCCTGCCGCTCGAAATCACCAGCTTGCGGTAAAGGTGTCCGGCGGTGTCTTCCACGGCAATGACAAGCTCGTCCGCGCCTGAGGCATCGAAACGTCCGATGGATGTGACATCCACCCCGACGACCTTGAGCGCGGTGACCGGCACGATCTCCCGATAGGTCTCGTCGCCACCCGCCGCATTGATCGCCGCGACCCTCGCCTGCTCGACGGCGACGGGCCACAGTCCTTGCACCTTGCCATTGAACTGCGCCGCATCGCCCACGGCAAACACGTCGGGAAGCCGGGTGCGCATATGATCGTCCACCACGATGCCGCGGTCGATTTCAAGACCAAGATCCCTCGCCAGTGAGACGTTCGGCTTGATGCCCACCGCGACGATCAGAAGGTCGCATGGCAGGGTTCGGCCGTCCTTGAGAACCACTTCCTCCACCCGAGGCTCACCATGTATTGCTTCGAGTTCCGCTTCCGTCACGATATCCATGCCGAGTCCTTCCAGATACTGCCGTAGGAAATAGCTGCCGCGTTCATCGAGTTGCCGCTTCAGCAGCCATTCGGATCGTTCGAGGATGGAAACGTCGAGTCCCAGCTTGTGAAGAGCGAAACCCGCTTCCAGACCTAACAATCCGCCCCCGGAAACTACGGCTCGCCGTGCGTGGTGCTCCTGCACGTAGGCGCGGACGCACATGGCATCCTCGGCCTCGCGCAGGACGAAGCTTCCCGGCACGCCATAACCCGTGATCGCTGGAACAAAGCTTTCGCTTCCACTGGCAATGATCAGGCGGTCATAGGGCAGCAGCTCTCCTGTCGCGAGTTCAACCTGTTTTTCAGCCGGTTTCACCTTCGCCGCGCTGGTATTCAGCCAGACCGTGATCTTGCGCTCCTCATACCATCCATCCGGATTCAGATACAGGCCGCTCATCGCCGACCGGCCGTAGATCAGCCGGGTGATCGCCATGCGGTTGTAAAGATGGTGTTTCTCACGCCCTAACAGATGTATCTCGCAATGCGGATGGCGGCGGCGGATGTAATCGGCAGCGGTGACACCAGCGATGCCATTGCCGATGATGACGACATGTTTGATACCTTCGTCGAATTCCGGGATTTCCGCAGGAGCGGCGGCCCGGGCATCCTTGAGTTGAAGGGAGATCGAGACCGCTCCCTTGATGCGGGACATGCAGGCCATGCGGCAGTTTCCACCCAGACCGAGGCGCTCAAGCGTGGATTTTTCGTCATCACCGCTTGCCGATAGATTCTCCATGCCTTCCAGGACCACCACCGGATCCGCGCCGCAGACACCCATCCGGCATCCGGCTTCGATAGGCAGATTATTGCCCTCGGCGGTTTCCAGCACGGTTCGGTTGACATCCACCAGCACACGCAGGTCATGAGGATGGAAGGTCACTTCGTTCTTGTCCGCCTTGCCCGCCTCGCTAAGGGCCCGCGCCGCTCCGACCGCGATACGCGTGTTCTGCGGCTGTATGAGTTGCTGGAGGAACGGCCGTTCCTTCGCGTAGGTGCGCAAGATCCAGAGGATCGTCAGTCCCAGCATCGGCACACGCAACAGCCAGCCCGCCACATCCGGATCGGAAAAACCGATCACCCTCAGCCAAGCAGGAAACGAATACCAATAGTAGATGTTGATCGCCAGCGCGGTGAATAGCGTCGTCAGTTTAAGCAGCGAAGACTTAAGGAAGGTATCCAGCAGGGAAAACAGGCCAATGCCAAGAAGCATGTAAACAGCGAACATCGCATACATTCGGCCGACTGAAATCAAGGGTGGGTCGGGAAGCTGGAAATACGCCAGGACGAATCCGGGAAAGGCGGCGACGAAAAACCTACGGTATCCGCTGTAGATCGGGTCGTCGTCATAAAGGTCCGCCACATAGGCCACGCCCGGGTTGAAGTCGTAGCAGTTCTTGGTGCAGCCGACACAGGGTGTGCAATGGCTGTTGGGCAGAGTGATGAACGGTGTCTGGTTGTAAATGCGCTGCACCGGATAGAGCGGGCAGATGCTGCTGCACCATCCGCTCTTCCCCTTGAAGAAAATCCCGCCGAGGAAGGCTGAGACCGCAGCTCCAGAGATCAGCCATGCCGACGCCGTGCCGTCGTGGTTGAACAACCACTTGCGGCCCGATGCCAGAAGGAAGAACAGGACAAAACCGATCACGTAGCCGTATTCCTGAAGCCAGCTCGGCAAGGTGAGCCCGCGCGAGAATCCGAACACGCGCGGCGTTTGGTTGAGCGCCGCCAGCGGGCAGATGTTGCGCCACAAGCCCGGCATGATGAGAAAGACTGCGGGAAGCACCGGCACCACGATCCGCCAGAAAACCTTCAGGCCGGTCGCCGGATCGACCGCCAACAGGCCGATCATGCCAAGCATCGCCGCGACGCCCGCCACGCGAAACAAGTTCCAAACCGGCAGTGGGATGCGCGACCTTTCGCGCAGTTGCATGTAGTTCGGAAAACGTGGGAGGGGCTCGACCGATTTTTTAGGCATGGGTTATTTGATCCAGTTCGAAATGAACAGATTCGCGTGCCGCAGTTTGATCGACAGGATGCGCGCCAGATCGAAGATGATGTCCCGCGCCAGATCCGGATGATGCGCTGCCAGCACATCGAAGGATTCCAGGCTCAGCCGCAGCAACTTGCCGTCCGTCACCCCGCGAATCGTCGCGGAACGGGGCTTGCTGTCGATGAATGCCTGCTCGCCGATCACGGCACCTGCCTCGGTGGTTTGGGTGCGTTTGAGCGTTCCGTTGCGGCCGTGTGGAATGAGGATTTCCAGCACTCCCTCGATGATGATGAAAAACGATCGGTTCGTTTCGCCGAAGCTGATCACATCCTCTCCAGTCTTGAATCCGATCATCTCCGCATGTTTCGCCAGCAATGCCCACTTGGCCTCGGGCCAGCGAGGCAGCAGCACCAGATCTTCGGAGGGTTTGCTCTGAGCCTGATCAGGATAATCGAAAAAAGTTTTCATCAGTCGGTCATTCGTCGGTGTGTGAGGTTCGCTTGAATGCGCCAGGACGGAAGGTAGAAGGGGAGGGAATGGCAGGCTAGGGCTTGATTCATGGAAAAACACGAGTGAACCCAACCCTATCAGATATCAGTCACGTTCGCGGTGGCAAGAATGATTTTGGCGGTGGCCACTGCTAGCGGTTCCTGCAAGTTTAGGCAAGCAAAATGCCGCTCACAGCGTGTCCGCTGTGGGGTTGCCTGGCCTTTCGAGTCTTGGTTTGAATCCGCGCCAAGGCCGCCGAGACCAAGAAGGCCGAAGACGCCAAGGCCGACAGCAAGGGCGACCGTGACGCCATCTTGCAGGTGTTTTTGCGTGTCTTTAACGAAAAGCTCGGTTACTCAGGCGATGCCCCTCACATCGCAAACATGGAACGTTACTTGGTTTCCAAG
>CAIKHZ010000135.1 GCA_903827375.1 Akkermansiaceae bacterium
GCGTCCCGCAGCGCGAGCCAGGAGCAGCCCATGCTTGGAGAATGCGCTGAGTTTGGCGCACGCTGCATTCGCTTTTGCATGGGCGCAGCGGCCAGAGGCACGCTGTCACGGCCTGCCGCGGGACGCCGCAGCTACGCCTCATGAATCAAGAATCTCCGAATTTGCAATAAACCGCAACTTCGGCACCAAAACGGGTTTGGCGACTTCCTTTTTTGTCTCACACGAAGGCACGAAGGGTTTTGGAATTTTTTAGTCATGGTATTCTCTCCTCTTCTTCGTGGCTTCGTGGCTTCGTGTGCGATTCTTTTTGAAACTCCGGGAATCCGACGTGCTCGCGCCGTTGTCGAATACGAGGTCGAACACTGAGTTCTGAGTTTCAGAACTGGCCCCTTCAGACTCGCCCCGGGTTCCGGGCTTGCGTCTTCTCCCGATAACCTATAACTCTTCCGCCCTCCCATGGCCGGCTTCTTTAAATCCCTGTTCAACAAAATCACCAATCGCGCCGAAATCGATTGGGATGAAATCGAGGCCGACCTCATCGCCTCCGATCTGGGCATCCAGCTCACCACCCGAATCATTGCCGAATTGCGCGACCTGGGCCGCAAGATTTCCGCCGACGATGTGGTGGAAACCACCCGCCGCCACCTGCTGGATCGCTTGCCGGCTGACACGCTGCCGCCCCAAGCGCGCGCCGATGGTCTGCCATACGTCATCTTGGTCGTCGGCGTCAACGGCACGGGCAAGACGACCTCTTCGGCCAAGCTCGGGTTGTGGTTGAAGCAACGCGGGTGCTCGGTTGTGATGGCTGCGGCGGACACCTTTCGTGCGGCTGCTGTCGAGCAACTCCAACGCTGGGGTGAGCGTCTCGATTTGCCGGTGGTCACTGGCAACCCCAATGCCGATCCCTCGTCGGTGTGTTATCATGCCCATCAAAAGGCCATCGCCAGCCGCAGTGATTTTCTCATCTGCGACACCGCCGGACGCATCCACACCCGCCACAACCTGATGGAAGAACTTGGCAAAATCCGCCGCACCCTCGCCAAACAAGACCCATCCTCGCCCCACCTCACGTTGCTTGTCGTCGATGCCACCACCGGTGCCAACGCCCTCAACCAAGCCAAGGAATTCCATAAAGCCTGCCCGCTCGATGGCCTCATCGTCACCAAGTTGGATGGCTCTGGCAAAGGTGGCATCGCCGTGACCATACACGACAAACTCGGCATCCCACCGCGTTTCCTCGGCACCGGCGAAGAACCCCACGCATTCTCGATTTTTCAAAAGCAGCCCTTCGTGCAGGAAATCCTCTGACTTGCGAGTTGATCCGGGGGCCTTGCCTTGCCTGGCGCGCATTCCCGCTCAAAACCGGCGCAAATCCTGATACTTTTCACCGGAGTTCACACGCTTTGCTTGACATGGCGGCAGCTCTCGGGCGGTATTTCTTCCCCCATGGCCAAGCTATCCATCCGCAACCTCGACGTATCCGCCAAAGAAGTTCTCATGCGTGTGGACTTCAATGTCCCGCTCAAAGACGGAGCCATCACCGACGATACCCGTATCCAGGCCGCCATTCCATCGATCCGTCACCTGCTGGCCGGCGGCGCAAAATTGGTCCTTTGCTCGCATTTGGGCCGTCCCAAGGGAGGTCCCGATGCCAAGTATTCGCTCGCTCCCACTGCCGCCCACCTCGGCACGCTTCTCGGCCAATCCGTCAAGCTCGCTGCAGATTGCATCGGTGAGCAGGCCGCCGCCCTGCGGGCCGCTCTGCAACCCGGCGAGGTGCTCATCCTGGAAAATACCCGGTTCTACCCGGAGGAGGAGGCCAACGACCCGGAGTTTGCCCGGAAACTGGCAGCCGCTGCAGATATTTTTGTTAACGATGCTTTTGGCACAGCGCACCGGGCTCACGCCTCGACCGAGGGGGTGACTCATTTTGTGAAGCAAAGCGCCATGGGCTTTTTGATGGAGCGCGAACTCAAGTACCTCCAACAAGAACTCGCCACCCCCGCCCGCCCCTTCGTCGTCATTATGGGCGGCTCCAAGGTGTCTGACAAAATCCAGGTGATCATGAGCCTGATGGAAAAGGCGGACACCCTGCTCATCGGCGGTGCCATGGCCTTCACTTTCCGCAAGGCCCAGGGCTTCGAGGTCGGCAATAGCAAAGTCGAGGCCGATAAGCTCGATCTCGCGCTGGAAATCCTCGCGAAGGCCAAGGCCATGGGCAAAACCCTCCTGCTGCCCAGTGATACCCGGGAAACCGACAAGTTCGAGGACGGCGCCCAAACCCGTTGCACCGCCCCCTTTGAACAAGGCGGCAGCGTCACACCCGATTGGATGGGTATCGACATCGGCGACCTCGCCATCACCGAATTCCGCAATATCATCCTCGACGCCAAAACCATCATCTGGAACGGACCCGTCGGCGTCTTCGAAATCGAAAATTTTGCCACAGGCACCCGTGCGGTCGCCGAAGCCGTTGCCCAAGCCACGGGTCGAGGAGCCACGACCATCATCGGTGGTGGTGACTCAGTGACCGCCGTCAACCAGTTTGGTCTCGAGGCGCAAATGACCTTCATCTCCACTGGTGGCGGGGCATCCCTCGAACTGCTGGAAGGCAAAGTGCTGCCTGGCGTCGCCGCCCTCAGCGAGGCATGAGCCCATCTCCAATCACCACCCCAAACACCACCACCTGTCCCCATGAACCGCAAACCGATCTTCGCCGCCAACTGGAAAATGAACATGGGGGCCTCCGCGACCGAGGACTTCCTCAAGAGCTTCCTCTCAAAACTCCAAGGCCAGTCGTTCCCCGCTGAAATCGTCATCGCCCCACCCTTCGTCTCCATCGGAAAACTCGCCGACCTCCTCCATTCCCCGAACGCTAGCAACGAAGCCCAGTCAATCCAAATCTCCGCCCAAAATTGCTCAGAATACGACGCCGGTGCTTACACTGGCGAGGTGAGCGTGCTGATGTTGCGGGAATTCCTCGTCCATTACGTCATCCTCGGCCACAGCGAACGCCGCGCCATCTACGGCGAATCCGACGCCGTCATCAATGCCAAGATTCACAAGGCCCGCGAGGCGAACCTCAAACCGATTTTTTGCATCGGTGAGACCCTCGCCCAACGTGAGGCTGGCGAACTCGAAAACGTCTTGCGCACCCAAATTACCGGCGGTCTCAAAAATGTCTCCGACAAGGATATGGCGGAAATTGTCGTCGCCTACGAACCGGTCTGGGCTATCGGCACCGGCGTCACCGCCACCTCCCAACAAGCTCAGGACGCACACGCCTTTGTCCGCTCCGTTATCGCCGAACTCTACGGCCAGGACACCGCCGCTAAAATCCGCATCCAGTACGGCGGCAGCGTGAAGCCAGGCAACGCAGCCGAACTCATGGCTTGCCCGGACATCGACGGAGCGCTCATCGGCGGTGCATCTCTGGAGCCCCAGAGTTTCTTGGAAATTATCCGCAACGGCTGCAGCAATCAGCCCTCCTGACCCTCGTTCCAGCTGATGTCCCGACTGTTGCTTCGTCTTCTCATTTCCAGCTCCCTGTGGCTTGCCGCTTCGAGTCGCGCGGAGCATGTCATCCTCACGGGTGGTCCCGCCCTGCGCCAGTGGGAAAACTTGCGTGTTCCTGCAGACCGCCACGACCACTGGTGGGCCAACTTCGTCCGCGCCTCAACCCTCCGTATCGAGGAGATCCACCGCGCCTACGGGGAAGATGCCAAAATCGTCTGGCTGGTTTACCGACCCAGCTATCGCACCCGTGGCTCAGAGGATAAAACGCCTTACACCAATTGGATCACTGACCTCGCAAAAAAAAACCAGGCCAAGCTCGTCTGGGTCACCAGTGGCGAGAGTCTCATCCATGCCATCAACTCGCGCCC
>CAIKHZ010000136.1 GCA_903827375.1 Akkermansiaceae bacterium
CCACCAACCGCAGTATTGATTTGAGAAATGGCAGCACTCAGGGTGTCTTGCGACTGGGCACGGCCGGTGCCATTTTGTTAGCTGGCGGCAGCCAAACCATCGGCGTCAGCGCCACCCCCGGCACCCTCACGGCTGGCGGTCCGACTGCCAACACCGCCGGGGATTTGGCGATGATGGTCGTGAGTTCTTCAACCATCAATTCGGTCATCGCGGACAACGGCAGCGGCAAGGTGACCTTGACGAAATATGGCACTGGCACTCTCACTTTGAATGGCAACAACACATTCACCGGGGTGGCTACGGTGGCCAGCGGCACTTTGAGTCTTGCCCGCGTTGGTGGCACCCTCGCGGATAGCACGCCGGTAACTGTCGCCGGAGGCACTCTTTCCGTTGCGCAGGCCGATACCGTCGGTCTTGTCACTCTTTCCAGTGGCTCCATTTCAGGGGCCGGAATCCTCACCGGCTCGTCTTACGCCCTTACCAACACCGGCTCCAGCAGCGCGGTCCTCGCAGGCAGCGGCGGCCTCATCAAAACCGGCGCCGGAACAGCAGTCCTCACCGCGACCAACACGTACAGCGGCCTGACGGACGTGCAAGCGGGTACCTTGAGCCTGGGACATGCATCCAATACCATCGCCAACACGGCTCCGGTGAGCGTTAGCGGTGGCATTCTCGATGTGGCCAACCCGGATACGGTCGGTGCCGTCACCCTTTCCAGCGGGACCATCTCGGGGATTGCTGCTCTAACTGGCGCGTCCTATTCCCTTACCAATACCGGCACCATCAGCGCGATTTTGGCTGGTAGCGGCATCACCCTCACCAAGACCGGCACCGGAACCGTCGTGCTCTCCGGCAACAATACCTACACCGGTCTCACCGACGTGCAGGTCGGCACGCTGAGCCTCGCTCGCGTCGGGGGCACCCTCGCCAACACCGGCCCGGTGAGCGTCAGCGGCGGCACGCTGGATGTCGCCCAAGCCGACACCGTCGGCTCGGTGACTCTCTCCAGCGGGATCATTTCCGGAGCGGGGATTCTAACCGGCTCGTCGTACTCGCTCACCAATACCGGCACCATCACCGCCGTGCTGGCCGGTGGCGTCACCCTCACCAAAACCGGCGCAGGCACGGCGATTTTGACTGCCACCAACACCTACACCGGCCTGACGACCATCAGTGGTGGCACGTTGAGCCTCGGCAACGTCAGCAACACGATCGCCAATACCGCAGCTGTTTCCGTCAACGGCGGGATCCTCGATATGGCCAACCCGGACACCGTCGGCGTGGTCACCTTGGCCAGTGGCACCATCTCCGGGGTGGCTGCTCTAACCGGTTCGGCATACTCACTCACCAACATCGGCAACATCAGTGCGGTGCTGACAGGCACGGGGGCCCTCACCAAATCCGGCACGGGAACCGCAGTGCTCAGCGCCGCTAACACATACACCGGCGTCACCACTCTCAGCGGTGGCGTCTTGCGCTTGGATGGTGCCAACTCGCTGCCCGGTGGCATTGCGACGACCGGCGGTACCGGTGCGCTGACATTCAGTGGCGGCGTGCTCGGCCTGAACACTGCCAATTTCACCCGCTCGCTCAATGTGGCGGGCACGGTGGGTGCCGCGACCTTCACCGGGGCCGGTGGCTGGGCGGCGTACGGAGCGGATCGGGTGGTCAATCTTGGTGGGGCGGGTGCCCTCATGACCTGGGCGACGGCGGGGACCGGCTTGAATAGCCAGACGCTCATTCTAGGGGCTGCAACGGCCACCAATACGCTGGATTTCCAAAACCCGCTTGACCTTGGAGCGGCGATTCGCACGGTTCAAGTGGATGACGGCGCGGCGGCTATTGATGGCAAATTGAGTGGCATCCTCAGTGGTGTCGGCGGCGGCCTGACCAAGACGGGCGTCGGCACTTTGGTTCTCACTAACGCCAACACCTACACCGGTGCCACAACCATCGGAGCCGGCACTTTGGTCTTGGATTTCAGTGTGACGAGCCCGGCCAGTGTGTTGAGCAGCACCAGCGCCCTAACGATGACCGGTGCCACGCTCAATGTGACTGGAAAGGCCACAGGAACCACGGCGCAGACGTTTGCCGGGCTGACGCTCAACGTCGGCAATGCGGGCAGCTCCGCCATCGTCGTCAATGCCAATAACGGTGGCGGTTCACTGCTCACCCTCGGGGCCATCACACGCACCGCCGGTTATATCGATTTCACCCTGCCCAGCGGCACCCAATCCGCAACCAACGGCATCACCACCACCACCGCGGCGGTCAATGGCATCCTCGGTGCTTACGCCACGGTTGGCAGCAACTGGGCCACCACCAATGGCACCAATATTATCGCCCTAGCCACTTACACGGACGTTGCAGCCCTTGGCGGCAGCATCGCCTCCGTCGCGACGAATAACGTGCGCATCAACAGCGCCGGCACCGGTGCCAATCTCGCGCTAGCTGCGGCGACCACCACCATCAGTACCCTGATGCAAAATACCACCACGGCCGCCACCGTCGATACGGTCAGCAAAACCCTGCAAACCAGCGGCATCATGCTCGCCAGCGGCCAAGCTGCTCTGACGATCGGTACCGCCGCAAACAGCGGGTTTCTAACCGCCTCGACAGCCGGCGGCGAACTGGTGCTCATCGACAACAACAGCGCCAGCAACCTGACCGTCAACGCCGTCATCCAGAACAATACCTCGGCCTCGCCGCTGGCCAAGCTGGGCGCTGGCACCGTCGTATTCAACGGTGCCAACACGTACACCGGGGTGACCACGGTGACCGGTGGCCGGCTCACGATCGGCTCCTCTGGCACGATCAACACCAGCAGCGGGGTGGCGCTTCGCGGTGGCGAGTTTAACTATAACTCAAGTATCGCCTTGTCCCCGGCCCTCACCTTAACCGGCTTTGGCAACACCGTCAGCGGCACCGGCACCATTACGCCACTGGTCACCATCCCGGTCGGCAATACGCTTTCACCGGGCACCAATTCCATCGGCACTCTCACCTTCGGCACCGGTTTGACAATCGCCGGCAGCTATGCCGCGCAACTTGGCACCCCCAATCCAACCGCAGCCTCCGGTGTCTCTGACCGCGCTGTGGTCACTGGCAATCTCACGCTCACAGGCGGAACCCTCGCCCTCAGTGATAACGCCGGGGCTAACAGCCAAGGGACGGCTGCTGCCGGGGCATACCGCCTGATCACCTTCACCGGCAGCCTCAGCGGTACCTTCGCCAGCGTGACCAATCCGCTCAGCGCGACCTTGCATGAAAAGGTGGTTTACGCCGGCACGAGTGCCAGTTCCGTGGATCTTTCGCTCTTCCGTCTGGCAACGGCCAACACGCTCAACACTCCGCTGAATTTGGGCAACTTCCATTTGGGGGCAATCAGCGGCGGCACAGCTCTGAGCGTGACCAACACCGCTGCCAATGATGGCTTCAGCGAAAAACTCAGTGCCACCATCGGCTCGGCCACCGGCGATGTGGTGGTCAGTGGCTCGCTCAGCCAGTTGGCGGCTCAATCGACTAATAGCACAAGCCTTCTGGCCAACGTCAACGTCTCTACGGTCGGCAGCAAGAGTGGCACGGCCACCGTCACTCTCAACTCGGACGGCACCGGCACCAGCGGCTACGGCATCACCGCCATCGGTACCCAGACGCTTACCCTGACCGGCACGGTGTACTCGGGCCTCATGGCCTGGAGCGGCGCATCCGGAGGCTCATGGAATACCGCTGCAAGTTGGACGGACTCTCAAGCCGCCAGTATCCATGCGGCACCGGGTCTGGATGCCGGCTTCACCAGTGTGGACAGCGCCACCTTTGGCAATACTGCCGGCAATCAGACTGTCACCCTCGACGGCGCGGCCCCCAGTCTCAATGCGCTGGTTTTCAACAACACCGGCAGTTATACCCTGGCCCAGGGCAGTGGCAGCACCGGCATCACCCTGGCCGGCACCGCGCCCACCATCACCGCCGCCGGCACTCACACGATCAGTGCTCCGCTCATCTTGGCCAGCAGCGCGACGATCACACCCACCAATCTGAGCGACAGCCTGACCATTTCCGGAGTCGTCAGCGGCAGTGGTATGAACCTAACTAAAGGTGGGGCCGGCCTGCTCACCCTCAACGCCGCCAACACATACACCGGTACCACCACCGTCACCGGCGGCACGTTGGCCATCGGAGCGGCCGGTAGCCTCGCCGGCGGTAACGTCACCGTGCAGGCTGGGGCCACCTTGTCGGGCGGCGGCAGCATTGGTGGCTCGACCACCCTTCAAGGTATCGAGGCCCCCGGTGGCAGCAGCATCGGCATTCAGACGTTTTCCAACAGCCTGGCGCTGGCTGCAACTTCTCACCTCCAGTGGCAGCTCGCTGATAACCTAACGACCGGGCGAGGCACCACCTTCGACGCCCTCAATGTTTCCGGTGGCACCTTTGCCATCACTCCGGGTGCCACCATTGATCTGAGTTTCATCGGGGCAGTCAATTTCACTAACACATTCTGGAAATCCAACCAATCCTGGACGCTCGTCGATATGCTCAGCGGGCTTAGCGGTACCGGCGGCACCGATCTGCCCACTCTCGGCACCATCGCTGGCGGCAGCTACACCAGCACGGCCGGCACCTTCAGCGTGGTCCGCGTCGCCGATGCCAACAACAAGGAGGATGTGGTACTGAATTGGACTGCGGCGACGAGCACGGCCTCGCCCTATCAGACTTGGATTGACAGTTTCTCTGCCAGTATTCCCAACGCCAGCGACCGTCTGCCGGACGCGGATCCTGACCACGACGGAGTCACCAACCTTGCCGAATTTGCCTTTGACGGGTTGCCGAATGCTGCGTCTAGCAAGGGCTTGTTCTTCACGACCCTCAAAGACAACAACAGCGACGGCCTCAAGGAACTCACCTTCACCTGTGCCGTGCGCCGCTCGGCTCTGGCGTTCAGCGCCAACGCCAATGGTGCCCAGACCGCGACCATCGACGGGGTGACCTACATCATCGAAGGAAGCGCCACGCTCAACGGCACTTGGAACAGCCCGGTCACTTTCATCGGCAAGTCCGACACCGCCCCGGCCGGCAGCAGCCTGCCGAGTTTGGCCTCCACCAACTGGGAATACTGCACGTTCTCCGCCTTCAACGGCCTCCCTGGCAAGGGTTTCATGCGGGCTAGAGCCTCGATCGACTCCTCAACCACGGCCACCCCGTTCCAAACTTGGATCGATAGCTTCTCCAGCTCCATCCCCAATCCCAGCGACCGCCTGCCAACTGCCGATCCAGACCACGACGGCACCACCAACCTAGCCGAATTCGCCTTTGACGGTCTGCCCAATGCGGCGTCGAGCAGGGGATTGTTCTTCACCACACTCAAGGACAATAACAGCGACGCCCTCAAGGAACTCACCTTCACTTGCGCTGTGCGCCGCTCGACTCTGGCCTTTAGCGCCGATGCCAATGGTGCCCAGACCGCGACCATCGACGGGGTGACCTACACCATTGAAGGCAGCGCCACGCTCACCGGCACTTGGAACACCCCGGTGACATACATCGGCAAGTCCGACACGGCACCGGCCGGCAGTGGTCTGCCCAGTCTGGCGGCCACCAATTGGGAATACCGCACCTTCTCCGCCTTCAATGGCTTGGCAGGCAAGGGATTCCTTCGAGCCAAAGTGAGTCAGCCCTAACCGTTGGTTTCAGGCTGGGTGATTTCCAGGGGACCTGCATTTTTCCACAACGCAGGCTTGCCGGGTCCGGTTCGGAGAGACATATTCGGCCCCGACTAGCCCCGGGCGTCTAACGCGCACCACGTCCGGCCCGCTGCACGACCCCATGAGCGACACTCCTTCGGCAACCTTAGAAATGAAGCAGCCCAAAGACCTGGCTGCCGCCATCGGCATGGTCAATGTGCAGATCAATGGTGTTTGGCATCAATTTCGCAAAGGCACGAGGATGATCGAGGCCTGCCGTCAGGTCGGGGTGGCGGTTCCTCACTATTGTTACCACCCGAAACTGACTCCCTCGGGCAATTGCCGCATGTGTTTGGTGCAAATCGGCACGCCCCCACGTCCCGCTCCCGGCCAAGAGCCGCAGCGCGATGCCCTAGGCTATGAACCGATCATCTGGAGTCCTCGCGCGGTGATTGCATGCGCCAATACGGTGAGTGAAAACATGGGCATTTGCACCACGAGCGAGTTGGTGGAATCCTGTCAGGCTGGGGTGATGGAGTTTTTGCTGATCAATCATCCGTTGGATTGCCCGATTTGCGATCAGGCCGGTGAGTGCCGACTTCAGGAAAATTCGATTGGCCATGGTCGCGGGGTGTCGCGCTTCGCCGATATGAAGGTCAAAAAGCCCAAGAACGTGGCTATCGGCCCGCGCGTCCGCCTGGATGATGAGCGTTGCATCATGTGCAGCCGCTGCATCCGTTTCATGGACGAGGTAGCAGGGGATCCAGTGCTCGGCTTCACCCAGCGTGGCACGCACACCACCCTGACGGTTTATCCGGGTCGGTTGCTAGATTCCAACTACTCACTCAATACGGTGGACCTTTGCCCCGTTGGCGCGCTCACCGCCAGTGATTTCCGTTTTCAAATGCGCGTGTGGTTCCTCAAGGAAACCCCGAGCATCGATGTCAATTGTGGCACCGGCACCAACATCACTCTTTGGACCCGCGAAAATACCATCCACCGCATCACCCCACGCCGCAATAACGACGTGAACTCCGACTGGATGCCCGATTCCCACCGCCTCAATTTCCACCATATTGACGGGGCCACCCGCCTCACCGAACCGCTCGCCAAGGCCGGTACCCAGCACCGTCCGGCCACCTGGTCGGAGGCCCTGCAGATCATTGCCCCCCAACTCAAGGCGATCGCCCCCGAACAAACCGCCATCATTGGTTCCGGCCGCATGACCAATGAGGAACTCCTCCTCACCCGCCTCCTCGCCTCCAAACTCGGCACCCCTCACCTCGCACTCGTCCCACGATTCGCGGAACCAGACGGCCTGCTTATCGCCGCCGACCGAAACCCGAACACCACCGGCGCCAAACTCGTCCTCGCCACCGAGGACCCCTACGCCGGCCTCGACGCCATCCGCAGCGCCGTCCGCTCCGGGGAAATCTCCGCCCTCATCGTCTTCGGCGAGGACCTCATCACCGACGCCGGCTTCACTGCCGCGGACCTCGCCAAACCCACCTACCTGCTCCAAACCCACCTGCTGGCAAACCCAACGGCCACTGCCGCACATCTGGTGCTGCCCGCCGCAGCCTTCAGCGAAAAACGCGGCTCGATGGTCAACCTGTCCGGCCGCCTGCAGCGCCTCAACCCCGCCACCTCCAAGCCAGGCCAGGCCCGCGACGATTGGCAAATCCTAGCAGACCTCATCCTAGCCATCACCGGCGAGACCTGCGGATTTTCGCAAATCGAAGACGTTTTCTCCGAACTCGCCGCAACCATACCTGCCTTCAGCGGCTTGAGCTTGGAAAATATCTCCTCCGTCGGCATCCCCGTCATCGATACCGGTTATCAAATCCCGCTGCTCGTAACCGAACGTGCCCGAATCGCCGCCGGGATAGTGAATGGTTAGATTTTCGATGTTATTGGTTATAGGTTCACGCTTATGTTAGATCTCCTCATCATTCTCATCAAGATCATCGCGCTGACGTTTTGCGTGGTGCTGCCGTTGGTGCCGGTCTCGGTATTTTTTGAGCGGCGCTTTTGCGCCATCATTCAGGACCGCGTCGGTCCTAACCGCGTGGGCATCCCCCTCACCCTGTTTGGGTTCAAGAAGGATTGCAGTATTTTGGGCATTGGCGGGTTAGTCCAACCGGTGGCTGACGGCATCAAACTTTTTTTGAAGGAGGATTTCACGCCGAAGCATGTGCGAAAGGCGTTTTACTGGCTGGCACCTGCGCTCACGGTGGCACCTGCGCTGATTACCGCCTGCGTGATTCCCTTTGGATCCGACATTTCCCTGTTTGGGTACACCGAAAAACTTGTCATCGCTAATATCGATATCGGCCCCTTGTTCATTTTCTCGGTCGCTTCACTAACCGTTTATGGCATCGCCATCGCCGGCTGGGCGTCCAACTCGAAATTTCCATTTTTGGGTGGGATTCGTTCCACGGCCCAGATGATATCCTATGAGATTGCGCTTGGTCTTTCGATCATTCCGGTGCTCCTGTACTTTGGCGAACTCAACCTCAGCACCATCGTCCAACAGCAGGCGGAACACGGCTGGCTGCTGTTGCCACTGTGGGGCCACGATGCCACCCACACCCTGGTGTCAAAGCTGTTATTTTGGTTTCCGGCTGTTGTATCGTTCCTGATCTTCACGATTTCCATTTTCGCGGAAACCAACCGCATGCCCTTCGACTTGCCTGAGTGCGAAACAGAACTCGTCGGTGGCTATCACACGGAATACTCATCGATGAAATTCGCCATGTTCTTCATGGGCGAATACGCCGCAATGGTCATTGGTTCCGCGCTCATCGTCACCATCTTCCTCGGCGGTTGGTCGCTGGGCTTCGGCACTGATGTCTGGATATCCCAGTTGCGCATCGGCGATTTTGGTTACGGTGGCTTCATTCATCTCGCGATATTCCTCGCCAAGGTGGTGGCCTTTATCCTGTTTTTCATTCTGGTGCGCTGGACGATTCCGCGCTTCCGCTATGACCAACTCATGAAACTTGGTTGGGTGATTTTTTTCGAGGCAGCATTGATCAATGTGTTCCTTGCCGCCCTGATCGTAGCGGCACCGGATCTAACCGCTGCTATCACCGCCATTGGGGCCGTGCTCCTTATTATTGTTACTGCGACCATCATCTGGGTGGCCAGAGTTTCCGAGGTCAAGCCCCCCATTCTCCGCGCCTGATCTCTCCTCGTCACCGAGAACCTATCACTTCCTCACCTCATGGCTGTCGTTAAACTCCAACGCCCAAAACTTGCTCCCGGTGAACAGATCTATCTGACGGCGCTGCTCAAGGGATTTTTCCTCACCATGACCCACGCGGTCAAGTCGCTGCTAGGCAAATCCATGGGTGCCAAGGAGCTGGCTTCTTCCGGCCTCGGTGTGACCATGCAATACCCTGAGCAAACGTGGGACTCACATCTGCCGGAATACTACCGCGGTGCCCCCGCCCTAGTCACCGATGAGCAGGGCCGCGAGCGCTGCGTGTCCTGCCAACTCTGCGAATTCATTTGCCCGCCCAAGGCTATCCGCATCGTTCCCGGCGAGATTCCCTCTGACGACCCTTGGGCCAAAGTTGAAAAGCGCCCGGCTGAGTTTGATATTGATATGATTCGCTGCATCTACTGCGGGATGTGCGAGGAAGTCTGCCCCGAGCAAGCCATTTTCTTGCGCAAAGATTACGTCATCACCGGCCTCAGCCGCAAGGAAATGGTCCACCACAAAGACAAACTCTACCAAATCGGCGGCATCCGTACCGGCCTCGTTAACAAATGGAATGAGCTGAAATAAGGCGGCAGTTAATTGTCACACTCCCCATTTGCCCCAGTCTCTTTCCTGATAACTGACAACTCCTTTCCCCAATGCCCTCCTATCTCTTCTGGCTCTTCTCCATCGTGATGCTCGGCGGCGGCGTGGCGGTCATCGCATTGCGCAATCCGGTGTCCAGCGCTCTGGCTGTGGTCACTTGTTTCATCGGCCTTGCCGGCCTGTTTGTCGGCCTCAGCGCGTTTTTCGTCGGAGTTATCCAAATTCTCGTCTATACCGGTGCGGTGATGGTCTTGTTCATCTTCATCATCATGCTGCTCGATTTGAAGGCAGGTGCCAAGCGTGCCAAACCCGTCGTCCCAATCGTCGCCGCCCTCACTTTGGCCATCGCCTTTATCGCGCAACTCGCCGGAGTGCTCTCCCACACCCCCGACACCGCCGCCCCCGCCCTAGACCCCGCCGCTCTGGCGCAGGCCTCCAGCGAGTTGGTCGATGCTGGCACAATAGCGGCCACCGGCAAGATTGCCACCGCGCTGAATGCCGGCAGCTTGCCGGACGTGCATCTGATTGGACGCGCTTTGTTCACCGATTACAATCTCCCGCTGCAAATCATCGGTGTGCTGCTCCTCGTGGCCACGGTAGGGGCCGTCACCCTCTCCAAGAAGACACAAGAATAGAAGACACAGGACACAAGATGAAGAAAGTTGTCAGTTATCAGTTGTCAGTAGAGTGCGCCCCGAGGCGCCTATCCGCTGCCCTCTCATTTTTTGCACCTTTTGGTCATTTGTCTTCACCTCAATAACTCATATCCTTAAACGATCCTTTCATGGCCACTCTCAACAACTACCTCCTTGTCTCCGGCCTGCTGTTTGCCATCGGACTGGCTGGCGTGGTGTTGCGCCGCAACATTATCGTCATCTTCATGTGTCTGGAACTCATGCTCAGCGCGGCCAATCTCACTCTGGTCGCATTCTCGCGCTTCCATCCCAGCCACGGCTTGCCCGAATCTAACGGCCAAATTCTGGTGTTTTTTGTCATCACGGTGGCGGCCGCCGAGGTGGCCGTTGGCTTGGCCATCATCGTCGCCCTGTTTCGCGCCCGCCAAACCCTCAGCACCGATGATCTCACCAGCATGAAAGGCTGAGATCGCCGACAAGCTTTTCCATTTTACGCCCGCCTCTACCCCAAACATTTGGAGCCCCCATCTGGAAAGTTTAACTAGCACGAAGCTGTCAGCATGCCACTCAATCCACCTTCCCGCCTATGAACCATCTTCTTCCCTGGCTTCTTCTCTTCCTCCCGTTGGCCGTCACTGCGGCTAACCAACTCGTTTTGAAACGGACCGGGCTGGCCCCCATCGTGTCGGTTGCCTCCGCTCTGGCCACTTTTGTCCTAGCGGTAATGCTGATGGGCACCGAGGGCACGGCTGCGTTTGCATGGGCAAGCATTGGCGACTTTCACTTGGATATCGGCATCAAGCTCGATGCGTTGTCCACTGGTATGATGTTAGTGGTCACCGGCGTGGGGTTGGCGGTGCATGTGTTTTCGCTGGCGTACATGAAGGATGACGAAGGCAAGGCGCGATACTTCACCGGTTTGTCGATGTTCATGTTTTCGATGACGGGCATCGTGCTTGCTGATAACTTCATCATGACCTTTATTTTCTGGGAGTTGGTGGGATTCAGTTCTTATCTGCTCATCGGCCACTGGTATCAGAAGGAAAGCGCCGCAGATGCCGCCAAAAAAGCGTTCATCACCAACCGTATCGGCGACTTTGGCTTCATGATCGGCATCCTCATGCTGTGGGGCATTACCGGTCATCTCACGTTTGACCAAATGCAGCCCGGCCTCCAGGCATTCCGTGCCGCCAATCCCAGTATCTGGGTCGGCGTAGTATCCGCCACCGTGCTGTGTATCTTCTGCGGCGCAGTTGGCAAGTCCGCCCAAGTGCCGTTGCACGTGTGGCTGCCCGATGCCATGGAAGGCCCCACCCCGGTGTCGGCCTTGATCCACGCGGCGACGATGGTCGCAGCCGGTGTCTATATGCTTTTCCGCGTGCAAACGACCCTCGGCACAGAGGTTTTCGAACAACTTCCAGCAAGTGATGTGATCGCTTGGACCGGCGGTATCACAGCATTGTTAGCCGCGCTGATGGCCACCCAGCAGGACGACATCAAGCGCGTGCTCGCCTACTCGACGCTCTCGCAACTCGGCTACATGGTCATGGCTGTGGGATTTGTGGCTGGCGACGCGGGGATGTTCCACCTCTTTACCCATGCTTGGTTCAAGGCGTTATTGTTCCTCGGGTCCGGAGCGGTTATCTATGCCTGCCACCACGAACAAGATATCTGGAAAATGGGCGGCCTTGTGAAAAAGATGCCGCTGACGACCCTGACGTTTGCTGCCGGGTGTGCGGCGCTCATCGCAGTGCCCGGCACCTCGGGATTCTTCTCCAAGGAGCTGATTCTGGATGCCGCGCACAAGGCCGGCTCGCCATTGTTTTGGGTCGGGGCACTTGTTGCCGCACTCACACCATTTTACATGACACGCCTGTTTGTCGTGGCTTTCCTCGGCAAGCATCGCTCAGAAAACGCGGAGCACGCCCATGAGGTCGGCCCGCTGATGTTGGTGCCACTCGGGCTGTTAGCCTTGCTCGCACTGCTCTCCGGCTATTCCTTCCTCAATCGTTTCTCGCCGGCTTTGCCAGAAGATCACAGCGACTCTATCCACCTGAATATCGTCTCCGGAATTTCGCTGGCGGCCTTGCTCATCGGTGTGTTGGCCGGTTGGCTCCTCTATGCCGGCAAGGAAAAAGACCCCGTATGCATCCCCTTGCTGCGGGACCGCTTTAAGTTCGATTGGTTCTATGACACCATCCTTATCCGCTACTTCCAGAATTTCCTGGCCGCCGTCATTCACTTCTTCGACGAATTCCTAATCAACGGCCTGTTGGTCGGCGGCCTGACCCGCTGTGCCGAGGGCATCGGCAATGTATTCCGCCGCGTCCAATCCGGTAACCTGCAGGCCTATGCCTTTGCCTTCGGCTTCGGCGTTATCCTAGTCATTTACCTAACTGTGTTCATCTAACGCCCATGCTCGCACTCATCGTCTTTCTCCCCCTTGCTGCGTTTCTTGCGATCCTGCTCGGTGCGCCAGCGCGGCTCACTGCCGTCGGTGCCGCAGCACTGAATCTGGCACTTGCCCTATATGCTGCCGCGACCTGGCATTGCCCCTGTTGGATATTTTCGGAGCCAGTGTTGGCCAAGCCGGCGATCCATCTGGCATTTGGTTTTCCTGACGGGATGAGTGTGGTGATGGTATTGTTGACGGCCATTGTGACGTTGGCGGCGGTGTTATCCGGCAAGGCACCGGAAGGCCGCGAGACTCTCTACTACGGCTCATCTCTGTTATTGTCAGGTGGCGCTTTGGGGGCCTTTGCCGCCACCGACTTGTTCTTCTTCTATGCCTTCCACGAACTCGCCCTGATCCCCACCTTCCTCATGATCGGTATTCTCGGCCGCGGCGAGCGCCGGGCCGCCGCATGGAAAATCACTATCTATCTGGGCCTCGGCTCCATCGTTCTGCTCGCCGGTTTGGTCTGGCTGGCAAATCTAACTGGCACGTTCGACATGGGCAAAATGGCCGATGCTGGCAGGATAGATCCCGTTGCGCAAAAAGGAATCGCCGGGCTGCTCATTGTCGGCTTCGGCACGCTGGTCTCGCTGTTTCCCTTTCACTCATGGGCCGCACCTGCCTACGCCAGCGCACCGGCTCCCATCGCCATGCTGCATGCCGGCGTGCTGAAAAAATTTGGTCTTTACGGCCTGTTGCGGTTAGCGATTCCGCTGGTGCCCGACGGCCTGCAAGCTTGGCTCAATCCGCTGTTGCTTCTATTGCTAGGAAACATCTTGTGGGTTGGCTACGTCACCGTTTCGCAAAAGCGCTTGGATCTGATGCTGGGAAATTCCTCGGTGATGCACATGGGCTATATCTTTCTGGCGGTGGCGGCGCTTATCGCGTTTCCTGAGAACCCGCTGGCTCGCTCCGCAGCCATCGTGCTGATGTTCGCCCACGGTATTTCCATCGCCCTGCTGTTTGGATTGGCTGACCGCATCGAGCGCTGCACTGGCTCGATCGATCTCGCAGACCTTGGCGGGCTGGGTAAATCCGCCCCGGCCCTGGCATTCATGTTCGGGATTGCCGCAATGGCCTCCATCGGCTTGCCCGGCCTCGCCAACTTTGCCGGCGAAGTGCTGGTGTTCCTTGCCGCCTTCAAATCATATGACGGCACCAGCGGCCTCGGCCCGGTCCAAGTCACCTGCATCCTCGCGATCTGGGGCGTGGTCATCTCCGCCGTCTATATGCTGCGCGCCTATCGCAATATCTTCCAAGGCCCGGCCGGTACCCTCACTTCCAGCGCCCCTGATATTTCTCTAACTGATAGAATCCCTGCGCTACTGCTCATCATCGTGCTGCTCGCCGTCGGTCTCTATCCTAACATTTTGCTCAATCTCCTTAAATAAAGCCATAACTCCCAAGCACTGAGTTTTAATTTCTGAACCAAGAAATCCATGCCTCCTCATTTTCTCATCTTCCGTTTAGAAATTCGAATTTAGGAATTATACTTTCCCCCCACCATGCCAGCCTACTATCTTGAAGCCCTCACCGTGACCCTTGGCATAGCGCTGCTGATGGCCGAAGCGTTTGTTCCGTCCAAAGCCAAGGGCTGGGTGGGCATTGCCGGGGCGATTGGCCTCGCAGGCATCCTCGGTCTGACTTGTCTGGCTATTGGTCCAGACGCCAAGCCAGATGCTGCTTGGGCGAAGTGGCCGTTGTGGAATTTCTACACCTTTGATGGCCTGGCGCGATTCTATAAGATATTCGCCTTGTTATGCACGCTGTTGGTGCTGCTGATGGGGGTGGATTACCGGAAAGTGCTGGTGCAATTCACCGATCATCCGGGCTCGGAAGCTGGCACGGGTGAATACCACGTGCTGCCGGTATTTGCCTGCGCCGGTATGATGTGGCTCGCTTCCGCCCGTGATTTGGCCGGCGCCTTTGTCGCCCTCGAACTGGTTACTATCACTTTCTACATCCTCGTTTCCTACATGCGCCGCAACATCGGTTCGCTCGAAGCCGGAGTGAAATATCTGATTCTCGGCGCACTGAGCACCGGGTTTCTGGTGTATGGCATCGCTTGGATCTACGGCAGCACCGGCACGATGAACTTGCTTGAAATCGGGAATCGTCTTCGGGAATCTGTTATGTTCTCCTCAGTTCCGATCATCAGTGGGCTGTTCACCATTCATCAGGTTCCGCTGCTCTTCGGCGTTGCGCTGGTGATGGTCGGCCTCGGCTTCAAGGTCGGTGCCGTGCCAATGCAAATCTGGATCCCCGATGTCTATCAGGGGGCTCCCACCCCAACCACCGCCTTTCTCTCAGTCGGCTCGAAAGCTGCAGGCTTTATCCTGATGATTCGTTTCCTGGAGCCGTTTCTGGCCGGTCCGGTGACGAGGGGGCCGGTGCTAGGGCTGCTTGGGGTGCTTGCCTGTGCGACGCTGCTGTTCGGCAATTTGGCCGCTATTGCTCAAACCAACTTTAAGCGACTGCTGGCGTATTCCTCAATCGCCCACGCTGGCTTCCTGTTGCTGGCTCTCGCCGCTTGGCAACCTTCAGATTCCGAGCTGACGTCCACCATGGTGGTCTCGTTCTATCTCGCCACCTATCTGCTCATGACACTCGGTGTGTTCTTCGTGCTTGCCCAAGTGCGCATCCAGCGCGACGGCGAAAATATCACCGATTTCAATGGCCTCGGCACCACCAATCCGCGATTAGCCCTAGCTCTCACCGTTCTATTGGCTGCCCTCGCCGGGGTGCCGCTCACCGCAGGGTTCATCGGCAAGTTCTTCGTCTTCTTTCTGGCCGTCGATTCGCACCTGTGGTGGGCTGTGGGAATCGCCACCATCGCAGCGACTGCCGGATTTTATTACTACTTCAAGGTGATCCGTGCAATGTGGTGGATGCCGCCGGCAGATGCAACGCCCATCAACTTGCCGCCGATCAGCGCCGTCTGCATTGCCGTCCTAACTGTTGCGGTGCTGCTCTTCGGCATCTGGCCGCAGCCGATCTGGGCGCTGCTACACTGAACTTGTCGGTCATTGCAGGGTCACAGATAGAAGAGAATCGGTTTGCTTGTAAGGCAACCATGACTTCTTGCCAACCTTGTCGCCAAGTTTGAACCCGACAACGAGTTCCTTTCCTTGCCTTATCTCTGGCTCCCCTCACCTATCGAACTTAAATTTCTGACAAAAACCGATGTGTTTGGGTCAAGTTTGAGTTGGATCCGGGTGACGTCCTGTCCGTCTTGCTTGAGGTTTTGAAATGATACGGCACTCGTTTCACCGGTATGTGGATTCAAGATTTCCGGTTGCAGTTTTCCCTTGAGCCGCACCCAGGTGTTGATGACGTCGTCGCTTGAGTTGGCGAAGAAGTAATAATCCGTGTTGTCCCGCAGCTTGTGGATATAGGCAAGCTTGCCCTTCGCACTCTTGATGGCGATGTCTTCCTCGAATCGAACGTCCCATACACCCACTGCTTCATTGAGGACTGCTGCCAAGCGGCTGGTGCCTTCAACCCCCTCGTCGATGTTAGGCACAAAATAGGCCTTGCCTCCAGCGGCGTTGCTGTTCTTGGTATATGGGTGTCCGGACTTGTTGGCATCGAGGCCAAACATGTCTTGGACCAGTTTCGCGACTTGTGCGTCTTTGCCGAGTTCGGCGGACTTCACCGGCAGCCTGGCGGTGCTGATGACCGTGCCGCCATGGTCGTAAAACTCCTTGGCCTTCTGCAGAGTCGATAGATTGATCGCTCCTGGCTCATGCTTGCCGGGCAGGATCAGGACCTTGTATTGCTCATAATTGACCTTGTTGTTGAGATTGAGCGTATGGTTTGCCGCATCGACCGTGCATCTCTCATCCAGCACTTCGGGATGCATGAAGGTGAAGTCCCGCCGGATGGTATGGGTTAGCCGCTCGCCTACGTTCAGGTATTCGGGGTCCGTCCCTTCCTGTCCGAAATAACAATCGGCATAAATTGCCGTGATCGGATAGAGCACCGCAATGTCCGCGACATGGCGGCCACCCTGCAGGATGAGTTGGCAGCGAGCGGCCCACGTGTTGTATGCTGGAAGGCTGGCTGCGACAATCGGATTTCGCGAGGAAATTTCCGGCGGCGTTGGCACATTGGGATGGGCATACCAGACTCCGTGCGGGATAATCAGGTTGATGCCGCGGGCATAGAGTTCCATGGCCGTCCGATAGAGCAGGTCCGGCGTGAAGTTAGCCTCCTTCCAGCCCTCGAAAGCGCCGTAGGTCTCGCACTGCAGAATCGGCTTGTCGTAAATAAACGCCGCAGAACCAGACAGTTTGTAGCCGTCTCGCTTGGATCCATAGGCACCGATCACGTCGAGCAGCGGGCGTTGCGCGTGCTGATAGAACTTGAGCGCATCGCCGGAAAATCCCATCGGCGACACCTCGTAGTCGCCGGCCGGGTGACCGGAGGCGTCGATCTTGTGCGCCGCGCACCAGTCGGCCACCCGTTTGACAAAACTAACCGAGAGCAATTCCGCGCGCAAGCCGAAGAGCATGCTTCTGGCGGCCGCCGTTGCTGGGCCGATGTCATACCACATCGCCGGATAGAACTCGACCGGACTCATGCCGAATTTCTCTTTGAACAGCGCATTGTATCCATCTGTCCAGCAGCGGCGGTCGTTGCCGTTCCAGACGTCGGGGCTGGCCTGATAGAGCGAGATGTCATCGTAAAATGAACTCTTAATGGTCGTGCCGAAATGTGTCGGAAACTTGTCGTAGAACCGCTGGTAGGTGAGGCTGATCCATTTATCGACGGCCGCCGGGTTGAGATAATCGAGGTTTTTGTTGGGATCCTTGTGGTTCATGTCCAAATCCCGGCGCGAGACAAACGTCATGATCTTCCAATTGCCTGCGGGGACCTTCCATGAGAGCTTGCCGTTGCTAACACCCGAGGTGATGTCGATGCGCTGGGCATGGTCGTTGTTGTTCATCGCCACACAACCCATCAATGCACCGGCTGGCACATCCGCCTGATAGTCCTTGGGGCCGGCCTCATCCTGTTCGCTTTTGTTGATCTGGCGGGAACAAAACTCCGGATGGCTCCTGCCGATTTCGCCGCCAGCAGTCCCGGACGGAAAACTTTGGTCGTCGCAGAAAATCGCCCACATGCCCAGCTCGTCGAGCTTGGCGAGAATGTGACCGTATCTCTCCATGAATTCGGCCTCCTTGTATTCGGTGACTGGCAGGATGGCCACACTGCCATAGCCGTCCTTGTCACGGAAGCTGGTCAATTGGGAATCGATCACCGAATTCTCAATTTTGCCATTCAGCCAATAGAGCGGCGTCGGCCTGTACTTGGACGGCGGCTTGGCAAACTCACTGGTGATGTCGGCTGCCAGGATGGAGGCCGATAACGCCAGCACAAGTCCCGCCATTTTCAGGTTGACTGGTAGGGGTTGTGACCGGGGTCGGAGTGCAAGGATAGGCATGTGGCGGAAGAATGGATGAAGTTTCATTGGCTGAATTTCGGTTTGCGTATAGATGTTAGTTAGTTATGTGAAACTATCAAGGGATTGGTCAAGGAGATTCCAGGGGCACATCGCGGAAATGTGCAAATAGTGCGGACTGACACTTGCTTGCTCTGGCTCAGGCTGGCTCAGAATTTTCGGGTCTTCAGAAAGAAACTAGCGAGGCTGCGCCTCAGACACAAGACGCAAAACTTGAAGACCGCTCGGCTGAGCTCGCCGAACCCCCAAAGAGAAGAAAACTTGACCTAACGACATTAACTTTGGCTTTTCAAGGACTCTAAGGGTTGCCACCGCTTTCCTCAGTTATCGAGGGCCCTTTGGGCCCCGCTGGAGTCATTTCCGCGTCAGGAACAACCGCCCCCGCAGAACTCAGTGTTCGACCTCGCTTTCGACAACGGAGCGAGTCAGTCGGATTCCCTAACTGTCGGCTGTGGGCGGAAGCACAATGCCTGAAACAAATGTTACCATGCGAGGACTGACCCCATCGGTGCGGTGGCGCGTGCCCGATCAGCTATAGGACGGCCAGCCAGATTTCTGGCCACACCCGATCACACGGCGCCATTTCCGAGGTGGATCACAGCGTCATAGATCGCCTGTAAGTTGGAAAATCGCGAGTACGCTTCTGCGCAGAACAATACGACAACCATATGGAAAAGGCCCGACTTTGCGTCGTACTTCAACATCAACCGCTGTATATGGTCTTGCGCGGCTTTCAGATGGGTAAATGCATATACCAAGATGAATGCCAAAACCAGCCCCGACAAGATATCACTTGGATAGTGCAAGCCCAATGAAATCCTGCTGAACCCAACCGTGAGCAAAGTCCAAATGAGGCATAACACTCCCAGTCCACGGTTTTGAATAAACACGACAGAACTAATTGCAAAAAAGAGTGTCGCCGTATCACTTGGCCACGAATACTGCCTTTGGCCAAACGCATTTGGAGGCCAGTCAACGATGTTCGGAAGGTTCAATGAATGGTCCAAGATTGGCCGTATGTGTACAAATAAATGACCTTGACAGTAAACTGAAATGACAACACTGACCAGAACCCCTGCATAACCCAACACGATCTTGCTCTTGTGCAGCGGCGAAGTTTGCGAAAGCGAAACCAACGCAAGACAGGCAAGCAGGGGCGTGCTGAGCAACAATGCGTTACTTACCAGAGTGGTTGCCAAACTATAACAGAAGCCCTTGTCGTTGGCTAGGCCGTTAAGGAACTTCAGAATTTGCAAATCAAAATTCATGCGATTGAGGGTGTCGTGGTGCCGGCGGCGGATATTTCTCCGTTAAAATGTTAGAAAAAATGGCGCTGGTTGATCGGACAGTGCACCCACACCGTCTGTTTTGAACAAACATTTAAACCAAACAACACTTTCAAGAGAAATAATGGCATTAAGGCCCCGGAGCAAGCCCGGATTGTAGATTTTAATCTGCCTCCCGCGAAATTCCTCTTCATCCGTGGTCATCTTGGCCTCGATTGACGATTTAGCGCAATTTTCATGGAATTGAGTTTGCTCTGGAGAAACCTCGATTTGAGGTCGTTTGCTGAGTTCCAATTCCCGGCAGCGAGGGGGCCAAGCCCCTTAAGCGCTAACTGAACCCAGCGTATTAAGAAATGAGCAAACGTGGTGACTGCAAGAATTTTCCATTGCCTTCTGATTGATGATTGCTGAGTGATATTTTTTGATTTTAGAATTAAGCTCGCTGGTGGTGGTGGCAGCAGTCATTTTCAAGTCACCCGATTTCAACTGATCCTCATGATGCCTTCCCTAAAATCCATTATTGGTGCTTTGTGCCTGTTGCCTGCCTGTGTCGGACAGGTTTGTGCGGCCGATTTCTATGTCGCCCAGGCAGGCAATGACGCCGCCGCGGGCACTATCGCCCAGCCTTTTGCAACACTCACCAAGGCTCGCGACGCTGTGCGCGGAAAGATCGCCGGCGGGATGCAGACCGATGTGGTCGTCGAGATCGCGCCGGGCAGCTACTATCACTCGGAGCCGCTGCGCTTTGACGAGCGCGACAGCGGGCGCGACGGCCACACCGTCATCTACCGTGGCTCGACCAAGGAAGGCGTGAAGCTCTACGGCGGCCAGGCGGCCACCCAGTGGGAAAAGGTCAAGGACAACATCTGGCGCGCGCCGATCGCCAAGGACAAGCCGCTCTATCAACTTATCGTGGACGACCAACCGGCGGTGATGGCGCGTTTCCCTAAGGACGGCGATGGCTACAGCGTGAGCTGGTGCGAAGGCGGCAAGGTGCCCGAAGCGTGGCGCAAGTGGGAGTTTTCCGACGCCCAGATTGTCGGCTTCCTGGGGCCTAACTGGTTTGGTGACACCGCCAAGATCACCGGCGTGGACCCTAACACCGGCCAAATTTCCAGCGCCGGCGGCGCGGGGTATTTCGGCGGGATGGGGGCGAGGCGCTACATCCGCGGGGTTCTGGGCTTACTAACAGAGCCGGGCGAGTGGTGCCCGCAACGCAAGGAAGGATATGTCTATTACCGGCCGGTGACGGGCGAGCCCAAGGACCACACGGTCGTGGTGCCCTTCCTCAAGCGCTTGCTTGACATCCGCGGGTCGGCCGCCGACAAGCCGGTGAGCAACCTGCGCTTTGAGTTGTTGGAGATGATCGGCACCGATTCCTTCGAGGCGTTTGCCATTCCGGCCGTCGGCGTGCATGATGACGGCAACATCGAGGGCTTGGTGCGCATCGAGAATGCGAGCCGGATCACCCTGCGCGGCTGCAAGCTGCTAGGATCTGGATGGATCGGGGTGGTGATGCAGCACTTCGCCCAGGACTGCGAAATCTCCAATTGCCTGATCGACCACTCGGGATTCAACGGCGTGTTTGCAAACGGCTACAATCCGGGAGTGCCGCCGTTCAAGACGCCCCTGGAAGCCAACGTCAACTTCGGTCACAAAATCTATAACAATGCCGTGCTCAACAGCGGCATGCACATGGGCCACGGCGCGGCCATCCAGTTCTGGCAGAGCGGCCGCAACACGGTAGAAAACAACTACCTCCGCCGCGCGCCGCGCTACGGCGTCGGCTACAACGGCTGGCCGTGGAACAAGGGCGACAAGATCTACGGCATCGAGGTGACCGACGAAAACCAATACCAGTTCCGGTACTGCAATAACAACATCGTGCGTTACAACGACGTGGCACTGGTCTGTCGCGACAGTTCGGATTACGGCGCGCTGCAGTGCTGGTGGCCCGGGCGCGACTGCCTGTGGGAATACAACGCGGTCCACGACGTCCACGCCGATGTGGACTGGGACGGCTGGGCGCACGGTGTGCATCCCGACGACGGCGTGGACTATTGGACGATGCGCGGCTGCGTGTTCTATTTCATTCAGGGCGGCAACGCCACCGGTGGCTGGATGCTCAAGGGCCAGCACCAAATGGCCGATAACAACGTGCTTGCCGACAGCCGGATGAACCGCGCTGTGACGGCGGAACCCTACGGGCGGGCTGTCTTTGATATATCTAACACCCATAACATCTTCGCCTGCGAGGTCAAGGATTACTACACCGGCGGCGGCAAGGACATGGTCAAGGAATTCGACTTCAACGTTTTTTGGCCAGCCTCGCCCAAGATCGACGGCTACCGGACCTGGGGTGCCGAGAAGCACTCGGTCTGCGAGGACCCCCAGTTCGTCTTCAAGAACAAGCCGTGGGATCGCACTTGGGGCGATTACGCGGTGCTGCCCGGCTCGCCAGCACTCAAGCTCGGCTTCAAGCCGATCCCCATGGAAAATATCGGACTGCGGACCAACGAATATCCGTTCGACCTGGGCGCGATCGAGCGGCGCCTGGCGATGCGCAAGATCCAGGCCGAGGACAACGACCGCATCTATCACGCCCGCAACTATGGCAGTACCCATGTGCATCACATCGAGCAGGGCGCGTGGACGAAGTATGCCAACATCGACTTCGGCAAACAGGCCCCGAAAAAGATTGTGGCCGCTATCAACTACTTCCAGGGCCGACAACGCTACGGCACCGAAATCGTCGCCACCCCGCTGCGCGAGCAACCCGGCGAAAATTGGCGGGTGATCGAGCGCTGGGAAATCAGCCCGTCCTATCATGTGAGCGGCAAACAAGGGCAGGAGCTTTTCGACATGCCATTTGATCCCGAGACGGCAGCGGACAAGGTCCATTGGAAGCCGTTTCTCAAATCGACCATCTCCAAGGGCGGCGTGATCTCGCCACTGGGCGTTGCCGATCTGGACATCATCAACGGCGAGGGCCAGGAAAACTCGTGCGCCTACCTGCGGGGCTCCTTCCAGGCGGAAAAAGCCACCGACCAGATCCCGCTGATCATCGACCAAGCCTCGGGTGTTAGAGTGTGGCTTAACGGCAAACAGGTCATCAGCGAGAACTCGCCCGGCCGCAAGGCGGCCAATGTGCCTGTCCTGTTAGGATGGAACACGCTGGTCATCAAACTCAACCAGAACAACGCGAAGTACCAGCCGCTCACTGCGGGCCTGGGAAACTTCTGGTGCAAGGCGGGCTTCGACCAAGCCGAGAAACTCGGCCAAACCGCGTGCGTGCCCGGATTGCCGTTGGAAGCCGAGAGCCCGGCCAATACCGCTGCCACCGGAGTGGCGATGGAAGTGCGCCTCGACTCGGTGGAAGGAAAAGTCATCGGCAGCTTCCGCCACGGCCAAACCGAGGCCAAGGCCGAGATAGGGGTCACCGGCATCCACGCTGTCTATCTGGTATTTCCGCGCGAAGCCGCGCAAAGCGTGAATTGGTTCCGCTTTGAATAGCATGTGCGGATTCCTGACCATCCCGATTCGCTTTGCGTGGTATTGCCGAAGCGGCCAACTTTCTCGAGTTACCCTTTCCATCCAGTTCAGGATGTCTGAGCCTCCAAATTCATCCTGAAAACTTTTACCAAAAAGTTACGCAGCCAAAGTTTTCGGCGACAGTTCCGAACCATCGGGCCTCGATCATTTCTGATCCAAAGGAATCAGCAGTTTGGTCCACTCCATCGGCTTCTTGGTCAACGGATCGACCATCCAAAGGTCGAAGAAGCCTCTGCGAGCGGCCAGGTAACACTCGACACGGAAACTCGCCGACCCCTTGGTCAGCTTGGCCGTCGCTGTGGTGTAGTCCCAGTTGCTCTGGCCGCTGCGATCGCACACAAGCTCATCGTTGATGTAGAGCTGAGAGCCGCCGCGCTCGCTGCGCAGGCCGAATTCGTACTGTCCGTCGGCCACCACATCGATCTTGCCCTTGTACACCAGCACGCTGTGCTCCGGCAGATCCTGCACCGCGTTTGGCCAGACGTGTGGCTCAATCTTCTCGGCGAGCAGCTTGAGCTGCGACATGTCGGGGCGCTTGATCGCGCCGCCGGGATTGTCGTAAATTTTCAGCGTGACGGCCTTGGGCAGGCGCTGGAGGTAATCGTAATTGTCCAGGAACGCGATGCGCGGCGAGCCCACCGGCGCGCTGCCGCGGAACGCCGCCACGCGCAGCGTCGTGCGCAGCGATTTGGGCGCGTTCTGCTGCCCCTGATCGACGCCGTTCTTCTCGGTGATTTTGAGCGGTCCTTCCAGCAGCGGCGAGTCGGGCGCCGGCTCCTGACCGTTGAGCGTGTAGCGGATCGACAGCCCCTCGCTCAGCGGACGGGCCGTGACCGTCGCTTCTTTCTGATAGATTGAGACACACTCGCTTAGGCACTTGGCCTGCGCGACCTCTAGGGTGAAACCATACAGCATCCGGTCGAGCATCGACTCCGTGGCTGCCAGGCGTAGGGCGAACGCGGCATAGTCCCCTCCGCTGCCCGGGCTCCAGACCTGCTGGCTCATCGCAGCCACGCGCTTGCGCAGGCTCGGAATCTCCAGCCACTCGGGCTGTTCCCACGCGCACATCTGCGCACCGGTCAACAGGGGTGTCGGATCGACCTTGGTCCAATGAATTTTTTCCCAATCGTCGCCCACCTGGCCGAAACGGGACATCTCCCAGCCGAAGAGGTGCTCGGGCGTCTGTTGATGGCCGTTGACGACGTACAGCGGGGTCCACGACGCGTTGATCACGGGGTATCCGTTCTTGATGAGGTCCTGCGGCGGGTTGTAGCGCACCTCAAACTCCATCACGATCACGTCGGTGGGGATCTTGAAGCTCTTGCTGCCCGTGCCGCCGAAGCCCTCCCACACGATCGTCTGCTTGCCGTGCTTCTTGACGGTCTCATTCATCTTCGCGATATACTCCGTGTAAAGCTCATGCACGCTGGAGAGATTGTGCTCCTTGAGATACGCCGCCGTCTCGGGACGCGGGCCGATCTCGCCCAACCAAGCCTCGTCGCTGCCGATGTGGATGTAGGGCGAGCTGCGGAACACGTCGCACATCTCCCCCACCAGAGTGTCCAGCGCGGGATAGACCTTGGGATTCATGAAATTCAGGCAGTTGATTCTGACGGGCTTGCCGTCGGGCCCGATCATCCCGAAGGTGTCGGGCATGGTGGATTGCATCGCGCCGCAGTGGCCCGGTGCCTCCAGTTCCGGCACCAGGGTCACCCCACGCTCGTCGGCGTACTTCACCAGCGCCCTCAGCTCGTCGAGCTTGTACGATTGGTTGCGCGAGGCCAGTTGGGGAAAAGCCGTCGAGGGGAATGTGAAGGCCTCATTGTCCGTCAGGTGCAGATGCAAGTAGCGCACCTTGTAGAGGCGGCAAAGCTGGATGACCTGCCGCAGCGAGTCGATGGAGTGGGGCTTGCGCGCGACATCGAGCATCAGTCCGCGATAACCGTAACGAGGCTCATCCTTGATGGTGACGGCCGGAATGCTGCACGCGCCGCCTTCGATCTTCACCGCCTGCAGCAGCGTGACCGTTCCCATCGCCACAGCCGCGTAATTGCCGCCGCTAACCACCACCTGATCCTGGGTGACGATTTGATAGGCCTCGCCCGTAAGCGCTTGGTCGAGGCGCAGCACGATGTCGCCGCTGCGCGGGGCGTCGGAGGCGCTCTTGAGTTGCAGGCCGCCCAAGCGCGCGATCTCGTCGGCCAGCACCTGCGCCAGCGGCACCAGCGACGAGGCAGCCGCGACAATCCGGCTGCCCGCCTTAAGTTTCAGAGTCCCCTGCCCCAGGGTCACGGACTTCGGCCACGGCACCAGCGGCGGCACGCTCGTGTCCGCCGTCGCGCTCTGGGTGTTGCCCAGCAACATCATCGCCGCACTCAACACGGCACATTCCTTCCATCTTCTCATGTTTTTCATTCCGGTTTTCATATTCACTGCTCCTTGATATTCCAGCCCCGAACCTTGTGTACGGGCCGCTCTCCCTATAAGTCATCGTCCGCGAAGCAGCCAGTCATCTCCCTTTTCTCGCCGGACAGCAAGCTGATATAGGTGTCATCGAGAAAAATCGAGAGGACGGATTCATCCGAGCGATCCCGAGTGACCCGAAGGCCGATCTGGATGGCGACGGCCAGTGGCCCACCCTCTGCGGCACCGGCACCGAAGACTATGTCGGCTCGAGTTGGGGCCAGGGCTTGTATCACGGGCGCTACTTCGGCTCGCTGGTCGCAGACGAGGCTAACGACCTTTACGCATTCTATCGGTATCATCTGGATGACCCGCCTTTCAACCGTTTGTGAAACTATAAAATATTTCGACTCGACAAAACTCCATTTCTCGGAAACCCTCTAGCCCGTACTGATTACACTGTTCGTTCGTTCCAATAGCATGATTCATGCCATTCTCATAGCATTCGCAACATCATTGCTTGACGCAGTGATAGGGTGGCAGGCTCAGCGTTCTGGTTGATCCTCACAGCCACTGTAATCAGAATGGAATCGGCCGCCTTGTTCTTCCTGTGGGCCATCAAGGTATTGCGAAAAATAGATATGATGAAAACTGAACTATTCACAAACAACTATCCCCTCAGGTCACTTGCCCTGCTAACCTTTGTGCTGTGCATTTCGCAGGTTGTTGGGCAAAACCTGAATGATCTGCCGCTCTGGAACAAGCAAAAATCAGCTGTTAAAGCCGATTGGCTGATATCCCGGACCGATGCAAAAACCAATCTTTGCCGGACGGAGGAAGGTCAGTTAGTTTTCAGCAACGGGATCGTTGCCCGTACTTTTTCCATCAAGCCCAATGGAGCCACTGTCGGACTCGAGCTGTTAAGTAACAGTGAATCGTTCCTCAGATCGGTAAGGCCCGAAGCGGAAATTTCTATCAACGGGAAAAAGTTTGCCATCGGGGGACTTACCGGGCAGCCGATTCATAATTACCTGCTACCTGAGTGGCTGGCAAAAATGGAGGCAGATCCCGCGTCATTTAAACTGGTGGATTACTCAGTCGGGGTAGTTAAAGAAAGGTTTCCCTGGAAAAAAAGGCTGGAATGGATGCCGAAGGACCTCCCCTGGCCATTACCGGGAAAGGAACTAATTTTCCGCTACCGGCTCGATGAGGTTGCCCTGAAACTTCCGGAAGAGAAATATCTGAAGGATATCATTGCCGAGGTTCACTATGAAATATTTGACGGGATGCCGGTGATTTCAAAGTGGATCCGGATTGTGAACCAGACCGGGAGGGAAATTCTTGTCAATACCTTCAAAAGCGAGATTCTAGCGGTTACCGAACCCGAAAGTGTGGTAGATCCCAAAGTGGCATGGGTATTACCGAATATCACGGTGGAGTCGGATTACAATTTCGGAGGCATGTCCAATGAAAGTATATTCGGATCGAGCGTAGCCTGGAATGTGGATCCGCTGTACGCCACCCAGGTAAATTATGAGCGTGCCACCCAGTGCCTGCTGGAAACTTATCCGAAATATGGTCCCGCACAGACCATTAAAGATGGTCAGGCGTTTGAATCCTTTCGGATATGGGAGCTGATCCATGATAGTTGGGATCGTGAGCGCAAGGGGTTGGAGCACCGCCGGTTGATGCGTGCAATGGCTCCCTGGTCCTGCGAAAATCCCATTCTGATGCACGTCAGCAGTTCGCAGGATGATGCGGTAAAAAAAGCCGTCGATCAGTGTGCGAAAGTCGGATTCGAAATGGTGATCATGACATTCGGCAGTGGTTTTAATCTGGAAAACGAAAGTGCTGAAAATACCGACCGGATGAAGAAATTGGGTGAGTATGCCCATTCCAAAGGCATCGCCCTGGGAGGATATTCCCTTCTCGCGAGCCGCATGGTTGGCGGAGGAAACGATGTGGTCATGCCTCAGGGTATGACCCCGAGGTTCAACAATTCCCCATGCCTGGAAAGCAATTGGGGAAATAAATATTTTAAGCAGCTCTACGATTTTTATACCAAAACCGGACTCGATATCCTTGAACACGACGGATCCTATCCCGGCGATATTTGCGCAGCCACGGATCATCCCGGACATAATGGAGTCGGCGACTCACAATGGAACCAATACAAGAAAATAACCGATTTCTATAAATGGTGCCGGGCCCGGGGAATTTACCTGAATGTACCTGATTACTATTTCCTTAGTGGGAGCAATAAAACCGGCATGGGTTACCGAGAAACCAACTGGTCATTGCCCCGCGAGCAACAGGAAATCATTGAACGTCAGAATATCTACGATGGAACCTGGGACAAAACATCATCGATGGGATGGATGTTTGTTCCTCTGGTACAATATCATGGCGGTGGTGCCGCAGCGACCATCGAACCTTTAAAAGAGCATCTTCCTCATTACGGACAAAGGCTTGCCAACCTTTTCGGCGCCGGCGTTCAGGCATGCTACCGGGGACCACAGCTTTATGATTCACCCGAAACAGAAGCACTTGTCACGAAATGGGTAACCTTCTATAAAAAGCACCGTGCCATTCTCGAAGGTGATATGATCCACCTCCGCAGACCGGATGGCCGTGATTATGATGCAATCCTGCACGTTGACCCCACCGGGAAGGAAAATGGACTATTGATGATTTATAATCCGCTGAACACACCAATCACACGGGAATTGAAAATACCGGTTTACTATACCGGATTAAGCAGCACCGCCATGGTGGCTGAGCAGGAGGACGAATCGAAGTCTTTTACTATCAGCCGTGATTATTCGATCAACCTGAATGTGCATGTACCCGCCCGCGGATATCAGTATTATGTCATCAAATAAAGATTCATGACTTGTTCCCGAATTTCCACATTCCTCCGGCAGCTTGTTTTAATGGTTATTCCAGTTGCTGGCTTTGCACAGTCTAAAAGCTCTGCTGATTACAAAGTGACAGATAAAAAATATCCTGATAAGCCCGAACCAGTTTGCCGTTATTCTGAATCTCCGAGCCACTTGCGCCAGCCGAAGTATTCAAGTTGGTTTCAGTAAAGGACGTGAGGCGTGTGAAAATCACCGTTGGCGTTAGATCAACCTTCACATGGTCAGACATATCTGTGGCGGTGAAGACGGGCGAGCCTGCCGCTGCGGAAGTCACGGAAAATGTCACCACTCCGGAACGGTTGGATGGCCCGGATGCTTTGGAAATCGTGTCCATCGTGCCGCGGTTTGAGGCCTGCGTCACGGTTTTGCCGGCAGCGGGATATCCATTGGCATCCTTGAGCGTGACAGTGATGGTGGCCGAGGCAACGCCGTCGCTTGCAAGAGCCGCAGGACTGGCCGCCACAGTGGAACGGGTGGCATCTGACCTAACCGAAATTTTAGGTGCCACCGGGATCCCTGTGCGAAGCACCACCGGACCTAGCAATCCGGCGGGTTGCATGCCGTTGCCGCCGACGCGGCAATGGGTCAGACGTTGGTTTTCAGGCAGCGCGGCATCGACACACAGGCGGTTGTTCCATGTGTTGGCCGCCGTGATCACCAGTTGGTTGGCGGATGCTTTCAGCAAACCCGGCGGAATCGACACCCGCCACGGGGGACACCACGCGACGCCCAAATCCTGCCCATTGATTTCGACCCTCGCCATCGCCATGACGGCACCGACGTCAAGAACCATGGGCTGATCCGGCCGAACGCCCGCCGGAAGACTGAATGATTTCCGATAGATCGCAACCCCGCTGTAGCCTTTGATTCCCTCCTCGGGGCGTTGGTTCCAATCCGTCAGTTGCGCCATGACCAACGTCACATCCTTGGACCCCGGCGCAACGGAAGGTGGCAAGGGTTTGACCCATGCGGCATCAAAGGTCACATTCCACGGCCCCTCGACGGTCATGAGCGGCTTGAGTTCCGGGAAATTCACCCCGGCTGGGGCGCTCGGCGTACCACCGCGCAGCACCAGAAACAACGCCTGATTCGGTTCGAAATGCAGCGCCACGGTGGTCCGGCCATCCGCTCCAACACTCGTTTCCGGCAAGTTCCGTGTGGATCCATCGAGTGGATCAAACAACTCGACCACACTGCCCTTGGCGCGCACACTTACCGCCAATTGAACCGCCTGATCCTGCGGATTGGCTAGATAGTAGATCTCGTCAGAATCTGCCCTGCGGTGCAGCCATAAAAGCTCATGCGGTTTGCCAGCCTCGCTCGCCTCGCAATCGGGCACGAGTCTATCATTTGCTAGAATATCTGCGACGAGTCTCCCCCAGATCACCCGGCCCTTGCCCACGGGCCTTTCACCTGCCTCGGCGCTATCAGTTCCCCACAAGGCATCAGCATGGCTCTTGAAAACCGCCTCTGATTGTTTCAGATCGCCCAGGCCCGGGGGGTGCAGCGGGCGCTTGCCGACGAGCGTCAGTCCAGCCTCGACGAGTTGATGGATCCTTCCAAGCGTCTCGGCGGTCATCGTCACGCATTGCGGATCGGTCAGCACCAGATACCCATAACTCGGGCCGTATCCAACACTCGCTCCAGAACTTGACTTGCAGGGAGGCAGAACCAACCGTCCGTCTTTCACCCCAGCGCGGTTGAAGAGCACCTCGGCGTTGATCCCGTCGTAATCGTAGCCGGCAGGCAACCCCGGCACGAGAAACTCTTTGGCAGGCACGAAGCGGAATGACCCGTCACCGATGAAATACGCCGCATCCGCCACAAAATCCCCTTGCTGAAGCAGATACTGACAGCGTCCCATGTATCCGATAAACCCATCGGCCAGCGGCCACCATGAGAAGTTCCGGTTGAAGATATCATAATCGGTCATTCCCGGTTTCTCGTCAGCCGGTTGATGCGTGTACTTGTGGATCACCGCTTGGTTGAGTCCCCGTGCCCATGCCTCGTGGAGGGTCTTGCGGTATTTCATGGGATGCTCTAGCAGTCCTTCCGTTGGGCCGAAGGTAAGGGTTTCTGCTTGCACGAAGCGCTTGCCATAAATCCGAGCGGCGGAGGCCGCCGTGCGCACCACGTCCACTTGGTTTCGCAGCTGCGCCGCCCAAGTGAGGCTGCCATGCCAGTATTCGGCCATCGGCCGGTCGCACCTGCCAAATACTTTCAGTCCGTCCATGTGAGGAATCGGATAGGTGCCATAACCTGATTCCGAAGCTATGCCGCAGTTCATTTCGTGGGCACGTTGCTGCATCCGGCCATAATAGTCCGCCAGCAGATCCGCCACTGTTGCGCGATAATCCCACAGGAAGCGGTCGGTGGTCTGGCGGCTATCGACAATGCGCCGGGCCATCGCGGGCAGCCAGGTGATCAGGTCATAACCCCGGTATTTTTGGAATCGCTGACGGAACTCACCCGTCCACGTCGGTTGTTGGCCTTTTGCACCAAGACCGATTTCCCAGCTGTCGGTGTGAAAGTAGATAGGCGCGCCGCCCGCATGCTTGACGCTCAACTCATGCATGCGTTTGGCAGGGTTGTCCATCATCAGGTCGGCACACTTGGTGCTGAGCACATCCGCTTCGTAGCCGCCGCCATTGCCCATGCGGGCGGGTTCCGCCAAGGGCGTCCAGCCGAAACGCAGCACCGTCCATCGCCCGGCCGGAAACTTCCAATCGAGCATTCCGTTAGGCTTCAGGTGTTTCGACAAGTCGATCACATTGGCGGCTGATACGTCGCAAGCGCCGTCCTCCGGATACTCTTCCTCCAACGCGGTATAGGGTTTTGGGGGCCAACCGAAGAAGGAAAAATTAGACGACTTGAACGCCCAATGCTTGATGCCCCTGCGCTGCAGGGGTTGATCGCCTTGGCGGAGCAATTGAAACTCGGCCAATTGCAGGTCCGGCGTGTGGGCGGCGGAAATCGACAGCCGAAAATACCGGGCCTTCGTCGCGGGAAATTCCACCCGCTTTTGTTCTCCGGGTTCCATCGTGAAGCGGATCACTGGCTTGAACGAATTGCCATCGTCGGATGACAGGATTTCAGCCTCCTTTGGACCGGCATTTGGCCTGCCGGCGATGAAGGCAGCCGTCACCGTGGGCGGCTTGGCGAACGTCAGATCCAGCAGGGCAGGGGATTGGGGCTTGCACGGCTCTTGGGTGCCCCAGCATGTGTCCGGATCCCCATCCACCGCATGGATTACCTGCCAATTATCACCCGTATCGTCATTTTTTACGTTGATAGACTTCACCTCCTGCGGGATCGGGGGATTCGCGATCTTCTCCTTGAACGCCACAACCGCCACATCATGATAGACGTCCAGGCGGGTCAACGGCACGGGCAATGGCACATCTAGCAACCCCGGGGAATCGACTTGAATCTCAGAATACACCAATTGCTTGGCACCATCTTCCTTGCCTACCCAGCCGCCACCATGGCTCCATCCGTCCACAATGCTTGCCGCCATGGTCATGTCCGCAGCCTTGGCCAGGCGCAGGCCCTCGCCAAACCAGGTATCCCATTCCGGGCTGAGCATCTTTGGCTCGTTAGGCACCGGCCTGCCGCCCTGGTTGCTCGTCTGCATGTGCATCACGCCGCCGATGCCTTTGTCCTTCATTGCGGCAATGTCCTTGGCCATTCCCTCAGGATTGCCGTAGCCGCCCTCGAACCACCAATAGACCCATGGCTTTGCCTCGTGGGGCGGAGTCTTGAAATCCAGCGTCAGATCCACATCCGCCACCGGTGGCGGAAGATCCGCGCCAATCACCGGGTACCAAGGCGTGACCAGCGCCATGCCTGCAAGAAGTGTGTGTTTCATATTCCGAACATTCTAACGATTCTATTTGACATAAGTTGATTTGATATAAGTGAATTTTCTACACAATCGGGGCTTCTGAGCGATTATTTATCAGGCATCTTGTAATAGGCACGCGCCAGACAACGAACTCACGGCCTGAGATGCGGTTGGTAGATCCGGAGATCAAGAGCCATGCTCCCGCCATGCGTGAGACGGATATGCCTATAATCCTGTCCATACTCAGGGATAGGCCCATACATTGAAACCAACTCCCTTCCATAACCCGGGTGGGAAACAGCCATGAAGTCGCCAATAAATGGATGGTATGGCTCATCCACAATCCCCCCGGGGGTGTAGAATCGAAAAAATGTCCACTCTTTCTTGGCAGGTATTTCATACTTAGCAAAGATGTAAGAACCTAAGGGCTTGGGTGTTTGTAACAAATGGTTTCTGATTTGGGAAACCCAAATAAGAGAAGAGACCTCGCGCAAAGGAGCAAAGGAGGTTTCCCTCAATTCATACTCATCTTCCTTTGCGCCTTGGCGGCTTTGCGAGAGATATTCTTTCTGAAAAAAGACATGGAACGCCTGCGCTCCCAGTTCGGCGACTCTATCCGTTTAGTTAGTCCATAGGTTGTTGGAAAGGTATGACATTTGCATCCTGCATTTGGATTTGCGCACATACGAAAGCATACATTGCATAACTCAGCATCTGACCACGCTCATCATCATCCGATAGCTACGACGAAAGAGAGAGTTCGATAGCGCATATTCACAGCGAAAGCTAGTGCGACGGCCGCGCATGATGCCCCAATCCGGGCGGTTGCGGGAATGACCGAGAAATAGTTCTTATCAACATGATTTAGGGAAGGCCGGGATCCGTAGGAAATGTACAAGGTCCACTGATATGCGAGTTCCGCCCAAACGTAGGTGAGGCACAGCGCTCCAACGATCAAAAAGAAGACCCCGATTATCTTGATGGAGGTCGTCACTGGATTGAGTACTATGACACCGAACGCCTAGGCTAGGAAGATGGGTGTTCATCTGGGCTTTGCGGGAGCCTCGGTGCCATAGACCTCCACTTCGCTCCAAGCTGCCCAGCCGAGGGGTTCGTCCTGCACCAGCTCGGTGAAGCGCAGCCAGATGAGGGTATGCGGTTGTTTAAGCACGAAGGTTTGGCGTTCGGCGGTCTTCTGAATCTGGATCTTCTCGCTGGTGCCGTCAGAGAACACCACGGTGGCGTCATGCCAGTGAGTGTCGTGGGGAAAGTCGGCGCGGATAAACAGATCGATGCGGTCCACCAGCACTTGTTTGCCGAAGTCGATCTGGAACCACAAGTCCTTCCGCTGTTCCGGGCCCCAGGAGGGGAAAGCACCGCCGTGGCCCTTGTTCTCGGTTTTGCCATCAATGGCATTCATGGCGGCGAAAGCGAGGTCATGACGGCACTCGCTGTTTGAGCTGGCGATGGGATGGGGCTTGAAGTCGCCCTTGTCGTCTTTTTTGTTGAGGGCCAGGTTGACGTAGCCAGGCATCTTGGCCAAGGGGCTTGATTTGGCGGCATCAGCGGCTTGGCAAGGGCCGATGCAGAGCAGCAGGCCGGCGGACATGAGGAGGGATTGGTGCATGATCGTTAGGAACCCGGCAATTGTGGGTATTGCAGTGAAAAATGCGAGCAAAATGCGGCATTGGCCCATGGCGAGACAGCGAGATAGAGCTTGCTGATGCGCATTCCCTGAATCTGAATTTTCCACTCGACAAGGGCACCACCTGAGTCATTCATCCCAAAACGACGGTCATTGCCGTTGCCGTGAATGGCAGGACGTCGCGCTTGAAACGATTATTGCCGCCTGGTGGTCCATCGCCACCAATGCCTATATTGATAAACTTTAGATCCAAGGCAGGGCTATCGCACGACTCCACCATGGTCTGGACCGAGCGGATGCTGGCGGCCCTCGGAAGGGGGAACGACGCCAGGCAATGGCACACGCTCATCGACAAGGTCTTCTCCCCGAAGACTCTGGCGCTGGCGTTTGCATCGGTAACAAAAAGGGACCGCGCCGCAGGCGTTGACGGAATCACGACCCAAGCCATGCGGCAACGCGAGGCCGAAGAACTGCCCGTCATTGAGCGCCTGCTGCGTGAGGACCGATACGAACCGCAGCCGGTGCGCCGCGTATGGATCGAAAAGCCCGGCAGTCGCGAAAAGCGGCCGTTAGGCATCCCGACCGTGCGCGACCGCATCGTGCAGCAAGCCCTCCGCACCATCATCAAGCGGGTCAACTCGATCACGCGGGGATGGGCAAATTCCTTCCGCGGCGGCGTGCAGAACGTGCCAAAAAGTCTCGACCCATGGGTAAGGATGCGGCTGCGCAGCATCCTGCGAAAGCGGGACAAGCGCAAGGGCCGGGACCACGGTCGGGACCACGGTCGGGACCACAACCGGTATCCAAATGCCTGGTTCGCTGAGCGGGGGTTGGTCTTCCTGATCACGATCACCCACGACTCAGCCGCGAGTCCCACGAAGTGAAAGGCGCAAGCCTGACATGCGGGCACTCATCGACTGGCGAGCCGGATGCGGGAAATCCGCCTGTCCGGATCTGAGGTCCGGTGAATTTAGAGTCTGGCAGCCCTTCAAATTGGCTTTAAAATCGTAAAATCACTACTGCCACAAGGGTTTGATGGCTTTTAACAACTGAATCACGCCTTGGCGTGATGTGAGCTAAAATGCGCCAGAATGCGCCAAAATGGTACTACGATTGGTGACCAATTGGTTACCTGTTAATTTTCAGTTAGGCGGCCAGGTGGCCAGATGCCTCGGAAAGGTGCGGCCGTGGCAAATGGTGCAGCCAATAGCCAATAACTACCAGCGCCAGCAACGTCGCTACTCAGTTGCGCCTTGGGAGTTTGGGGCGGGGCGCTGGGGACGGGAGAGACGCTCTTCCATGGCAGCTAGGTTTCTATCGACGTAGCCGGAAATGATCTTCTCGACCTGGTCGGCGAGGTCGATGGCGGTCTCGATGTCATCGAGCGTGACGGGCAGCATGGCGACTTCGCGGCTTGCCAGTCCGGCTTCGGACTTGACCAGGTGAGTGATGGGTTCGCGCTGGTACTGGTGGAGCAGCGCGATGGTGTCGATGAGCGTCAGGTATTTCTCATGGTCGCGGCGGGTGCGCGTGCGGCCGCTGGTGAAGGTCAGGTGCCGGGCGAAGGGATTGGCGATGAGCATGGGCTGGATCAGGCGCTGGGCGTTTGTAAGCGGGGTCCCAAGCACCGTATGAACTTTCTAGCGGGGTCTTAGCGTTGGCGTCATAGTTGCGGCTTCTATGAGCGCAACGTATTCAAGCCCGGCCTTTTGGCTTGCCGCCGCGGGCTTTGAG
>CAIKHZ010000137.1 GCA_903827375.1 Akkermansiaceae bacterium
ACGTTGTGAGACCAGATATAAAGATGCCTTCATTCCAGTTGTTCTTGCTCGACTGAATCCCGAACACTCAGCTTGCCCCGGCTCACAAGCGGGAGTATCACTAACTGTTCCTCCGATCAAATCCCTCAATGCATCCCGATCCAATATGCAGACTGCCTATACCCGAGACGTCCACCGCGCGACTCAATGACTCGACCACAAGCTGTGGATGGTCCGCCATATCACCGAGGAAATCCTGCACGACATTAACAAAATTGTGGCGCAGCATGGCCGCAGCCTCCTTTCAAAAATAACGGCACGGAACAGATCATCGCTAAATGTGACACCTACGTTTTTGAAACCAATGTTAACTTCCCCAAAGATATCAACTTGCTCTGGAATGCAGGCCGGAAAACAATCGATCTTATCGTTCCTCTAACTGATGATCACGACATTCCCGGCTGGCGAAAACACAAGTCGATTAGCGCCGGGCTCAAAAACCAAATGCGTGTACTTGGCAACCTCAGTCAAAAGGGAGGCCCGAACAAACAGGATCGTCTTCAACAAGGAGGACGCGTCTACCTTGACCAAGCCAACACCCTCAGTGCCAAAGCCAGCGCCACCATCGGCCAACTCAGAAGTCTGGCGCTCAGCCCCGTTGAAATCTCCCGCCTCGTCGAGTTGACCTACTTTGTTGAGATGCTCGACAAACACATCAACCTCATCGAGCAGCGCATCCTCAAGGGCGAAACGATCCCACACGAAGAAAAGGTCTTCTCGCTCTTCGAGCCTCACACCCAGTGGATCAGCAAGGGCAAAGCTGGTTGCCCCGTGGAACATGGCCGAAAACTCCTCATCACCACCGACGAGTATCAGCTTATCATTGACTATCACAACATGGACAAGCCCAACGAGCATCCCGATGCCCCTGCCACCGTCGCTAGGATCCTGGAGCAATACGGGGCGGGCTCCCTCAAAAGCATCAGCTTCGACAAGGGGTTCAGCAGTAAGACCAACAAGGCCGAACTTCAGGATTTGGCCGGGCGGCTCATCATGCCAAAGAAAGGCAAATGCAATGCCGAGGAAGCCGCTGAGGAACACCAGGCAGACTATATAAAACTCCGCCATGCCCACAGTGCTGTCGAGTCAAATATCAACAGTCTCGAACACCACGGGCTTGACCGTTGTCCTGATAAAAGCTATCATGGCTACACACGTTACACAGGCTTGGGCGTAATTGCATATAACCTTCACCAAATAGGCAAAGGCATCTTGCGTCAGGCACGAGAGACCAAAGACAGGGTCGCTAAAAAGATGCAACGGAAGATAGAGCGTGATGCTGCGTGACAAGGTCCCCACCCACCTGCCAGAAACGTTCCGCCAACCCGATCGGCAGTCTTGCCGCGCCCTTGAAGTGTATAAATTGGAAGTTAGCGACACTTATAGAGTCACTGAAGGCCAGAAAGATGGATGTATATATCCAAAATTAGAAAAACATTTATCTAACGCAAATTTCGCCGAGGCTAAATCTAGAAATTGACCCATTTTTTCCCAGACACTATATATGAATATATCGACCACCACACCGAGGCCCGAAGTTCTCCTGCCAACCGCCTGATTAGGCTGATTTTAGTTGGGCCTTTGGCCCCTGACTACCGCTAAGAAAATTGAACCGCTCACTTGGGAGCGGGAGGAGATGGAGCTGGAAAGCGAGAGGGCATGGGGAGAAACCCTGCCGTACGATGGGCAAGTGGGGCAATGACTATCGGGGGCCTTGTTGCAGACGGAGCCGGAGTTGGAGCAGGAGCCGGGGTCGGAGCCGCCTTCATATTGGCCGCCGGAGGGGGATCATATGCCGGAGGACGATCCAGTGCCGTATTTAATGGAAACATTTTCCTAGCAGTAGCAGTAAAAAGCTCGATCTCCGCCCCTTCAGGAGCGAGCCCCGCGCTCAGAAAAAGCGCCCCAAAAGCTACCAGCTGCTAACCGATCCGCGTGCCACATTCCAAGAGATCCCACACCGCAATGCCTATAAGAAATGTGCTTAATCCCGTGCCATTCAGGCATGTCCCTCTGTCATATGTCCCATCGCCCCACTTTCCGTCAAAACTACCTGGATCACGCGCTCGCCGCGAGGATGGGGACAAGGTGGTCCCAAAAAAAGCCGGGCGAGGGGAATTCCCCCGTCCGGCTGGTAGAAAGCAAGCCTGATACGGAATCAGCGCTTGCGGCGCTTGATCAAGACCAAGCTGCCGAGCCCGAGCAGAGCGGCGGCCGTAGGCTCTGGCACCGCCTGCGCCACGATCCACTGCCCACTCTGCGTGCTGGTCAGCGCAGGATCGCCCTGGTTGGAAAACAAGAACTGCTGCGCAGGATTATCATACTGCTGATAGTTGCGCATGGCTGGATCGGAAAAGCCTGGGAAAGGCTCATAAGCCGGATCCCCAGACCAGAACAGCCCCTTGTTGCCGTCGCCCAAGTGCAAAACGAAGTAACTGCCAAGCTGCGGCAGGAGAATTTCGTCCATCGTTGCGGTGACATTGGTCGCATCAAAGGCCTCCCCTCCCGCGCTCGACGCGACCACGTTGCCCAAGGCATTGGTGAATGTCCAAGACCATGCGGTGATGTTCCCCGCTCCAAGCGCGCCGATGGTTCCGTCGGTGGTGATGATGCCGCTCAGTGTCAGACCACTCTGGTAGGCGGCATTGTTGACCAGCGAGTAGGTGATCGCAGCAGCCTGAACGTTTGCGGCGAAAACGCCGATCAATCCGGCGACGATGTAATGTAGGTGTTTCATGTTAGTTTCAGTTTGAGGTGAGGGCTGAGGTGGTCCCCGGGCTTCGGCCATAGAGTAGCTAAACTAAGCTATGGTGGTTAGGGGCGGGGAAGTTGTAGTAGTGCATGGGGGC
>CAIKHZ010000138.1 GCA_903827375.1 Akkermansiaceae bacterium
ACCATCAGCTCCGCCACCAGCACCCTCAGCAACACCGGCAGCGGCACCGTCGTCCTCAGCGGCTCCATCAGCGGTGCCGGCGGCGTCAATATCTCGGGTGCCGGTGGCGTGTGCTTGAGCGGCACCAATACTTTTGCCGGAACCGCCGCGGTGCTCGACGGCAGCAGCCTGACGGTGACTAGCAAAGACAACCTCGGCACGGCGGCCGTCCAACTCAACCCCGCCGCGGCGCTCGTGTTTGATTCCGACGCCTCCAACAACGGCGCAAACAACACGTTCGCCAACCCGATCACCATCAGCTCCGCCACTAGCACCCTCAGCAACACCGGCAGCGGCACCGTCATCCTCAGCGGCTCCATCAGCGGTGCCGGCGGCGTCAATATCTCGGGCGCCGGTGGCGTGTGCTTGAGCGGCACCAATACGTTTGCCGGAACCGCAGCGGTGCTCGACGGCAGCAGCTTGACGGTGACCAGCAAAGACAACCTCGGCACGGCACCCATCGAGCTGAACCCCTCTTCGGCACTCGTGTTTGATTCCGACGCCTCCAACAACGGCACAAACAACACGTTCGCCAACCCGATCACCGTCACCTCAGCCACCGGCACCCTGCGCAATACCGGCAGCGGCACCGTCGTCCTAACCGGTGCCCTCACCAAGGACGGTTCGGTGCTGGCGTTTGCCGGTGGCAATTTTTCGATCAGCGGTGCCATCCTCGGCAATTCACCTAACTCCGACTTATTGGTGGATGCCGCCACCGTCTCGTTGCTGAGTTCCAACGCCTACGACGGACCCACCTACATTCGCAATGGCGGCACTCTGAATGCCATATCCGCCGGCTCTTTACCCAGTTTGCCGGCGCGCTCCCCCATCGTCATGGATGACTCGGGCAGCGGCAGTTCCAACCTCATCCTCGGTGCCAGTCAACAAATCGCCTCGCTCTCCGGCACCTCGACGTCCTCGGTGGCACTCGGATCCAATACTCTAACGCTCGGGGCGGCTTCCGGCAGCAGCACTTTCGCCGGGATCATTTCCGGCAGCGGCGGCTCCCTCGTCAAGGACGGCGCATCCACCCAGGTTCTCTCAGGATCTAACACCTATGGCGGGACCACCCTGGTGAGCGCTGGCACCCTGTTGGTCAATGGATCCAACAGCGGCACCGGCACGGTGAGCGTGTCCAGCGGCGGCACCCTTGGTGGCAGCGGTTCGATCGCCGGCGCGGTCAACGTCTCGGGCATCCTCTCGCCCGGTATCTCCGCCGCCGCAGTTCTCAGCACCGGGTCCCTCACCTTCAACAACGGCTCGGTGTTTGTTTATGGGATGAACTCCAGCGCTGCAACTTCCGTCGCCGCAGACTTGCTGAAGATATCAGGTGACTTGACTCTCAATGGCACCGTCAATCTCAACCTGCATGACCTGGCGGTCAGCCCGACTGCGTTCGCTCCTAACACGACCCTAGCATTGGTCAACTACAATGGGACGTGGAACGGTGGCTATTTCAACTGCAATTCCCAGCTGTTGACCGAGGGCACGCAATTCACCGTTGGAGCCAATACTTGGACCATCCATTACGCAGACACCCACGGCGGCAGCAATTTCTCTGGCGAGTATGTCAGCGGTCATTTTATCAATCTAATAAGCAGCCTGACCGCAGTTCCCGAACCAGCCAGCTGGCTGGCACTGGCCACTCTGTTAGTCTCTGGCTCCCTATTCCGCTCGCGCCGCCGCCCGGGGCGTGAAAGAATGAGATGATCAGCCAGCATCCAAACCATCATTTCTCGCTCGTACCAACTGCGTAAATCGGCGTCCATCTGCGGTTCATCAATCCGATTTTGGCAGTCTGTTGACCTGAGAAAGCAACTATATGGAAGATGTACATCCAGACAGCAGTCTCTTCAGTGATAATCCTGAAATGCGCGGGATGTTCCGGCTCGGGCCGTTTATCATCCCGATGTGGATCGTTATTTTGTTAGGATTGGTTGCCGCATTCGGGTTAGGTTTCAAGCCGGTGTACCGGAGCTACCGGGCCTACCGTGCCGAGCAGAACTATCAAGCCGCCCTGACGGCGGCAATCGATGGGAATTGGAGTGCTGCGCGCGACAAAGCGCGGAGTGTCTTGCTGGTCCGCGGCCAGGATTTGGCTGCCTATCGCATCTGGGTGCGTGCCCTCGGCAAGCTCGGGGCTCCAGACGCTTACCAGGCCGCCGCCGAGCTATTCACCAGCCCGCACGCCACCCGTGAGGACCTGCTGGAAACCCTGCGAGTGATGGCCATTCAGGCACCCCAAGTCATTGCCCTGAGTGCCTATTCAACCCTACCGCCACCCTATTTGGCCCAAGCGGACTTTCGGGCCGCCATCTCCCCGCTGCTCGTCCAGCGCGGCGAATTCGCCTTGGCCGAGGCAAACTTGCGCGAGGTGGCACAAACAAGTGACCCGCCCAGCGTGCGCCTCGAGTTGCTGCGCGTCCTCTGCTCCAGGCCGGATGCCACCCGGTTGGGCGAGGCCCGGCAAATATTTGCAGATTTGATAGCCGCTAATGCCGACGCGCAAGCCATGTCTGGCCTGTTGCTGCTCGGCGCGGTGCCCGGGGGGCTCGCGGGTGGGGCTCCGCTGCCTGATTTATCTGCTTGGCTCGACACACAGCCGCAAGCCACCGCGCTGCACCACCTGCATGGCATGACGCCCTTGTTGGGGGTGAGCCCGGAGAAGGCGAAGCGTTGCTATCAAGCGGCGGTATTGCGCTTTGGGGCGAGTGATCCGGGGGCGCTGGGATTGTGGCTCGGCGGTTGCGGGCAGGCTGCTATGGCCGCCGACGTGTTGGAAGCTGCCGCCATCACCAGCGCGGATGCCTACTTGGCGCGGCTCCACGCACTGATGTCCATGGCGGGTGAACCTGCTGCGGCCGCCGCGCTGGCGTACGCACTCGCGAACCCTCCGGTCATGTATGACCATCTGGAAATGGAATTGGTGCAGGCCGCGTTTGAGTTTGATCGCGGCGATGCCATCGCAGCCGCAGCAGCGTGGGCGCGGGCTCTCAGCCTTGCAGCTTTAGACACGAGCCGCAACCGCTGCATCGACGTCGCCCGCGCCGCCGATCGATGCGGTGCCAACGATGTCGCGGAAACCGCCTGGGTGGCCGCGATGCGGATGGGCATGGGCCAGCTGCCGCTGTACCGCGACCTGCTGCCGATCATCTCCTCGCTGGTTGCCAAGGGGCGCTCGGAGGACTTGCTGGTGATGTTCCGCTGCCTCCAGCAGCTTGAGCCAGCCAATCCCGAACTACAGAACAATTACTACTATTTCGTGCTGATCCACGGGATCATGTCGCCTGCCCAAGTGGTCAAGCTGCTAGCCAAGCCAGCTGGGCAAAACGAGCACCCGGCATGCAATTCCACCCTGATGCTGGCAGAACTCCTCGACGATCGTCCTGCCGACGCGTTGGCTCGCCTGTCCCGGCTTCAGGCCAGCACGCAGGTGCCACCCATGATGAAACGAGCCTTGGAAGGCACTGCCAGGATGCTCACCAGTGACGCAGAGCTGGGCTCTGCGTTGCTGAGGGATGTCGATTGGAGCGCCTTCATGAGTCAGGAGCGCATCGTCTTCCGCGGATTGCTAGGGCAGCTGAATGTTGGGGAATAACCTCATTTGCGATAAGGTGGGCGGGGTTTCCTGCTAGAGTCTCGTTTTTTTGGGTTTTTTGTTCCAGCGCATGCCGGATTGGGTCTTGTCGAGCGCCTTCTGGGTGGCGCAACCACTGGTGGCGAAAAGCCCAGAGAACAGAGTGAGTTTGACGAGGTTTCTCATGCTGATGGGTTAGGGAAGAGATTTTCGCCAAGCCAGCACCTGTGTTTGGAGTTGTTTGGCCAGGTCGGGCATTTTGTCCGCCAGGTTTTTCGTTTCGTTAGGGTCGGTGGCGAGGTCGTAGAGTTCGGTGGAGCTGGCGTCGGCGTTGACGAGGAGTTTCCAGTTGCCTTGGCGAATGGCGAGGTTGGGGCTGCGTGCGCCGGGCTCGCGGGGAAACAGATAGTCGCTCTGGCGGCCGTATTCCCACAACAACGGCTTGGCGCGTTGAAGGGGTGTGCCGAGCAACGCGGAACTGGCGTCCAACCCATCGACGTGCAATGTGGGGGGTAGCGGGCAACCGGCCAAGGTGCAAAGGGTCGGATAGAGGTCGATTGAGGCCAGCACGGTGGTGGCGTCGGTCTTGCCGGCGGGCACGTGGCCCGGCCAGCGTACCAGGAACGGTTCGCGGATGCCTCCTTCGTAGAGACTCCATTTCATGCCGCGCAGACCACCGGCACGTTGACCATCGAACGATGGTTCAGGGCCGTTGTCGCTTGCAAAAATCACAATGGTGTTTTGCTCGAGTTCTTGGCTGGCGAGAAAGTCGAGGACGCGGCCGATTTCGCGGTCGTAGCGGCGGAGGACGCCATTGAACTTGTGGTGTTTGACGGGGGTGGTGGCGACGAACGGCAGTTCTTCGGGGTCGGCATCATGGGGGGTGTGGACGTCCTGCGGCCAGAGTTCGACGAAAAACGGTCCATCCTTGTGGCGCTGCATGAAGTCCATCGCCTTGGATGCCCAAAATCCGGTGAATTCATAGCGGGCGAGCATCTTGCCTTCCACCAACTCCGGTGTGCCCGAGCCATAACTATCGATGCGCGGCCCGCATCCCTCGGTGTTGACGTGATGCTCGTCGAAGCCATAGACCTTGGGCCAGGGCGCATCCTGCACGTCGCGACCACCTCCCATGTGCCATTTGCCGAAATGCGCCGTGGCGTAGCCTGCCGCCTGCAGGCTGCGCGCCAGCGTCGGCGCTTGTGGGTCGAGCCAGTCAACGCATTCGTGAGCCTTGTTGCCAGCACGACTGTGCAGGTAGTCATTGATGCGCCAGCGCGCCGGAAAACATCCGGTGGTGTAGCCGACCCGCGAGGGCGAGCAAATCGGAGAGGCTACATAAAATTGGGTGAAACGCGTGCCTTGGCTGGCCAAGCGATCGATGTTAGGGGTGGCCATCTCCCGGTTGCCAAAGGAGCTCAGGTCCCCCCAGCCCATGTCGTCGGTCAAAATCACCAGAATGTTTGGTTTGGCAGGCAGCGCGGTTGCCGCAGTGGCGCGAACGCTTTCCAGCGGGAACAACACCAGCGGCACTAGCAGCAGCAAACGTCTCATGTGGCTCTTTGACGGCAGGGGACTCCATTCATTTGGGATCGCTCCGTTACGGCGGATCAAGGGGCGCGAAGGATGGGTGAATCCCAACCAGCCAGGTCTTCCGGCTTGACGTGTTCGGCACGTTTGACGTCGCCGAGCCAGGTCGGCCGATAGGGGCCGACGATGCTTACATCCATGTCCGGCTTGATCGACTGTTCCATGCCCGCCGCCCAGAAACAGGCATTGACCACCATCCGCCGGAAGCCGTCGTTGACCAGATCGCCAGAGGCACCATAAGTGCTGGTAAACACCCGGCCCGCCTTGCCGCTGCTGCTGGTGTAGCTGCGCACCCAAGCACCCGGCATCGGCTTCTTGCTGGTGTCGTCTGGGGACGTCGGCTTCATGCCCTGGAGCGGTTGGGCCATCGCCAGCACCTCGCTGCCTTTGATGGGATCGGCGTTGTAGGCACCGATTTCCGCCCACGCCGATTTCACGCCGCGCAGGACGGGGTGGTTGGCCATGGCTGGCACCAGGTCGAGCCGGGTGCTCGACTGATGGTTAGGCCCGTAGTGGCCGACCCAGGTTTCGCCGAGGATTTGGCGGCCGAAACCACCTTGAAAGTCCGCGCCAGCATAGGCATGGTCGTATTTTGCAAAGGCATTGTCCTTGGGGATCTGAAAGCCATGGGTTGCGGTGCGCAATCCGACGACAGGGCCGCCGCGGGCGAGGTAATCGACGATGGGTTGCATTTGCTCGGCCGACAAGCATTGGAAGCGGGTGAAAATGACCATGAGGTCGGCGTCCTTGAGGGCGGCAGTGCCGGGAATATTGGATGTGCCCGGACTGATGTCGCCGGTGGCAGGATCCACACCAAAGAGCACGGTGCACTTGAATCCGTGATGTTTTGCTAGAATACGTGCCAGTTGGGGCAGGGCCTCTTCGGACTTGTATTCGTGATCGCTGGCGATCAGAACGATGCTCTTGCCCTTGCCGGGACCGGCATCCCCCTGATAAACCAGCGGCGCGGCATGAATCAAGCTGGAACCAGCCAACCCTCCAAGGGCTAGCGAAAGGTGGGCGGCAATGCGGGGGACGACGGGTGGTTTCATCATAAACAGGGGATTTTTGTAGGTGTGGACTCGCGGTGTGGCGGCTACCAAGCCGCTGCGGCGAGGCGCACAGTCACCCACTAACATGCCGACCGCAAGTGGGGCTTCGGATTTTAGTTCAGGGTTTTGAGAGATTCAGCCAGAAAGGTAAATTCTGCGGGATGGTTGTGCAGATGAGCCGAGATGCGCACATACCGCCGCTTGCCGATGCTCACAAACGGCACCTCGATCCCAAAATCCTCGTGCAGACGGATTTGCTCCGGTGCCACCGTCGAGGACCAACTCGGGTTTTGAAAACGCTCCGGCAGCGGGATGGTGGCCATGCTGCCAAGCATGCTCACCGGACAGGGGGCCTCCACCTCCAGCCCGGCGCATAGCAGCCTGCGGGCCTGGCAGGCGAGGGCGTGATTGTGGCGACGCACCGCAGGCCAGCCACCGGGCAGCAGCTTGCCTAACCACTCGATTACCTCGGCCACGCACAGCCAGGCGCTGGGATCGAAGGTGCCGGCCCAATCGAAGCGGTCTTGGAACGAGGAAAAGCCGTGCCGGGGTGAGTTATTGCCGTGGCTGATGACGGCGGGCTGGAGGGTGCCTTGGCAGTCTTCGCGAGCCCACAGAAACGCGCTGCCTTTTGGCGCGCATACCCATTTGTGGAGGTTGCCGCAATACCAAGCCGGCCGCAGGGCGTTGAGGTTGAGCGGCAGCATGCCCGGCGCGTGGGCACCATCGACGAGTGTTTCGATGCCGCGGGCTGAGAGTTCGCGCACAATCCGGGCAATCGGCAACACCAGCGCACTGGCGCTCGTCACATGGTCGATCATCGCGTACCGGGTGCGCGGCGTGACCGCCCGAAGGACCGCCTCCACAACCTCGTCGGGCTTGCCAACCGGAAAGGGAATCTGCGCGACGATCACCTTGGCTCCCGCACGCCGCGTGCTTTCCGTTAAGACATTGCGGCAGGCGTTGTAGTCGAGGTTGGTGGTTAGAACAGCGTCGCCGCGGCGCAGAGGCCACGAGCGGACCACCGCATTGACCGCACACGTCGCATTGGTGACGAACACCAGATCGCTCGGCCTGGCCCCGACAAAACCGCCGAGCGTCTGGCGCACTGGGTGCAGACGGCTTTCAAGGTGGCGCCAGAGGAATTGCACGGGGGATGCTTCCATTTGCTGGCGCAAGGACGACTGGAGTGCGAGGATCGGCTTGGGGCAGGCACCAAACGATCCGTGGTTGAGAAACACCAACTCGGCATCCAGTGCCCAGTGCTGGCGCATCGGGGCATGCATGGGTCGCGGCAACGGCAATGTCATGGCCACAGGCTGCCGCTCCACGTCCCCAAAGCAAAGGCAATTTCTCTGGTGAGAAAATTTCTCTGGCAGGAATCCTATTAAAGTGGTTAGTTTCTTGCAGGAGTCGCTTTCAAGTGTCTGGCGCCCCATTCAGGAGCATGACGATAAGAAAAAAGTTCAGCATCACGATCGGATTGATTGTCACAGCTATCATTGCCGGATATATGATGGAGAACTATCTGACAGAACGCAGTCTTTTGTTGCAGGACATCGACGAAGACCTTCTTGGTTCAGCGCTGTGGTTGCAGACGGATATAGCTGCGGACTATCACGACAGCATCATCGATCGGGAATCGGTATCTCCTGAGGAGTACGCACACATCGTTGAAAAGAACGACCATCGTTGCCTCGACCTCGGCTTGCAATATCTTTGGAGTTGCATGAAGGTCGGGGATCAAATCGTGTTTACCACTGCCAGTTCCACGAGCAAGGATGTGCGAAATGGGGACTACGCGGCATTTTTTGACGTTCACAAGGACCCTCATGCCTTCGATGCAGTCTTTGAAGTGATGAAGCCTGTTTTCTCATCATTTCAGAACCAGTGGGGTCATGGTAGAATGGTATTGGTGCCAAGCAAGGATCGCCTGGGAAGAAAGGTATGCTTCGGCGCAAGCATCAGCATTGACAAGGTGCAGACCGAACTGATGCAAACCCTGCAGCGCTCGTTGCTGGTCGGGATCGGCTTTCTTGGGGTCAGTTTACTTGTCAGCCTTCGGGTTGCACAAACCCTAACAAAACCAATTGTTCAGCTTGCAAAAGTTGCAGGTGAAATGGCGCGTGGGCGGATGGATCTGCCCATCGTCACGTCGGGGGCCACTGAGCTCGTTTCCCTCGGACAAAGCCTCTCGGCGATGCAAAACTCGGTTTGCCAGAAAATCGGCGAATTGGAAGCGGAAGTCATTGAGAGGAAACATGCGGAGAATGAGTTGCAGCGTGTAAGTCGTGCAAAGAAAACTCTCATTGCTTGTGATCGGGCTCTGGTGAGGATGACATGCGAAGCCGAAATGCTTGAGGAAATTTGCCGGATCATCTCGGAAAGCAGTGAAACGAAAATGACGTGGATCGGCTATGCGGAGAATGATGCCGGGAAAACGGTTCGTCCGTCGGCGCAGGTGGGCGGTGACGATGAGTATTTGACACAGGCTCAGGAAACGTGGGCGGATGTCCCACAAGGTCAAGGGCCCGTAGGGACGGCCATCCGCACTCGCAAGGTCGATCAATGCCTGAATATCCCTGACAACCCTCGTTTCGCGCTCTGGAGGGAATCAGCGAAGCAGCGCGGGTTTGCTTCCATTATTGCCTTCCCGCTGCTCAATGGAGATCAGTGCCTAGGAGCGCTCTGCATCTATTCGTCCCAGGCTGAGGGATTTAACAATGAAGAGATAGAACTGTTTGAGCAGTTAGCTGATAACCTCGCGTTTGGGATCATCACATCGCGCACTCGAGACGAACGCTGTCGGTTGCAAATGGAACTGCTGCGGATCAGCGAACGCGAGAAACAGCTCATCGCCATGGAATTACACGATGGCCTGTGTCAGAACCTGGCGGGAATAGCGATTATGAGCAGCGTGCAGCATCTCCAGTTGGAGGAAAAAGGATGGCCTGAGTCTAAATCGGCCAAGGAGATACGTGACTTGCTCTACACCACCGTCAACGAGGCGCGGAATCTCTCACATGGACTTTACCCTGTTAGTCTTGAGGGCGGGGGGCTCATGAAAGCACTTGCCCAGCTTGCCGGCACGGTGTGCAACCTCTTCGGGATCGACTGCACCTTCGTCTGCCCTGAGCCGGTGTTCTTTGAAAATGAAAGCGTAGGCAACCACCTTTTCCGCATCACCCAGGAAGCGATCAACAACGCCCGAAAGCATGGGCAGGCTGGCTGTGTGATCATCGGGTTGCGCCAGACGTCCGAAGGATGGACGCTCACCATTGAGGACAACGGTGTGGGTATTGCGGAGGATATCCCCCCGCAATCTGGACTAGGCTTGAAGATCATGAACTATCGAGCCTTCGAGATCGGGGCCAATATCTCAGTGCGCCGCGCAAATGCCAATGCGGGTACGGTCGTGACTTGCACGCTGCCTGGTTCAAACCGCCATGAGTGCTAAGCAATCGGTATGGGGCACATGGGCTCCATCCCGGCTTGTCGGCGGGCAGCGGGCGTGCCACCCTTCCGCCGCAGTGACTCCCATTCTCTCCATCTGGGTGCTCGGTGATGGCAAGCCGGGACACGAAAATCAGGCCCTCGGCCTAGCTGAGGCGCTGCAGCGGCTGCGGCCTTGCTCGATCGAACGCATCTCGCTGGCGGGCTCTCGCGGGCTTTTCGGGCGCTTTCGCGGAGCGCTGCGTGCGACTGCGGCCTTGCCCAAGCCGGATTTACTCATGGCTGCCGGTCACGCCACCCATCCAGCCCTGCTGTGGTTGGCAAAACGACACAGCGTGCCCGGCATCGTGCTGATGCGCCCGAGCTTGCCTCTGAGATGGTTCGATTTATGCATCGCTCCGGCTCACGATTTTCGCCAAACCTCTGCACCTGACAACGTCCTAACAACCTCTGGGGCGCTCAACCGGGTGCTTGCCGATTCTGCCGCAGAGCGCAGCGGCGGTCTGATATTGGTCGGCGGCCCGTCCGCCATCCACCGTTGGGACGCCGACGGGTTGCTGGATTCGTTGGCACGGATTTGTGGAGATGGCAGCGGTGGGCCGTGGCTGCTAACTGATTCTCGTCGAACGCCGTCGGGGTTTCTGGAGCGGTTGCGCCAACGTCTGCCCGGGCTCAGGGTTTTCCCCCATGGCGAGACCCCGGCGGATTGGTTGCCTGCCCGCTTGGCAGCTGCGGCCGACGTGTGGGTCACTGAGGATTCCGTCTCCATGGTCTATGAAGCGCTCTCGTCCGGCGCCCGGGTTGGCCTGTTGCCATTGCCCCGTTCCAAACCTCAATCCCGGGTATTGCGGGGCCTTGCCCAGTTGGTGGATGCGGGTTCGCTCACCCCTTACGAGCGCTGGTGCCAAACCGGCAAACTCACCGCACCCCCTGCGCCGTTGCAGGAAGCATCCCGCTGTGCCGCGCTCGTTCTCGCCAAATTCTTCGCTTCCCCTCCGCCGTCGGAGTGAGAGGGTCCCGGCCTGCGGAGGTGCCCTTTTCAAAGGTCATGTGAAGAATCGAGGCTCGCGGATGGCACGCCAGATGGCCACTGTGATTCGGCCCATCCCCCCCAATCCATGCCCCAACCCAGGATCGCGCCAACTCATCAATTCTCCGCATTTGGCACTTTATGCGAATTTTTTTAAAAATCCTCTTGCGCCTAGTCGCCCAGCCCCTCATCTTCCGCCCCGAACCCCACACGGGGCGTTAGCTCAGCTGGTAGAGCACTTGCATGGCATGCAAGGGGTCAGCGGTTCGAATCCGCTACGCTCCACTTTCCCATTTTCCCTTAGAGCCATAAGGGATTGCGGGAAAACGGAAGGTGAAAAACCTTCCGGCTGTGTCCTAAAGTGTGCGCTACACTTTTCTAACAGGTCGCTTTGCGGTAATCCTGCCCGCCCGTCTCGCGTCGCGTTCCTGCGGATGGAAACGCCCACGGGAAGGCGCGGCCGGAGTCTAACCGCTGTCACGAATGGCAACGCCCCCCGGTGCCAGTCAATCCCCGCCGCGCCCCCGGCCATCGCCACCACTGCCGCGACGCCACGATAAGTACAGCACCAGCCAGGCAGCCGCCCCCCCCCGACTGCGCCGGCCGATTTTCCCACGCATTCACCGGCCACACGAAACAACGCGCCACCGCTTCACTCCAGCCGTCCAACCGCACCCGCTTGATTTGAAGTTTCACACGATTGAAGTTGCTGAAGCGGAAAACTCACGCCATCTTTCCCCCACAGGAACATGCCTTCTCCCAACGCGTTTCATCCCCGTACGCACTTCAGGCAACGAGCCGCTGAACGGGGTTTCACGTTGGAGCAGGCAGAAACCTGTGTTCGCTCCCCTGACAAGAAGCGAAGGCAAGGCAAGGGTGAAGAGGGGGGCTTCATAGAGGTTTTTCAGAAGACCTTCGAGGCTCGGACGCTTTTCATCGTGGCCGAAGTCAAAGGAGCCGCTTGCTCGCTCATCACTGGATACTGGCAATGAAAACCGAACAATACATCATCACGCTGAAAAGCAAGAACCCGCCGGTTGTCGAGTTAGACAGCGAGGCAATGGCTGCCTACGTCCGGTTCTCCCACCGCAAGGTATTGCGAACCGAAGTGCTGAACTCGCGAAAATCCACGGTGACGGTGGACTTCGACTCGACCGGGGACGTGATTGGCATTGAACTGGTCGGAGTGAAGGAATTCACCCTCGCGCGTCTGTTGGAAGCCTCCGGCATCGAGCTTAAACCCAACAGCCCAGATAACGTGCGGCGGGCGCGCTACGTCCGCGCCGGGTCGGCGCTGAGGGTTTGACAAAAGCATGGGGTGAACTTACGGACGAAAGCCCCCGGCCAAGCGCAGCCAACCAGCCCCGCGTTGCCAGCGAGATTTTGAACCACGGCAGCACGGCAGCACGGGGGCGGACAGGCGGGTGAGCGGCGGACGGTCGGACTGGCGGACACGGGGGGACCGGTGCCCGAGTTTTTGGCTGTGGAATTGAACCCCACTAAGCAAGCCCCCTCAAAAAATTTCCGGAATTTTCCGAAACGATCTTGTTAGACCCCCGCCCGCCGGTCGCACTTCAAAAGGGGTGGCGGCGGCACGGCGGGGGTGTCCCCGTGCGGGTGTCTTAGGGTTCCGGCAATGGGGAAATCCCTGTGACCGGGTATGGGGGCGCTCCGTGGAACAATTTTGTTCCACGCATTCCACGCTCCCGCAAAACGAACCTCTGGCGGCCTGCCTTCCTCGGACTGCGAAGGAGCGCAACCATTCGCCGTCCCCCCCCTGATTGGCGAATGGGCCAGGGGCGACGTTAGGGCGGTGATGGCGTGCTTGCTCTGAGATTGGCACGCACGGGGAAGTCAAACAGGAACTCGCCGAGCGGGAAAAAAAGGGCCGGGCATTCCGCACTCCATTTGCGGTGATCCCCACACAATCGAGGCGGCTATTCGAGAAAACCTTCCGACCTCATAAGCATGAGCATATCGCTCCGATATTTTTCGGCAACTCTAGCAAATTGCCTTCTAATAATGCTCTTCACTTCGCTGCTATTCAGACTTCTTTTGCGCTGCTCATTTTGAAACAGCGCGATTTCACAGTGTGGGAACATGCATGGCATCGGGTCATGGAATACTTCGAATGAATGCATCGCCTCGGGAGGAGGACTAGGAGCACCTTTCTTGACAAGGTTAGGGTTTGGAAACGCCAACATCCTAAGCTCAGCCACCGGAAGACATGCAACTTGCTTGTTCGCTAGGATTCCTCCATTTCTTGTATCGTACAAAACATCACAAGGGCTGCCATCTGGATTGAGCATCTCGGAGTTCGCTGATTGATCCAAATACCTAACTCCCTTGATGTCAAATCCGTATGGAGCTCCAACGTCGATAGCGTCATGATGCAGGAAAAGCCTATCGCCGTCCCCTATCGACTCACTGGAACGTCCGCGTTTATGCAGGTGAGGTGGAATTCCCTCAACATTACACGCTTGTTCGCACTCCTGCATTTCTTAGAATACTAGTTACCAACATCGCATCGTCTACCTTCAGGGAATAATACTCATC
>CAIKHZ010000139.1 GCA_903827375.1 Akkermansiaceae bacterium
ACCAATGGATTCTGTGTTTGTAACCGATGGTTGATGATTTGGGTAGCCTAATGAAATGAGGAGATTTCTGGGGCATTCCGTTTTCTGGATATTCCGGCTAAGGAGGGGTGATTATCACCGATGGTTGAATACTTCCCACACTGGCGTGAATTGGCACAACCTTGACGTGCGCTTCAGTGACCTTGCATGGGCGCTGCGGCCGGAGGCACGCAGGCACGGCCTGCTGCGGGACGCAGGAGCCACTACGCCAAGAGGGCGGGAGGAAGCGGGATGACGGAGTAGCCGGAGGAGACTAGCGCGATCTGGCGACCGGGGACCAAGGGGACACGAGCGGAATACATCGGCGAGGCGAGAGTATCGAGCATGGAGTTGACCTGGGTGCCAAGGGGCGAATTGGCCGCGAAAACGGCGGCAGTGCGGTCGGGATTGGTGTTTAGAAAAACGGCGAGACGCTCGTCAGGAAGATTCCAGAACGATGCATTGCAACGCCCCATGGTGGCAGCGAGATGATTGAGAGCCTCGGCAGTTTGGAGAATGAACTCATCTAACACGAGAGCATCCTGCTGGGATTGGGTAAGAGAGGGGAGGAGCATGAAGGAAGAATTGCTGATTGAGGATTGAGGATTTCTGGAGAAGAGGGAAAGAATTCCTGATTGGTGATTCCGGAAGAGGGGGGCAATCCGTTGCAACGCCGGACAACCGGGCGCTGCTCAACCGGCTACCCAGCCCGTAGATAAGGCTCCCGTCAAGGATGCCCCCCAATAGCCGGATGGCAGGCCGTTGGCGCTTGGCGCATAGCCTGTGGCAAGCCCGTGCGTTCGGAAACAACCCCGAAAATTCGAGCTTCAGAAATCTATGATTCCCCCTGCGCAGCGCTGAGACATTGGACGGCCACATGAGCGATCAATTGAGTTCTAGGAGTTACCGTTTGGCGCGGATGTCCCTGCTGATACTGGTGCCGACATGGATCTTTCTGGCGGCACCTTTAGTGCTTCACGCCGGAGAAGCCAGGGGACATCCGGTTTCTGGCCATCACGCCGAACCGGACATGACACGACTCCGCTGCTGAGCGGCATGATAACACCATTTGCCCCGCCACATCTCCCCCCACGCCAAGCCCGTCCAGTCTTATTGATCCGACGGGCTTTTTCGTTTTCTTTACCATATCCACGCATCTGGCGATCTGTGCAGCTGACCTCTGTGCGGCTCAAATTTTGCCTTGTCGATTCCGCCGTGATGAGCTATCTATCCATTTATGCACTTTCCAACCTCATGTTACTCCTTGACTCTGTTGCTGTCATTGCCACTGTCCGCCCGCGAATGGACGAATCAAAGTGGCCAAAAGATCGAGGCTGATTACGTTTCCTGCGATGGAGCCACCGTGGTCCTGAAACGGGATGGCAAGGACATCAGTTACGCCATTGCCAAGCTCTCCGCAACAGATCAGGTGTTCATCAAGGAGAAGATGGCCTCCAAGCCCGCTTCTGCGAAAGCGCTCACCGGCTGGATTCAGGATTTTGCCATCGCCAAACCAGCGTTTTCTGAGACCAAGCTCTACCTAAGCAACCGCTACGCCAAAGCCGTCTATCAGGCGTTTGCCAAAGGCGAGTTTCCTGCCGATTGGAGCACCAACAAAAAGGATGCCAAAGCCGAGTTTGCTTATGATTCTTCCACCGCCAAGTGCATCGTCTATGTGCCGGCCGCGTATGACGGTAGCAAACTCTTCGGAGTCTATCTGCACGTCAGCCCCGGTGACGACGGCGAGAACGTTGACGGTTACGCAGCTGTGATGGACCGGCTCAACCTCATCTACATCAGTCCAAAAGGCACATCCAATGACCAACCGATGCTCCGCCGGGTCAAACTCGCCATAGACGCCCTTAGCGCGGTGCGAGCCCAATACAAGACCGATCCCAAGCGCATCGGCGTTGGTGGCTTTTCCGGTGGAGGTCACATGGGCATGCTACTTCATGCCATGTATCCCGACACTTTCATGGGTTCGGTGAGCCATGCCGCGCAAAGCTATCTGCCGCAACCCGGTAGCTGCGGCCACTTCCCGGGATTGGAAGCACGCGACTTCAAGTCTGGTGTACTCAAGGAGCACAAATGGTGTGTCATTTCCGGCGACAAGGACCAGAATTACGCTGAGATCCAGAAGACGTCCAAACTATGGGAGACCTACCGAATGAATTACAAATTTATCGACGTGCCAGACATGTCTCATTCCGATGCTGCACCCGAACGGCTGGAAGCCGCCCTCAAATGGATCGGCCTGTGACGTGTGCAGCTGACCTGGCAGAGGCAAATGCGCTAAGAATACTGCGCTGAAACCAGACATCATGTTGAGTGAATTGTCAAAGTCGTGGCTTGCTCCCCTGCCTGATTGCCGGAATATCGGGAACATGGGTGATGCGAACCGATGGATGTCAGTGATTATGAACTGCGTCAAGACCACATTCAGTAGCAAGTTAGATTCTCTTCTTGACGCAGATCGTTGAACTGGCCCTCATGTCAGTCGTGAAGCGGCACGCATGAATGCATCCATCCCCCCATGAACCCGCCATCGATCTCCCGTCCCCCCTGGACGAAGGGTTGATCATGGCACTCGTTAACTTGCGCGAAAGTTATTGTTAGAGAGATCCCATGACAAAACCCAACCGATCCATTCTCCACTTCCACGTGCAACAGCGCGAGCCCAACATCCATTCACTGACGATGGCGCGGCAGTTGGACGACGGTCATTTCCTGGTGGTCGAGGAGGCCCACGGCATGGTTCGCGAATACCTGCCGGACGGCCAAGTGGCATGGGAAGTCAAGCCGCTGAGCCCTTGTCAGTGCCGGCATCACTCATCAATCGTTGATCGTCTTGGGAAAGCCGGTCGAGTAGAGTTCGGCGCGCATGCCGAAGAGTGCGTTGCGGGCCGCCGCCGTCTCGGGACCTATATCTAGCCACAACGGCCGCGAGTGCCAGCGAAGCGGGGATTCCGCAAAATCCTTCGCCAAATCATCAGCAGCACCAGCACGCCCCATAGCTGGCAGAACCATCAGAAATAGCAAAAAAATTCTCATCATGTTGTATTCAAGGGATTCACGGATCAATGACTCTGTGATGACAAATACTGCCCATCTCGGCTGACTATGGCCCGCCCGCATCCAGCAGGTCAATGCTTTCCGGGTCGGTGGCCGATTTGCTCATTGCCGTGCCTCCCAAGTGAAATTCGACCGTCAAGGTTTTCACAAATCCCAGAGCGGGATCGCCCTTGAAACGGATCAATGAGCTAACCATAAAGATATCCTCGCCTCCGTCCACCTGCTGTTGGAGTTCCTTCGTCAGATCCAGAATGCGGCGCGGGTCGTTTCCAGTTAGATCACCGTACTTCGCCTTATCGATGACAATGCGGGACGCGGTGGGATTCTGCCTGACGAAATTCTTGTCGCCGATATCCCGGTCCCAAGTCAGGGACTGGATCATACCGTCATCTTCAAATTGCAGCGGGCTGCTCCAGAATTGGAAGTCATGGCCCTTGATGCCATCTGGCCGGGACCCCCAGCGGTCGCCCATCCAGATATAGACCGTTCCCTTGTTCGTGGGCAGTGTGGCCACATGGGTTTGCTGGGCCTTGATGATGCAATCGGGCCGACCGCTGCCCGGCGGGGTCCACGGAGATGGCAGGTTGCGTGCGCTTGCTGCCTTAATATTGATATTGCCCATATACTGGAAGGGTCCCATTGGCGACGTGGAAGTAAAGACCCTGGCACCGGAACCATCGACGCCAAAACAGCAAGTGTTGTCGAAGAGCAGATAATAGATTCCCTTGCGTTTGAACATCGCCGGTCCCTCACAATTGCCGGCAACGAAGGCGCTGGCCACCTGTGTTGAACTCAGATAGTCGCCAGTGAGTTTCTCGACGCAGATTTGATGATGGGATATTGGCTCAACCTTGCCGCCGAAATCGCCCGTGCCAATGACCGTGTATGCCAGATAGGCAGTACCGTCGTCGTCAATGAAAAGCCCCATGTCGCCGATCCCATGGCTGCTGTATTTCACAGGGACGTTCGGATTGCTGATGATGAACGGCCCGGCCGGATCATCGGCAACCGCCACGCCATACTGGTTATCGGCGTTGTACCACATCACATATTTGCCGGTGCTGCGGTTGTATTTCACATAGGGGCGATAATAAGTGCGCGGCGGCGCGTCCTTAAGAATTTCGCCGTTGGGCGTCCAGGTGACCAGATCCGGCGAGCTATAACAGACGTAGCGATTGGTCTTGCCGAAACCGTCGGTGCTACCGTAGCGCGTGCCATAGAGATAGTATTTCCCCTTGAAGAGTTCCAAACAACCGTCGTGGGCATCGACGATGTTGCCGAGCACGTCGCGGCGCGGCCTCACATTGCTGATGGTCCCCTCCCCGGCCGCCTCAGCAGCCAACCCCTGGGCGGTGATGCGCACCGGGCCTAGCAGTCCGGAAGGCAGCAGCGCGCCGAGCCCAGCAGCGGTGGCAAACGTATAGCGCCCGGTCTTAAATTCCTGCCCACCGAGCAACCCGGATGGCCATTTGACGGTGCGCACGTCCTTGTCAGGCGCTTGCTGGTCGCCGAGCATGCGGTTCGACCAGCGGTTAGCGACGGAAATCTCCAGCTGGTTGGCCTTGTCCTTGACGGCACCCGTGATCTCGATGCGCCAGGGCGCACACCAGACGACGCCGAGGTCCTTGCCATTGAGCCTGACCCGTGCCATGTCATGAACGGTTCCAAGATCCAGATAGATTTTTCTGGCAGGCTCGCGGGTTAGGTCTCCCCCCTCTTTGGGCAGATCGAAGGTTTTGTGATAGGTGGCGATGCCTGAGTAGTATTTGATTCCACGTTCCTCGCGGGTCGTCCAATCCTGGAGGGACTTAAAGGTTGCCTTCTCCGGCCCGCCGAACTTGGGGTCGAACGCGACGTCCCAGTCCCCATCCAACGTGGCAACAGGCGACGTCCCAACGAAATTCACTCCCTTGGTTGCCGCTACGGCGGTGGCCGGCCCCTCGCGGGTAAAAATCACAAAGAAGCTCTGATGCGGTTCTAACGTGACCGGCACGGTAGTCGTCTTCCCTTGATGGACAAATTGTGGCAAGGCCCGGATTTCCGCAGTCACTGGATCCCATAACTGTGGCCTGCCCTTTTCGACACGGAATGTGCAGGTGGTCTTGACCCTGCCGCTCGTGGTGTTGGTAATGAAGTAGATATCTTTATCGGCGGTCTCGCGATGCGCATAACGAACCGGCCCGTCGGCTTGAAAATCCGGAGGGACGTTCATCTTCTCCAACAAGGCGGCGGTCGTCGCATAGGCGGGATAGAGGTCGGCCTCGGGGGCTGCTGACCCGCTCAGTTGCCAGGGTGGCATATTTCCCGGGCCGAGCAGCTTTGCGGCAGCCCAATCAGCAGCGTTGCGACTGGCACTCCACCGCTGGTCGGTGCTGATCACTTCCTGAGAGTCATCGGCTTTGGTCAAGCGGATGGCGGCAATGAAACCGGCGGGATTGGCATCAGGCCCAGTGTTGTTAGCCAGAACGGTGATCGTATTCTTGCCCGGACGCAGTGCCGATAAGACATCCGACGCATAGATGATGTGGAAATTGTCGCCTGATAGAACCAGCTTGTCGTTGATCTTGAGAGCGAAGGAATTGTCAGCGGTGGCTTCGATCCTTGCCTTCTTCACCAACGCGAGATCCGGGATATCCAAAGTATATCGGAAGTGCACATCGCCGACCGGAGCGGAGGCTGTCGGGTTTCCTTCATCAAACCAGATCCAACTTCCCACATTCGGCAGCATGGGCGCGTCGGCCACTTGGTTGTCCTTCCTGAAATCAACGGCTGAATCTGGAATGATGCGTCCCTTGCCAAGCTGCCGCACTCCCGAGTTAGGCGTGCCCCATAGGCTCTCTGCCAACTCGCGCACCTTGGCATCACATTGCGGATAGCCGCTCAAGCTCGGCGAGGCAACGGGCGCGGCACCATACACCACAGCACCGGCTTGGACGAGCTGAATGATTTTTCCCAACAACCTCGGCGTCATGGTGGCACTACGCGGCAGGACCAACAACTGGTAGGAGGTGCCGCCCGGAAAGACGATGCGACGGTCCTTCACTTCCGCACGCTCTATTAGAATGTTAGGCGCACATCCGTCGAAGCCATATCCCTTCTTGTCGGCCAGTGGAGCGCTGCCACTCAGGGCGCTGGGCGGAGGTCGGAATACGTGCGGAGCCCCTTCTGGCGTCAGATAGAGCACATCAGAGACGGTCACGCCCTGGCGCAGGAGATGAGAACAGCGGGTGATATACTGGTGGTAATCCTTGACCAGCGGCCACCAACTCTGACCACGGTCCCAGTGCACGCCGTATGGCCCCATGGTCATGCCCGGACGGCACTCATCGCCTAACGGCTTGTGCGCAAAGGTATGATAGACAAAGCGGTTGACGCCGATGCACAAAGCCCAATCGCCCTGGTTCTTCATCGACCAGGGATACTGTTGCCAGCTATCGCTAGCGGCGGTGAAGGATTCAGCCGCTACGATCGGGCGGCCCATCGTGTGGGCGATCGAGGAGGCCTCGATGCAACTAAAGGACGAATCAAACCCCATGCCTGCACTCCAAAACTCGCACATCGGCACGTCCGCCACCGAGCCCAGCGTCAGGTCCGCGGTTGGATTCATGTCATAGGGCTCAATGGAAAGTTCAAGGCCGTTCTTTCGCCCTAACTCCTTGAGGTGTCCTGCATAGTTTTCCACTATCAATTCCTGGGTGGTGAGCCGCATGTCCCAGAGGAAGCGTTCCGATTCTGCCATACTCTTGATGGCCCGCCCGCTGAAGGTCACGAAGAACGGCTGCGGGTCATAGCCGCGGCGTTTGCGGAATTCATCACGGAACTTCGGGGTCCAGTTCTGGGCACCCATCTCCCAGCTGTCGAGGTGAACCGCAGTCCATCCATGTTGCTTGGCCCGAGGCCCGAGCTTTGTTAGCAATTTGCCGCAGTAGTTGGCGAAGTGCTCATCCAGCGCGGCCGGATCAAATTTATCGTGCTCCAAGCCCGTGCCAGCCACAAGTGCGGGCCGCGTGTTGGCACCCGTCGAGCGGCGTCCCATCCGCAAAATCGTCCACTCCCCGGCCGGCACATCCCAGGCCAGTTTGCCATCCGCCCGCAACCGGCTGGTTAGGTCGATGAGTTTGGCCGGATCTATCACGTTGGACTTATCGGGTTCCGGGAAGATTGTCGGCGCTGGAAGATATGCCTTGACGCCTGGCATGGACGAAAACGGATTGCGCCCGTAGAGTGCCTTCTCGTCAATGTCTGTGATGACCGGGTTGCATTTGGGAAACGCGTAAACCACCACATCCTCGTAGAATGGATTTGCCATGTTATGCCAGGCGTCGATTCGTTGCGCTGGCATGGGCAGGACGCCATCAAACTTGGCAGGACCTTTGGTGTCCACGCTGCTGGACACCAAGTGCTGCATCGACTGTTCCGGTTTGACCCAGGGGCCGCCGCTGCCGCACCACCCCGGTCCCGCGCCCAAAGTGATATCAATCCCCAAGCGTTCGGCATAATGAAAGGCGTTGGTTACCAAGTTCTGCCATTCCTCACTCATGAACTTCACCGGGCCGCGTGGCACACCCGCATCCACTTCCAGAAACAGTGCGTTGCCCAGCCCCACCTCCTTCATCGAATCCAAATCCTTGAGCATCTCTGGACCGTTGAAGTTGCCGTCCATGAAATACCAGTAAACCCCCGGCCGCGCCGCGTCTGGTGGTGCCACAAAGTCCTTTTCCAGTGGATCGGCGGGCGCGGACGCAGCACCGAACGCCATACCTAGCAGTACCGAGGTGAGAAATGTGCGCGTGTATTTCATCATTTTACCGTTTATGTTGGAGATGGGTCAGTGATATTTGATAGATAAATGCAGGTCAGCCGCGCCTTTGTCAGCAATTGGCACGGGCCAAGAATGTCGCAATAACCGATCGATCGAGCAACAACAATTTATGGCTTTCCCAGTGATGACCGTTGGCAGAGCAGGGCCGGATCAGAGGGCTCGGAGACTCGGGCATCTATCTTTCATCCACGTGAAATGACTCCTTGCCTGGATGGACACGGCACTGAGTGGGCAGCGCCCCCCCTGATTCTTTCCCCATTGAAATGAGACGGGCTGCAAGGTCGTTGATCAAAAATACTTCAATCCTAACTCCGGGATTTTTGGGAAATCAGATTGGTCAGATCAACCACGGATTGTGCACCGGATTACACGGATTGATATACGTTGCATTTGGAACTTCTCAGAAACCATCCATCAAGGCTTTTGGGACGCTTCAAGGACTTGCATGCGCCTAACTCTCTCACGATTAAGCTCGGCAAGAAGGGCCTCGGCTTCAGCATTGAATTTAGGGTTCTGCTTGGCCACCCTCAGCGCCATGGCTGCCTGTTCCAGTTTGGGTGTGGTGTCTTGGGCAATGCAGGCTTTGGCGACACCTAGCACGCAACGGCTTGCAAGCAGACCGTTGGGATACTTGGTGGCGCACTCGGTGAAAGCCTTCTCGGCTTCAGGAAAGTGCTCGCCTAGCAGATTTGCGAGGCCGATATTGAAATAGAGTTGCTCCATCTGCTCCTTCGTCGCGGATTGCTCGGGGAGGACTTTGAGCAGCTCCTCGGTTTTGGTCACGACCGTCGCATAGTCCTTGGCCTCCATTGCCGCATCCGCTTCCTTTTGCATTCGGTTGAGCGCAGCAATCGAGACAGGCTTCACGGGCCTCGCCGGCGGTGCCGGTGCAGCTTCCTCGGCTTGACAGACCGAGCAGCCTAACCCATTGATGATGAGCGCGGACAAGGCAAGCGTTGTCAGGAAGTGAGTGAACATTGCTAGGAAATTACTATATCTACTGGCTAGGTTTTGAAACATCAGTTCACTGAGGCGGCCCCAGGAAATCATCGCTAAGCCATATGAATTGAGCGGACGGCGGGTTGTTGAGTTACAACCGGTCGTATACCAGGGACAAATCTTACCCGAATGGGTGCATCTTTCGAGATGTTCGTTCATCGGGAAGCATTTAGAGCCACCGAAGAGGAGCTGACAAGGTGAAAGTCATCATCAATCCTTTTCTCTTCAAAATATTCATCCGTCCTATCCGTCTGCGGTGTAAGGCGTGCCCAGGCGGGTGCGTGAGAAGGATGGCTTCGGCCGGACTGCCTTGCACTGGGCTGACGCCCACACCAAGAACCCCTAAGTGGATGCTACGATCAGTAACGGCAGCGTGCAGATTTCGAACGCGACATTACACTGGTCCGATCGGACCAGTGTAATGTCGCGAAGCGTGGACAAGCCACAGCCTAGCCGCGAGTTCAGGGATTCGGACTTACTGGATGCTTTGGCATGATTGAGTTCAAACATTGAATTCTGTACCTCAGCCAATTAGAGCCTGTTTTTCAGCCCTCGGGATTTACTTGCCCACTGGGGCGGCGGAGGCCATGCTGACGGGAGTAGCCGACGCCAGTTATGAAACCAATCATGAATGAACCGGAACCCTCCCCGCGGCCGAAGGGCACCGCGGTGCTGATCGTGCTGGCAACCTTATGTTCGGTTCTTGCTGCGCCATACGGCGATGACCGGGATGTGGAGTTTGCGCGGAGCAGGTGGAACCTTCATGACCCATACCTTGATGGTGTGGCCGGGGCGTTGGCAAAATACAAGGACGCTCACGGCCACTATCCCGACAACAATCAGGGACTTGGTGCCCTGGATACATTCGACGCCAGGTTTGAAGCGCTCATGGAACTCAGCCCGGATGACTCAGCCCATTCCGACATGGATCCGGCGAAGTTTTTTCAGCGGCACGTCAGCAGACAGTTCTGGTTATCGATCCGTGACCAAATCAGGGGGAGTCGCGCCGAGGATGGCCGCCTTCCTCAGGATGGCGAGGAACTACAGATTTATCCATTTTTTGTTATAGGGAACGACCTGTCAGTCGGCGCGCATGAGTGCCGGGCCCAAGTGGCGATCTCGAAGAACAACTGTTTCTATCTGCTGGGTCCGAATTGCGTTTATGACCCCTCGATCACCCCGTATGGCTACGAGAATCGCAATGGTCTGGACGCGACGCACTTCGCCAACTCGATCGCCAACAGCGACGCGGGGCGCAAATTCAGCCGCGAGGTGGCTCCAGGCATCTATGTGTATTCCTACAACGCCAGGGACTATTACCGAACCTATCGGGACGCGCTGTGGGCCAGATGCGGGAGGATTTACGGCTTTGGCGGCCTTGCCTTGGGATTGTTTGGGGTTGCAGCATTTCGTGCGCTGAAATACCGGCTTGGGAAGACTGCCCTCTTGTTTCCTGCTTTGGCGACATTCTTGGCATTCGGCTTCTCCTATAGCATCCAAGCAACATGCTATATCTCGAGTTCTATGCCCCGGCGCAATGCGAAAGACCTGGAGGCACAGAAGAGACTGTTAGAAAAATTCCGTAACTCGGGCGTGATCAACTCAGAAACCTACGCGAAAGCGATGAAGAGTTTTGAAACCGATGCGATCTTCGTGCGGTCCAACGAACCCGGGCCGGGCCGGGAATAACCACGCGATCCTCCAATGACAATTTCCGGACTATTCAACCGAAGAATGCCACGCAGCTTCATCTTCGAAGTCACGGCGCAGTGCAATCTCGACTGCCTGCATTGCTACAATGTGTGGAAAGGCGACGCAAACTACCCTGTGGAACACCTGGACACCAAGCAGACACTCTCGATGTTAGAGCGGATGATCCGTCAGATGAGGCCCCGCCACATCACGCTCACCGGGGGTGAACCTTTCATGCGGCGTGATTTGGCCGAGATCGTAGATTTCATCCATGACCGAAAAATCACCATCAACCTCATCAGTAACGGCTCACTCATCAGCGACTCGGTGATCGCGCAATACCATGGGAAAATCCAGGTTTGGGAACTCCCATTGCTTAGCCACCGGCGGGAGGTTCATGACACGCTTAGCGGTGCTGGCAGCATTTTCGATAGAGTGACCTGTGCAGTGGCGGGGCTCAAGGCAGCGGGACAAACCGTGGTCGTGGTGTTTGTGGCAACCGCGCTGAACATCGGTGACTTTCGCCAGACCGCCGAGTTGGCGCTGGCGCTAGGGGCCGACGGGATCATGCTCAACCGCCTCAATCTGGGCGGCCGCGGATTCTCCAATATGGCCTTGTTGCAGGTCAATCCGAACCAACTCACCGATCTGTTGCGCCAGGCGGACGATTTCGCTGTGGAATTCGGCATCGGAATCAGTTGTTCCGTGCCGATCCCACCCTGTCTGGTTGATACGAGCCAATTCAAACATTTGAGTTTTGGGTTTTGCGCGGCCGGCACCTCGCGGGCCTACCACACGCTCGACCCGACGGGTCACGTCAGGCCGTGCAACCACAGCAAGACGATCCTGGGCAATATCAACGAGACAGGACTGAGGGAAATGCTAGGGAGCCGGGCGATGAAGCGGTTCAAGGCCGCCCGCCCCCGGTTTTGTCAGGGTTGCCGGATGGAGAAGACCTGCCAGGGCAACTGCAAAGCTGCGGCGGAGGTTTGCTACGGTGATGCGTGTGCCTGCGAACCCTTCCTGCGATCCTTCATCAGGCAGGCGCGAAAACTCTGAGCGCCCGGTGGTACACGGTCCCTTAGGGATCTGCCGCCAGCCAACGCTCAAGATCGCGACGGCGGATGAAATCGACCAAGCGGGCTGCACTCGTTATTTCCAAAAACCTGCTTGACGCCAGCGGCTAAAAAGCGAGTCTCGCCGACATCGCCCATGATTACCCCCCCACTGTATTCACCCGCAGAGGTGCTTCGCCTTGACCGGCGACCGGTACTTGTGTCTGTGCCACGCGCACGAACCGTCCTTTTCGCGCTGCTGGGATTGGCATCGTTGGCGCGGGCCGTGCCGACGGAAATGAAGTCATTGCCAGCGGGTTTCGGTTGGGCGGACAGCAGCCGAACGACGGTGCTGGAGTCGGAGTTGGAATTTACTAACACCGTGGGCAAGACCTGGCAGAGCAGCAATTTTGCGCCGATCTATGTGATGGAGGAATCCAAGCCGGTGTTTTTCAAGGTGGCACATGTGTTATGGGATTCGGCGACTCAAGAGTTCAGTTTTGTGCCGGTGGATGCAGTGGGCGAGCGGGCGGCGTGGTTGCTAGATTTGGCGAACGCGAAGAACGAAGTGGTCGATCGAGCGATGACGACCAAGCGCAGCAACGACCATTATTTTGCATCGGCCGTGGCGGCTGGGCCCATGACCGTTGTCACGGATGCCGACGGCATGGCCCAGCTCAGCGGTGTCATCACGCTGGCTGCGAGCCGTTTTCAAACGCATTTCCCGTACGCCGTGGAGGTCGCCAGTGCTGCCAGCGGGCAGGTGACAATCAATAATGATGTCATTGTCACCGACACCAGTCATTTGCAACAGGTGACGAATCTGACGCTCACATACGACCAAGCCTGCAATGACTGTGAGAAACCAGGTGGCGAAGGGCAAGGCCTGCAAGTGGTCAATCCGGAGGGCTCCAGCCTGACCATCCTGCCCGACGGAGGCTTGTTTGCAGTGGTCAATGCAGGTGCCGCGACGCCACTGAGTTGGGGTGGCTTGCAGGGCGAGCCCATCCATGAGATGGCACATCCATTTCCCTCGGGCATCTTTGAGGCCTCCGGCAATTGGCTGGCCGGTTCCCTCGGTGGAACCCCCGGCGAGGGGCCGGGGCGCATGTTGCTGACCGGCTGGGGCATGATCCATGACACCACGACGTTTGTGGCAGAGCGGCTCGGCAGCATCGGATATCGCGCAGGCAACGCGGCCTATCCAGGCATCAACTACGAGTGCGACAGCGGCGGCCCATTCAGCGCAACGAGCAAACTCGCAGGCTCAGCCTACGGCCCCTACGTCCTCGCTGCAGACAGCAAGTATATCGTTAGATACTCGGGTGTAACCGGTCGCCACAATGGTGCGGCGCTGGCAGCAGGAGGCGCGGCAGTGGAACTCTATGGTTTTTCCACCACCCTGAGCGAGTTTGGGATGACCTTTGTTGAAAATGCAGGCTACCACTCGTTTGCAGCACCTGTGTCGCGGGTGCGCGGCACCATCTCCATCGGTGGACCGAGCGATCTGCTCATTCCGTTTAAACAGATGCTCTTCAACTGCATTGGCAACATCACTAAAATCGTGCCGGGGGACTCGTTTACCCATCCGATTCTCGCCTACTGGCAACTTCCCTTTGAGCCGGTGTCGCTGCGTTTTCCCATCGCCGGCTCGTGTGCAGGCACCACGCCCGTGCCGCTTGGCATCATGATGAAAGTCCAAGCTGCGCACGTTACCGATCCCTCGTTGAACGACCTGCCCATGTTCGGCGAAGTCGGCATCTGGCCCGACGGCCAACTCGTCACCATGTGGGACGCCTCTGACGCCAATCCGGTGGCCGCCAAGCGCAACACCGGTGGCATCACGTCGCGCTTCCCTCTGCCCGCCTCCATCAAACTGGCCGGGCCGGGCAGTGAAAAATTCTCTTTCACGCCCTGTGAGGACGCCTACCTCAACACCGAGCAAATCGCTGTCAAGGCGGGGGCCACCGGCGAGGACGCCGTGGGTCCGGCGGCGGGATTTTTCAATCTGGCGGGTTTGCTAGATGTGCCATTTTTCCAGGACATGATGGTGCATGTGCATCTAAGTTCGAAGGCGGCACTCCATCCGACCATCCATCTGATGGGCGGCTGGCCGGCGGGCGGGTATCAGGATGCGAGTGGCGGGCATTATTTCAATCGCGCGTTCTTCGATGAACGCAACCAAGGGTGGGCCGGCGACTCGGTGGAAAAGTATCGCAACGGTTCGGTGATTGCCTATCAGCCGCGGGCCATGCAGTCGTGGATGGGCATGGCGGGATTTGACAATCCGGTGCAGTGGAACCCGACGCGGCGGGTGTTCAGTTCCACCAACTCAAAGGAACAAGACCTATTTATATTTCGTGCGGAGTCCGATATCCCCATCATCACCCCGCGCAGCACCGAAATCCACTTCGGTGCCAGCTACAGCGCTCTGCCTCGCATCAGCTTGGCCAACATCGCCTTCAATGCCATCGACGACACCCACGGACTGGTGCAGGCGTTCGAGGACGCTGCCCTGGGCCCGTTCCGAGAGCACTTACAAGCCAGCATCGACCATGTGGCTGAGGTGGTTAGCGATGACGCTGAAAAGCTGATCAGTCCTGCAATCACCCGGGCACTGACGGCATCGGATCTGAACTGGCCGCCGGAGGCTGGTGATCCGGCCGCCGCCGCTCTCGACGCCGCGATGAACATTGACGCCGTCGGCAATCCGGCCGCTGGGGCTAAGCATTTGCTCAATGCGTTCGGTGCAGGCAATCCGACCTCCCAACCCGCCGTGCTTGCCGAAATCGACTCCAGTCTATCAGAGATTGAGAGCGTGCTCGATGAATTCGCGGGGGCCGATGCGGTGCTCGACAAGACCTTTGCCATGCAACAATTGTTAGGCAAGCTGCTATCCGCCGTTCCGGGTGGCATTGCCTTGCCGGGCAACGATTTGGCAGTCCTCTGGAATAAGGCCCAGCCCAACCTCGACGCCCTGAAGATATCGGCGCTCGAACTTAAAGCGCGCATTCATGAGCTGCGAGTCGGCTTGGGGGGCATCGGCGGCTGGTATCCCGAAAATATGATAGCAGCCAATTTTCAGGCACTCACCGGACCGCTGGAGGCTCCCATGAAAACCGCCATCGGGCAGGCACACCAAGCCGTGGCGGACGAGATCCAGCGCACCATTGCGCAAGGCCACGGGTTCGGAGACCGTTCTAACGACGAGTGGCGGGCACTGCTGCGCTCGGAACTCATTCACGCCTTCAGCAGCAACTCCACCCTCAAGCGGTCGATCCAACAGATGACGCGCAATCACCTGCTGGTGGCAGAAAGCGCGCTGCGCGAAACGATTGATCAGTGGTTCCAGACACTCAATCAAACCCTGCGCGAGGCCGTCGCACTCACACTCGGCGGCATCGATCAAAAACTCAACAGTTATATGAGCGGCAAGTTAGGGGCCGGTCAATTTGACGGCTACGCTCATATCAATGGCGACACGCTGCGCGAGATGCGCCTCAACGCGAGCATGGAATTGCATGTGCCAGACACGATGGCACTCAAAGGCTACCTGTTGATCAAGGACATGCAGGCCAACGGACCAAAGGGCTGCTACGGTAACGCCAAAAGCGCCTATCTCATCGAACTCGGCGCAGAGGACGTGCCTCTCAACTATGGTGCACATACCTTGCACGCGGATCTGGCAGCCAAATTCGCTCTCATCAACGGCTTGCCCGGCGGGTTTGGCGGCAGCTTCGAAATGCGCGGCGAACTGGATTTCAAGACATTTAAAATCAATGCGCTCAAGGCTGCGGTGATGGTCAGCGACTCGCAGGATGACAACTATGTGAGCGGGTTTGCAGATGTGGAGATAAAGAACTATGGGTTGGCTGGAGGCATCTTTCTGGGCCGCGCCTGCTCAGTGGAACCTATCCAAATGTGGGACCCCTTGGTGGCCGACTTTCTCGGCAGCAACCGAAAATTCACGGGCGTCTATGCCTACGGCGAAGGCCGGATGCCCCTCGTCGATTACGGCTGCACCTTCAACGTCGTCGCTGGCGTGGGCCTCGGCGCGTTCTTCTTCACCGAAGGCCCGGAGGTCGGCGGTCGCGCCCATTTGGAAGTCAAGGGCGAGGCGCTATGCGCCTTGAGCATCAAGGGCGACATCGACTTAGTGGGCTCTGCCAGCGCGGATCACGGCCTGCGAATGAAGGGCACCGGCAAACTCAAAGGCAAGGTCGGATGGTGCCCGTGTTGCGTGAAGTTCCGTAAAAAGGTCACCATCAATTATGCCAACGGCGAATACTCGGCGGACTACTGAGCCGCAACCACCGTCACCACTCACCACCCCATGAAACCTAACTCACCCGTGGCAAGCAGGCTCGCCGCTGCGGCCATTTTCGCCGCGACCTTGGCGGGAGCCTCCGCCCAACAGCCCGACGGCCCCGAGGCATTGCGCCACGCGCTGGTGTTCGCCGGCACCACGATCCGCACCAACAACCAGAACTGGGCCTACCTGCTCTGGCAAGCAGGCGACGACTCGTTGCTCGAAGGCCGCACTCTGGCGCTTTACCGCAAGAGTGGCGACGCTCAGACATTGGGACTCTATCAACTTGAAAGCGTCATCACCCACTCATGGGATACGCGCTTGGCGGAGTCCGTGCTCAAGCGCGCCACCAACGTCGGAGACGACCTCACACTGCTGGCCAGCGCGTTGCAGTCCAATTTTCGCGATATCCTGCCGCCGTCCAACACCGGCCTCGCCGAGCAGGCGCTCTATTGTATCCAGACGGCCCTAGACAAGCCTGAGTTGCGCGGCCACATCGGCATGCTCGCACGGAAGCACCCGGCCATGGCCATGTTGTTAGGCACTGCACACGTCAGCCAGCTACCTGCCGCCGGGCAGGTGACCTATGAGCTGCGCGACTACGATCCGGTGAAAAAGTCGGACCGCGCGGTCATTGGGCGCACCACGGTGACAGTGGGCCAGCCACTGGTGTTGCCTAGTCCGGGGGCGCCGGTTTTGGTGCCGCCGTTGCCGGGTGAGGAGGCACGCACCCATCTATCGGCGCGGCTGCGCTGGGCAACGCCGACTGACCTGCGTGGGGTGGCGATTCTGCAATTTGGCTACAATGTCTATCGGCTTTCCGCCAGCTACGTGCAGCAACACGGTTTCCCCTGGGAAAAGCCCAGCCTCGCCCAACTCCAAGCCGCAGTGGCCAACCCGGGCGGGGCTAACATGGCAGTGAGAGTCAACCGCCTGCCAGTCGTGCCGGATGAAGACCTTGATGCCAACCCTCTCGACCCTACCGGCAACATCGATAATGATCGCAGCACCGTGTTTTTCATCGACGACAACGATGCGCTGCAGGGCGGCAACCGCTTCGATGACGGTGCCCAATTCTATTACTTCATCACCGCGCGGGATGTGCTCGGCCGCGATGGCACCCCCTCGCCGGGAACCAACATTCAGATCTGCGACACGATGCCGCCGCTGCCACCCGGCCATGTGCGCGCCACCCCGGTCTATCACTTCGTCCCGGCTAACGGTCCCACACCCGCGTCGGGCTATCATCACTTCCGGGTGAGCTGGCGCGACCCGGGGCTGCGGGCCTCGGACCGACCCGGCGAAGAAAGCATCGGCGGGTTCTATGTTTATCGCTGGGACAGCGTGGAAACCATGAATCATTACGCGCCCAGGGTGAATCCCGCAACAGGTGCCATTATGGGTCCCGCTCGGGTGACCCCTGAGCAAGGCGCACTGATCGCCGATGTGCCCGCCGTGGCTGGCCAGGATCTCTACTCGTGGGACGACGTCAATGGCCCAAAAACTCCGGACAACACCGGCACAAGTTATGTGTACACCGTCCGCGCTTACGATAACGGCGTCTGCGCCCGCAATCTATCCGGCGACAGCGCACCCGCTATGGGCAATCTGCTGGATCTGGAACTCAGCGCCTCGAGCGGCGGCACCAGTTCGATCATCTATACCACGCTCGTGCCCTTGCTCACCGCCAAACCCGCCTACACGGTCCCGAGTGCGACGGCGGCCGACCCCACCAAATGGGCCATCGAACTCCAATGCACCACACTCTCCGGCGGCACCGCCGACTATGCCGAATTTGAGTGCCCGGTGGGCACCATCCTCGGCCACGTCAGGTTCGGCCCAGGCGTGCTCGCCGGCCAACAACTCGCCCGCCTCAGCGTCCTAATCCCGTATCAACCCGGCCTCGACAAACCCCTTTGCCGCATCCACCTGCGCAGCGGTGCCGTGACCACTTCCACCGCCGCAGCCCTCAATATCGGCAAACCCTCGTCAGGCTACTGCCTCGTGCCTTGGGAACTCACCGTGGCTCGCAAATCCCACACTCTCGGCGGCGGCTTCACCGGCCCCCATGTGCCCGACCCACCCACGGCAGGCGACCCGTCCCCCCCGGTCCCGGGGCCCGCCGGCGATTTTGTAGGCCCGACGCTCCATCTGGTATTTCCGCCGGGGGCCACGCTCTGGCACTTGTTGCGCCAAATCGATGCTGGCGAACCTGTCCTTTTCACGCAGGGCAGCGCCGTCGGTCTGCCCTTTCTTGACGTGCCCGACGTGCAACCCCCAGTCGGCAATTGCCGGTATTGCTATTACTTGAAAACGTTTGATGCAGCTAACAAGCCCAGCGAACCCTCACTGGTCGATTGCATCTACCAACGCAGCGCCAGCGCCTTGCCACTCCCGGTGCTCGCCGCCCTGGAAAACGCAAAAACCAGCGACGGCAAACCCGCCATGCGCGTGCTTTGGACTTGCCCGCCCTACTCCATGGAACGCTTCGTCGTGCAAATTGAATCCGATGGCAACCTACCGCTGACCGGTCTGCTCAACCTCTCGGACAGTCTGCAAGGTCAAGGGCAGGAAGACTTGAATACTTCGACTGACCTCTGGCACTGGGTGGCATGGTATCAGACGACACGTGTGCAGGTGATGCCGGCCTATCCGCGCAGCTCGTTCAGCGCACTCGTACCGGTGAAAACCGGCCAGCATTACCGCGTCGCCGTGCAAGCCGTTGGCCCGGGCCTATGGCGGGATAGAAATATCCCCTTGGGCGAATTGAGCGAAACCCGGGAATTCACCTGGAGCAATCTCGACAGCACCGGCAACGGCGACCCCACCACCGGGGCACCACGCGACCAAAGCGCCGATGGCGGGGCAGGCGGCACCATCCCTAACAGTACTCTACCTTGGCCTGCCCGACCACTGCCGCCGCTGCTTGCGCCGGACGATCGATTTGAACTCACACTCAGGAAGCAGCGCGAACACAGTGCGTTGCTCGACACACGCTTCGGGCCAATGGTGAGGGTGGGTGGCTCGGGCGATTTCCAGATCAGCAGCTTGCAAACCACGGTTTTTGAAGATGCGATCACGCACGCCATCACGACACGCATCCAGCGGTCGTTTGACCCCAGAAAATATATCTATCAAATAAATAATCGCCGGGTGCTGCCCTGCATGTTGTATCGGCGCCAAGCGACCTTTGGCGGTGTGAGGCATGCCTGGATTCAAGTGACGCCACTCATCGAGGACATTGCCTACGAGGCGGCGGCAGTGGCCAATGATAACACAACCATCATTCACGATCCGTGGTTTGTGATCCCGGAACCGCTAACCGGCACCAAATCGCCCGAGTTGTTCCTGGTGGACCGCCATCCGGTGGTTAGGGGTACGACCTACGAATACGCGCTGCTGCTCTTTGATGCCGCCACCAAGGAACCTAGCTCCACCCTGCCGCTAGGGGAAATCACCGTCCAATAACCCATTTTCCCATCTAACACGCCATGAAATACTTTGTTGCCACACTCGCCGCGCTGATCTTCTGCTGGCCCATTCGGTGTCCGGCCCCGGAGGTTGGAAGTTGCCCGGATTGCGCGCCGCCGGTGTATGACAACGGGCCGGTGAATGCCGCCGGCCAGCCCCTGCCTGTGGGCGAATTCACCACGGTGGGTGATTTCAATGGGGACGGCACCACGGATATGCTCATCCTCGACAAAGCCACCGGCCTCTATCGGATCGGCACGCTCTCGCCGGTGGACTCCACACTCTATTTCAATCCGCAAGCGCAGGCCACGGGCATTGCCGAGGTCACCGGGATGGCCGTCGGCCGTTTCACCTCCGATACGCTCGACTCATTCGTCATGGCCTCGCCCACACTCAACGGCTTGCAACTCGCGACCCACGACCCGACGACCACCCCGAGCCGCAACGGCAGCGAATGGGTGCCACTTCCCGCTGCCGGGCCGTTTGCCATCACGGCGCTGGATGTGGCAGGCACCGGCAACACTCGCCGCCCCGAACTGGTGCTAGGCACGGAAGCCGGTTCCACCACCCAGTTTCAAAGGCACCTGCTGCGCCGCAATGGCAGCACTAACACCTGGGGCACCCCCCTCACATCCTCATCTGGCAATCACGTGCTGCGCCTCAGCGCATTCGCGGCCTCGGCGAGCAGCAGTGAACTCAACGCCATAGGTGCCATCCTCGAAGACAGCGCCATTGCGCAACGCTTCGAGGTGTGGAGCGCCGACGGCACCTCAGGCCTAACCACCAGCGGCATGCTCAGCGGGCTGCCACTGGGCTCGCGCTTCATTGCCGGCCAATTTGAGGCGGGCGCGGTGGATGTGCTGTTATTTGTCCAAGGGGCTTCCGCCGTGCGCGCCAGCCGCATCAACTCCAACTCACCAGGCCAGTATAGCCCCGGCCTGCTGCAATTGAATACAATGCAGCAGCCGGTGTTAGCCATGTATCCGGTGCTTCGCGACGGCTCGTTGCAGGTACTCGTGCTTCATACTAACAACTCTGCGGAGGTCCTCAGCTACACCCGCGCTGGCGGCTTCACCCTGGTCCAAGCCCTCGGCACACTCGCCCCGCCGACGGGCACCCTCGGCCTGTCTGGGGCCGCCCTGCTACCAGATGGCAATTTCTCCCTGCTGTGGGGCAATGGCAGCACCGGCGGCTCGTCGCTGGCCATCCAAACCTATAACTTCAACCCCGCCTCAGGCAAGTATGGCCTCGCCGCAACCCAGGCCCTGCCAGATCTCAAACCCATGCGAGCCAACGCCAATTTGTGGGTATTCGACGCCGATGTCTTCGCCCAGCCCACCGCCCGCCTGCTGCGCTCCTATCGCATCAGCGACTGGACCAGCGGCCTGCATCCCTATGCCGATCAGATTGAGCTGACGGCGGAGTCGTTTCTAGCATCTCACCAGGGACTCGACGGCCCCTATTTCGCCTCGATCCAAAACAGCGCCGGTGCTTTTGGGCTCGGCAATCAGGCCAGCGCCACTCGCGGCGGCGCGGCGGTGTCCGTGTACATGATGGATCCGCTCATGGGCGACCACAGCGATGATGTGGTGGCTGCGCCCGATGGCGGCTCCTTCGATCAAGCGGTGCAATTCAAGCTCAGCGCATCCCAGCCCGATACCAACATCTTTTGGCGCAAGAGCAGCTCGGCGGCCTTCACCCCCTTTTCCGGCTTTGCCTGGCTGCTCACCGATACCCGGATCGAGTACTACGGCGTCACCGCCAGTGGCGCATTCACCCCACGCAAAACTGCCACCTTCACCTTCACCAAACCGCCCCACCTTCAGGACAGCGATGGCGACGGCGTGCCGGATTTCGTCGAACTGGCGCATGGCCTTGATCCGCATGGCTCATTCAATCCCAGCGGCACCTCCGCCGATTGGGACGGCGATGGCTTCAGTGACCTGAGCGAAATTATCGCCGGCACCGACCCCGCCGATCCAACAAAGCATCCGGACTTTGACTGGCAACCACCCGCCAACACCGACCGTCTAACCGTTGACGTTAGAGTTTCCGGCCATGATAGCAGTGGCAGTCCCCACGCCTCTGCTCCGGGCACCGAAGTGCGGGTGTATAACACCGCCGGCACCTTGCTCGGCACGGGCACCACCCTCGCCTGGCCCGACAATGTGTCCGTGCCGGTTATCATATCTAACAAGGACAAACTGCTCATCGTGGCCTCGCAAACGCATTTTCCCATCGATACCAGCGCCGTTCCAGCGAATACCGCCAAGCGTCCAGCCGCCCCGGAAGCCGTCACCAGTCCCCATGGCCGGGAAGTCGTCGGCTATGTGATCGTGCCCGATGCCAGCAGCACCACCCTGAATTTCACCTACAACACGACGCAATCGCTGGCAGCCAACGCCAGCGATTGGACCCTCGCCCGCCGCAATGCCACCGCTGCAACACTCCCACCCGTGCAACTCACGCTCGATTCCCTGAGCACCTTGAAACTCGCTATCCTGGAACGCGTGCTCGGCATGGTCGGCGGGTCCAATGGCTTCTTCTTTAACGGCTCGCTCACCCCATTCCGCAACCAGGAGCAATCGTTTGGCAGTTCCGGACTCAGCGCTGCGAAAATCCGCCAACTGGAGACCGCCGCCTCCGGCTGGTGGCAGCCATCTGATATCCATGCCTATCGCCTCAAGGCATTGGCGGCCAAAGTGGATGATTGGTTAGCCACCCCGTGGAAGGATCTGGCAGATATGCGCAGCGTGGCTGACGAGGTCTATCAAATTAGCGCCACCCGCAACAACTCCCAGCCGGGCGAGTTCGCCCTGCCGCTCGATGCCCTGCGCCCATGGGTTCACTATGGCATGCTCAGCGAGGCGTACCGGAATTTGATCACCAGTGTCAGTTATATGAAGGTGATGATGATCACCGGTTCATTCTACAATCATCAAAATGAACTGCCCCAACGCCCGGTCATGGCCATCAGCGGGCTGCCATCGGCCGCCTCCGAAGCACCCGTCTGTCCCGATTGCACCCGTCTGCGCGGCGGCAACGGAACCCTTTACGAACTGCTCACCTACGACGGCGAACCCTACATCTGGCCCGGCACCTTCGGCGTCACGAACCGCACGCCGCTGACGGTACTGGCTTTCGACGACCTCGCGCCCGACCACTCTGAGGTTGAGGTGATCCGCACGGGGATCAGTGACTTTGCTCTCAGCCAGGCACCCGACCTCGATGGCAATCTGCTGCCCGATGCGTGGGAACAATACTGGTTCGGCACCACGGGCCTCGATCCGCTGGCCAACGCCGACGGCTCCTCCTACTCGCTGTTGCAAGAGTATCTGCAAAGCAGCGACCCGACCCGCAGCAGTGATAGCCCAGCGAGCGCCCCCGTCGATCTCAGAGTCAACGGTCTTCACCTTGATCTTCCCGCAGCCAGCCCCAACGAACTCCACGTCCGCTGGGCCTTCCCCGCAGGCTATAGCAGCGCATTCCGATTCTCCGTCGAATCATCTAGCAACCTACTAGATTTCACCGAGGAACCCCTCGAACCTGTCGAGGAATCCCCCGGCAACTTCACCCTCACCCTCCCCAGGCCCGCCAATCACGGATTCTATCGGATCGGAACCCGCCTGTGGTGACAGCCCTTTGCTCCCCCCACCATGCGTCATCTCCGCGTGTTCCTTTGCCTCTGCGCCTTGCAGTTTGATCCCGCCTGCGCTCAACTCGTAACGGATCAGCCCGTCATCGAGGTGAAGCCCACGCCCGAAGATGTGGGCATCACCACCCCCTTTGACTTTCATAACAAAGGCACCAGGCCGGTGAGGGTCGTCTCCATCGAGAGCGCGTGCAGTTGCCTCAAGGCAACGCTGGACAAGCCGCTCTATCAGCCGGGTGAGAAGGGCACTGGCAAGGCGACCTTCAAACTTTCCGGACTAACAGGCATGCAGGAAAAGACCTTGCACGTGCACACTGACGATTCCACGCGGCCGGAATGGCTGATCCGCTTTGCCATCGAGATACCGGAACTCATCCGCATCGAGCCCAAGACCCAGCAGTGGGAGCAGGGCGAGGCGGCACTGGCCAAGACCACCCATATAACTCTGCTGGGTGCCACGCCCATGAAGATCATATCCATCACCAGCGTGAGTGATCAGGTGAGCTTTACCTGGCGGGAAATCACTCCCGGCAGAGAGTACGAGATCACCATCAAACCCACCTCCACTGCCGAAATCCTCTTCGGCGCTCTCAAAATCGAGACCAATAGCAAAATCCCTAAATACGTGCGTCAACTCGCCTACTTCGCCGTGTGCCGCCCCCCCCCTAAACATCCCTCGAACTAGCAACACCCAAAAATGCAAGCCCATCCAACACATCGCCGATTCCCACAAGCCACAGCGCTTGCCCTGACCTGCCTGGCCGCTGCCCTCAGCAGCAGCGTGGCCCCCGCTAACACCGTCCAATGGCTTCTAGGGGCACATGGCGCATGGGACGACCCTGCCAACTGGCAGGACGGGCAGGTGCCCGGCGTCAACGATGTGGCATTCATTCCCTCGGGCGGGGCGGGCGTGGCAATTGCCGGAGTCGTGCACGTCGCAGGGTTGCAGCTTGGCGAAGGCTCGTCACTGGCAGTGGCGCAGGGCGGCACGCTCAATTTGCACGGCGACACGATCCTCAACGGTCGGCTCACCAATGCGGGACGGCTCAACTGGATTGGCGGACGGCTACGGGTGACCAACACCACCGGGGATCCATTGGCGGTCTTGCCGGCCACCGGGGAGATCGACAACAACGCGCAGGCAATTTTTGATATCCAGTGCGACGGCACCATGGAATCGGGCTACGGGCAGGAGCCCTTTGTCAATAGCGGCAGCCTGATCAAGAGCGCCGGCAACGGCACCGCCACCCTCGGCCTGCAGTTTTCGGGCAACGGCGTGATGGATGCCCAGCAGGGCACCGTGGCCCTGAGCGGCGGCGGCGGGGTGAGTGGCCACTATCAGGCGGAGGCGGGTGCCGCGATTCATTTCAGTGGCGGCTCGTTCACCTTGGGTGCCAACCCCGACTTCCATGCCGGCGATGAGGTGTGGTTCACCGGTGGCGAGGTCACGATCACCGCGACATTGGCCAACCTCACGTTGCGCGGCAGTGATCTGGCTGGCGGCTTGCAGTTCATCACCGGCACCTGCGTCATGCAGGGCGGCAAACTGCTCGGCGACGAGTCCCTCGCCGGCCTGCTGGAATGGCATCAGGGCACCGTGGACAGCGGTTGCTCGCTTACCGTGCTATCTGGCGGGACACTGCGCATCTACGAGGGACTCGGAGTGTTCGGCCTGCTCACTAACGCCGGCAACATCGAGTGGCAAAGCGGCGGCATCACCTTGTTTCACAATGCCGGATCCTTGGGCTCGATCATCAATCAAAGTGGCGGCGTGTTCGACGCCAACAGCACCGACAATTCTTGGATTACGGGCTATTGGGGCGGGGAGGATTTCAGCAATGCCTGAACCCTGCGCAAACCCATCGGAGCCAACCCGCTCAGCGTCAACGTCTGGCTGCACGGGCCGGGGAGCATCCACGCCATACAGGGAAGTATTGCGCTGCAAAAAGGCTGCGACCTCGCCGGCCACTATCTGGCGGACCCCGACGCCGCGATCAATTTCAGCGGCGGCACATTCACGCTGGCACAGCAGCCGAACTTTGTGGGCGCAGTGAAATTCACCGGCGGGCTGGTCGAGGTGATTGCAGTGCTAGACCACCTCGCCCTGGATGGCGCGGAACTCACCAGCGGGCTGTCGTTCATCAGCGGCACTTTCACCCTTAATTCCGGCAGCATCAGTCATACCCAAGTCCTCAATGCCGAGTGCTACTGGTATGGCGGGACGCTGGGCGTGGGGGCCGACCTCACCCTCACCCCCGGGCACCAGTTGCA
>CAIKHZ010000140.1 GCA_903827375.1 Akkermansiaceae bacterium
AGCAGCTGGGGTAGCAGCTGGGGTAGCAGCTGGGGTAGCAGCTGGGGTAGCAGCTGGGGTAGCGGCTGGGGTAGCGGCTGGGGTAGCGGCTGGGGTAGCGGCTGGGGTAGCAGCTGGGGTAGCAGCTGGGGTAGCAGCTGGGGTAGCAGCTGGGGTAGCAGCTGGGGCAGGAGCCTCGTCGGCCGCCCACGCGGTGGCAGCCAGAGCGATGGCTGCGGCCACGTTGGTGAGGTGGATGATTTTCATGGTTTGGGCGCGGCGGCAGGCTTAGGCACAGGGGGGAGGGCGCGGTGGAATTGTTCGAGGGCCCGGGTACGGGCGCGAAGATCTTGTTCGGACTGGATCATTTTCATCACGCGAAGCATGAATTCGAAATCGTCATCCTCGGGGCTGGCCCCACCGCCATCGCCGCCGCCGCCCTGCTGATCCTTTTTCATTTCGCCTTCGAGTTTTTTGGCCCACTCGGTGAGTTTGCCGGCCCATTGTTTGGCCCCCTCGGTGGCAAAGTAGGCGTGGTTATCGCGCAGGCGGTTGCGGACATCTTCCATACCCACATCAATTTTGGACTCCCTCATCTCGTCAAATATCTGCTTGAAGACGTCTTTCTCCGTGCGGGCAAAATAATGGCCCAAGTCCTCCTGAATCCAGCGCACGTCCCCGGCGGTATCGGTCTGCTGGCGGTTGGCTTCCTTGATGCAGCGTGCGTCTTTGGGGTCGTTCTCACTGGGCCTGTTGCCCAGAAGGCTGGTGAAGGCCTCGATGAGGGAACCGGCGACGGCCTCCTCTTCGGTGGCAGCTTTCTTCAGGCGGTTGATGAAGGTCCCTGCCTCCATGCGGCGGTTCGCATCATTGGCCTTGTCGATGGCCTCCTTCATTTTTTCGACGACCTTGGCTTGTTCATCTTTGGCTTGATCGACATCCTTGGAGGTTTTTTCCGGAGTGTTAGATTGTTCCTGGGCATCGGCCATTTTCCCTTGGACCTTGGGCATGTCTTGCTTGCCAAGTTCCTGCATGGATTTGAGCGACTCGGCCATTTTTTTGAGGGTGGCCTTGTCGATTTCGCCATTGCGGGCGGCATCCTTCATGAGTTGTTCGGTGCGTGCAGTGAGATCGTCCATGCGGCGGTTGGTTTCCGTCTCCGCCAGTTCCTGAGCGGCGAGGCGCTTGCGGTTTTCCTCTTTCTGAAGGTCGTCGCCGGTGAGTTCGTCGAGGCGTTGGGTTTCATCGAACTGGCCTTCCTCCCGCCGCTCCAGATCTTCCAATTCGGTAATAACCCGGTCGAACTGGCTCTTGAGCAGTTGAGCGTGCTCGTCACGGGTGAGCACAAAAATGGTGACCGCCTCAGAATAAACTCTGGGACGCTCCGGAAAATAATCCTCAGCAAAACCCCGCAGCGTGATTTTCTGGGGCATGATACCGAAGGCCTTTGGCGAAAAGGCAGCCGGACGAGACACACGCTGTTGCTGCGAGGCCCCCTCGACCAATTTCATCTCGCCCTTGGCCGGAGCATCGGCACTCGGCTTGGTGAATTCCCCAGACCACTCGATGCCCGCGAGCTTGATCCCAAAGTCATCCTCAGCAAGCACTTCAAAATCTAGGGTCTCCTCGGGCAACATCACCTTTTGACGCTCGATGCCCTGCAAATAACAAGTCGGCGCGGCGTCGGCCAAGGCGTCCACCCGCAAGCGGAATCCGGCCTCCCCAGCGAGCCCATATTGGTCCGTCCATGCAAATGGAATCTCAAAAGCCACCTTGCCGATCTCGAAATCGGGAGTGACCGAATCGCATTCGCGTGGTGTGAGTGTTCCTGTCAACGGAGTGTAGGGCGGTGGTGAATCGCCCGCTGCGGCCGCATCTCCAGTGGCAGCAGCGTCTCCAGCGGCTCCGGTTGCAGCGGCGTGTTTGCCTGCGCCGGCCTCTGTGGCGAGCAAGGCACGGGTTGGTCCAAAGGTGGCGTTCGCCAACGCCCGATTGGTGGTCAGCTTGATGCGGACGCGGCTTCCTTCCACCGTGCTGAGCACACCGTTGCTCAGATCGACGGTTTGTTCGGGAATAGAAAGATAGGCGGGCGGCGTGACGCTGGCGGTTACTGCCTTGACCGATGGCCGTTGCAACGGCTCGACTTTAAGATCGTGACGCGCGTCGCCTATGCGAAACACCACCGTCCCCGGATCCTGCTGGCCGGGAAAGGAAAAATGATAGGTATTGCCATCATTGTCGGCATGCACCGGCGGTTGCAGGCCGTAACGGCCACTCGCAGCTCCCGGGTGCTGCTCGGAATCTTTCGATAGCCGGAGGGAAACCTCAAACGCCTCGCCATAAGGCACGGCCAAATACCCTAGCGGGTTTTCCAAACGCGTGAAGGTGTATCGCTCGGTGTCCGACAAAGGCATCAACCAGCGCTTGAACGCATTGATCCCGGCACGCGGCGTCAGCGTAAGGACCGCAGCCACGCCTCCCGTTAGCACCAGCAATGCCAGCGCCCAGCGCCGCTGGCGAGGTGGCGGCAAGGCATCATCCAGTGAACGGCGACCCGCCTCGGCAGCCACCACTTCCATGGCCGCAGCCCGCAAGCGAGGCGAGAGCGAGTCCGCATCTTCCCGTTGATTTTGCAGTTCGATGACGCCCAGAAGGCGGTCACCCAAGCCAGGAAAGCGCCGGGCGATCAATCGGGCGAGTTGCGCCTCCCGGCGATGCCGCCAAACCCAGCGATGGAGCCAAAATGGGGCAAACACGGCAAACAACGAGGTGCCGCCAATCAGGATGGCCAGTCTTACCAAGGCCGGGGTGACCCAAATTCGATCCAAGCCATAGACGAGCAAGAACGATACGAGGAGGCCGACTACACCGGCAGCAAAGGCTTCAAAGACCTTGACCCGCCAAAGATGACGACGGAAGGCCTCGAGCTGCCGACGCAAGGACTCAGGAATGGCAACCGGAGGCAGGGGTGGGGTGTTGGATTCGGACATGAGAACGGGGCTAGGGCTCAGTTTCGAGCGGGTGAGAGATGTTTGCAAAAAAATACGCGGAAAACCAGCGGATTTCTCCACAAGTTTTTCCCGTTGATCCTACCGTCACCATCTGCTGCCTTTGTTTGAAACAGGCAAATCCGTGGCTCCGGTGTCCGCTTGCGGGCCGTGGCGGCGGCGTCTCGTAACTAGATCCAGAACATTCCGAGTGTGGCGAAGCCCCCTGTTTGGGGGATTTCGATCACGATTTTGGCCTTGGCGATTTTGGGCTTTGCGCTGGGACATTCCACAGCTAGCGTCGCGGCACAATGAGTGGCTGTGGCACAAAGCAAGAATTCGATCCGTCTCTCCATCGCGAGAAAAAGCCGTCGTGGATCAAGGTCAGACTGCCTAGCGACCCGACGTTTTGGTCCACCAAGTCGCTGGTGACCGACCTAAAACTGGTGACCGTGTGCGAGGAAGCGCAATGTCCGAACCGCTGGGAGTGTTGGAGCCACGGCACGGCCACCTTCATGATCGCAGGGGAGAAATGCACCCGAGCCTGTGGGTTTTGTGCCGTCAAGACTGCCCGTCCTGACCCTCTGGAAGCCGATGAACCCCAGCGGGTGGCCGAAGCGACGCGACGCATGAAATTGCGCCACGTGGTCATCACCGCCGTGGCCCGCGACGACCTCCGCGATGGGGGAGCCGAGCATTTTCAAAAGACGATCCGGGCGCTGCGCGAATTGAATCCGGAAACGATCATTGAAGTGCTTGTCCCGGACTTCAATGACCGCGATTGGGCGCTGGCTCTGGTGATGGAGGCCCGCCCTCACATCTTCAATCACAACCTCGAAACCGTCGCCCGCCTCACCCCCCTGGTGCGATCCCGCGCCCAGTACCAGCGCAGCCTCACGGTCCTGCAGAAAGCCAAGGCCATGGTCCAGGGCAAAGTCGCCACCAAAAGCGGCCTGATGCTCGGCCTCGGCGAGCGGCTCGATGAAGTCAGCCAGGCAATGGACGACCTGCTCGCCCATGACGTCACCGTGCTGACCCTCGGCCAATACCTGCGCCCCTCGCCAAAACACCTACCAGTCATCGAATACATCGACCCTTCGGTGTTCGAGGAGCTCAAGCAACTTGCCCTTGCCAAAGGCTTCCGGCATGTCGCCAGCGGGCCGCTGGTCCGCAGCTCCTATCACGCAGCCAACTTCCGGCCGGAACTCGACGTGCTCGAGGCCATCGCTGCCGACCTAAAATTGGAGGCGCTGACATGAAAAAATGCCTCATCCTTGGTGGCCTGGGTGCCTGTCTGGTCGCGGTGGCGTGGTTTGGTTGGCGTTTTTCGCATCGTCCGCTAGTGCCATTGGACCCCCGCTGGGGCACCGCAGTCGATAGCTATAACAACGTCATAGTTTACTACAATGGGGACGTGAGCACGACCAACGGCCGCCACCTGGCAGCAGACGGCTACAATTTGGGGCTGAAATACCAGTGTGTGGAATTTGTGAAGCGCTACTACTACGAGCACCTCCATCACAAGATGCCTGACAGTTATGGCAACGCCAAGGACTTCTTTGATACAGCGCTCGGTGACGGTGCCCGCAATGCAAAGCGCGACCTGACACAGTACACCAACCCCTCTTCCACCAAGCCGCGAGTTGACGATTTGCTCGTTTTTGACGGTTCCGAAACCAACTGTTATGGTCACGTCGCCATCGTCTGTGGTGTCAGCGACCAGGAGTTGACCCTCATCCAACAGAATCCGGGGCCTTCGGCAGAATCGCGAGTGACCATCGAAATATCCCACAGCGCAGACCAGTGGCAGATTGCCAACCCGAGACTCCTCGGCTGGTTGCGCAAGGAATAACCTGTGGGTCAAAAGCGATGTCATTGCCTGAATTCTGATCCTTCGCTCTTTGAGGACTCCAGCCCTGCCAGATTCTATCCAACTTTACAGATTTCCTTTGTCAGCAGGGACGGGATTTGCATACTTGTCATGTCGAAATCCCCCTGCATATGACATCACGTGAGCGTATTCTAGCCGCCATTGAACACCGCGAGCCCGATCGCGTCCCGATTGATTTGGGGGCCACGCCGTCCTCCGGCATTTCGGCGATCGCCTATGGGCGCTTGAACCGACATCTCGGGTACGGGCAGAGCCAGACGCGGGTGTACGATGTGGTGCAGCAATTGGCGGAACCCGAGGATGCAATTCTGGAGCGTTTTCACATCGACGCGGTGGACCTCGGGCGCACCTTCAATCGACGCCCTGAGGATTGGCGGACGGTCACCTTGTTTGATGGCAGCACAGCGCACTACCCGCAGTGGTTCCGGCCCGAACCGTTAGCCGGAGGCGGTTACCGAGCCTTGGCTGCGGACGGCAGTGAGCTAGCGGTGCAACTCAAGGATATGAATTTCTTTGATCAGACATGTTTCCCATGGCTGGACGAGTACCCGACGGACTTCTCGGGCTTGACAGCAGCCATGGGCAAGGTCCACTGGGCAGCTCTGGCACACTCACCCTGGGATCACGCCAGCGAGGCCGGGTTTTGGCAGCAATTGCGGGCTAACGCCCTCGCCCTGCGCGAACAATCGGATCGCGCCATCATGGTGGTCGTCGGGTGCAACCTCTTTGAGTGGGGGACGTTTCTGCGTCGCATGGACAACTTTCTCATGGACCTGATTGCCGAGCCGGAAAGTGTGGAGCGGTTGCTGGAAGCGCTCATGGATATCCATCTCGCCACCTTGGAAAAAGTCTGCACCGCTGTTGGCGACGTCGCTGATATCTGCCGCTTCGGGGATGACTTGGGCACCGATACCGGACCATTCATGGCTCCTGCCACCTATCGGCGGTTTTTCAAAGCCCAGCACACCCGCCTGTGCGACTTTGTCCACCACCATTCTGGAATGAAGACGTTCCTGCATTCTTGCGGATCCATCCACGCATTGTTGCCAGATTTGATAGAGGCAGGCTTCGAGGTCGTCAATCCAGTGCAAACTGCCTGCCGAGACATGGATCCGGCACGCTTGAAAAACGAGTTTGGGAAAGACATTGCATTTTGGGGTGGAGGGGCCGATACCCGCGCCACGCTCAACCACGGATCGGTGATTGAGGTACGCCGCGACGTGCTGGAGCGGCTGAAGGTTTTTGCACCCGGCGGCGGATTCATCTTCAACACTATCCATAACATCCTGCCCGACGTGCCACCGGAAAATGTCGTCGCCATGTTCGATGCCATCGAAGAGTATAACTCCGCTGGTGCCTGAGCCGATCCCACTGCCTGTAACCCCTCCCTCCCACTTATATCATGCAAGCCCCAGCCGTTCTATCACTCGCCGCCACCCTCTTGTTGGCCAGTTGTGCCGCACCTCCCCCGCCCAAACGCTTTGGCAGCGTCACGGGCCTCAAGCCGGGCAAAGAAGCGTATTACCGCCAGCTGCATGCCGCAGCCTGGCCGTCGATCCTAACCAAAATCAAGGATTGCAACATCAGGAACTATTCGATTTACCGGTCTGAGATCGACGGCAAAGCCTATCTATTTTCCTACTTTGAATATGTGGGCAGGGACTTTGCCGGAGACATGAAGAAGATGGCGGCCGACCCTGAGACACAGCGTTGGTGGAAGGAAACCGACCCCTGCCAGCTGCCGCTGCCTGCTGCCAAGAAGAAGCACGGCATCTGGGCCGAGGCCGAAGAAGTATTTCACACCGAGTGACCTAGCGAGGCTGCGCCTCAGACCCAAGACGCAAGCCCGGAACCCGGGGCGGGTATGGACTTGAAGACGGCTCGGCTGAGATTTCGGCGAGCTCGGTCGAGCCGCTCGCTGAACGCACAAGAGCCGAAAACCCGAGCTAACGACAGCGACTTTGGCTTTTCAAGGACTCGAGATGGCAGATCAGATTGCTGCGGGCCAGTCGTATTTCCGCCCAGGGGCACGGCGCGTGGGCTCTGCAAGGTCACACTTACTTTTTGTCTGAGGCCGGCCAGGGTTTGGCATCAGGGGCGTTGGAAATGACGGGAAAGGCCGAGATGCGGAGGCGGGCTGCACCCATCGGGATGAGGGTGACACTTGCCTCGGGTTCGGGGGAACTCACCGGTTGTTGGACTACTTCATTGACGGCACCGCGGGCGTTGAGCGTCCAGTTAGGGATTTGGCGGGCAGTGGTGGTTAGCTTGACTGGTGCGGCCTCGTTGCGGAATGGTTGGTCATCGGCGGGCCAGGCAGCCTTGACGACGGTGAAGTTGGCGGCGGTTTCGCTGGTCAGGCCATAGTTCCACGGGGAAGCGGGAAAGATATCCCAGGCGGGCCAGGCGTCGCTGCCGCCGAAGCGGCGGTATTCTTCCTTGATTTGGAGCGAGTAGGTAAGCGGGCCGCGCGATACCGAGAGGGTGTTGCGGTTATCCGTCCAGCGGTGGGTGCGCACGTCCATCGGTAAATTCAGCAATACCACGTCGCCGTCCTTCCACTCGCGCTCCAAGCGGACGATTCCACCGGCGGCATGGGCCGGAATCGGGGCATTTTGTTGGTTGATGGTGAGGGTGGCGGTGGCGCACCACGACGGCACGCGCAGGTCCAGCGGAAAGCGGGTGGCCTGGGGCAGGTGGATGCTGAACGTGATTTGTTCTTCGAAGGGATAGCGGGTTTGCTCGCTGATGCGGGCTTGGACGCCATTGGCCACGACCGCGTTCACTTCGCAGGGGGCGTAGATGAGGGCGGCGATTCCGTTGCCGGGCGCGGCATACCACAAGTGCTGGGTGAAGTACGGCCAGCCGTGGCCGGCATTGTGCTGGCAGCAGCGGTGGTCGTGCGGGTCCATCGCAAACATCGGACCGCCATTTTGCACTGCGGGCGATTTGTCGCCATGGTCGCTCTGCGGTTGGTTAGGGGCGATGAGGTAGCGCAACGCTTTCATGTCGGCGGTGAATGCGGCAGGAAACGAGTTGAAGGCGGCGTCTTCGCAGCGTTCGGCCCAAGACGGGTCGCCAGTCACGGCGGTGAGAATGCCGTCGGAGAGCATTTCCTCGGCGATGCCACAGGCTTCAATGGCTTGGCGCGGGCCGTTGTGGCCTTGGCGGGCATTTTCATCGGCACCAAACATGCCGCCGGGCACTTGGCCGTAGAGTTGGCGGATCTTGCTCCAGGCCCGCTGGCTGCCGTCGCGTTCGGCCGGATTGTTAGAAAGCATCCAGTAGGTGCTGGGTTCGCGGAATGCTTGGGCGATATTGACGTTGTGCCAGTTAGGCAATTCTTTGCCGGGAACGTCGGTGACCGTGTCCCAGCGGGCAGTGCGGTGGTGGGTTTTGCGAGCTAGGTCGAGCAGCCATTTTTCGCCGCTGCGGTTGTAGAGCCAGAGGATGCTGTACAATTGGTCGCCGCCGCGCATGGACGGCCAATACCCGAGGAGCAGCTTGTCTTCGGGGAGAGCGTCCAAATAGTGGAAGTAGCGGGTCATCAGGGTTGGAACACGGGCATCGCCGGTGTGTTCAAACCATTGCTGGAGACAAAACAGCATGATCATGTTGGGCCAAAGGTCGTCGCGCCCGGTCAAATCGGTGGCCACCCCGGTGCGGCCGGTGCCGGGACCGAACCAACCGTCGGGTTGTTGGCTGTTGATGGCACCCTCGATCCAGATTTTTGCCTCGGCAAGCATCCGCGCGTCATTGGTGAGAATGGCGCAGCCGAGAAACCCTTTGAGCCAGTAGGGCACTTCCTCCCAGCCACGCTCACCCGTGCCGGTCGGGCTGAGCCACGAGTTGTTTTCCTTCTTGAGAAACGAACTGATCTCGGTCAGATGACCGTGAAACCCAGCCCCTTGCAGCACCAGTTGCTGCCTAAGCCAGCCAGCCGGCTTGACCGCACCCATCGGCAGCCGCACCAGCGGACTGGGTGCCAGCGGCGGCCGGTTTGCCAGGTAGTGGGTGATGGGACCAGCGGCAGGTGTTGCGAGCAGGCGGACGGGCGGAGCATCGTCGGCAGCGAGTACCAGTGATGATGGGGCGAGCGCCAGCGCGGTGGCGGCAGCGGCATATTGGGGAAGGAAGCGACGGGTTATATCCATAAATTGAGGCTATACCACCATCGGCCACCCCGCCAACGCAATTCCGCGACAGACGCGCCTGAACCACGCCGTACCACCGCCCGGCCACAAAGAAACGGCACCTGAAAAAACCTTGTTTTTTACAATAAATTGGCATGGATTCTGCTTAATTTTGATCAACCCTGAAATTCAACCTGAGATACAACCAATGACTACTTGTCTGATTCCGCGTGTCGGATACCGGGCAGCCGCTGCTTTGGCAGTGAGCTGCGTAAGCCTATTTATGAGTACCACGCCCGCAGCGGCAGCTGTGGAGGGGGCATCGACAATCAATAGCGGGGACACCGCATGGATGCTGATGGCCACGGCGCTGGTCTTGTTCATGATGATCCCGGGGCTGGCGTTGTTTTACGCCGGTTTGGTACGGGCGAAGAACGTGCTCTCGATATTCATGCAATGTTTTGCGCTCACGTCGGTGCTGAGCATTCTGTGGCTGGTGTGTGGTTACTCGCTGGCGTTTAGCGACGGCAACAGTCTGTTTGGCGGGTTGCAGCTCGGATTCCTCGTCGGGGTGGGCGCGGACAGTCCACCACGGGCCGACGCGCCAAGCATTCCGCTGCTGCTGCACTTTGCCTACCAAATGATGTTTTTTCTGATCACGCCGGGCCTGTTCATCGGGGCCTTTGCGGAGCGGATGAAATTCAAGGCAATCATGGTCTTCAGCGTGGTCTGGAGTTTGCTGGTCTATGTGCCAGTCTGCCACGGCGTCTGGCATCGGGCCGGGGCCTTCTGCGGCCTGACCCACGTCATCGACCTGGCTGGCGGCATTGTTGTGCACATCACCGCCGGGGTTGCGGCCTTGGTGGCCTGCATCATGGTGGGTCCGCGCAGCGGTCATCCGCACACCCAGATGCCGCCTCACCACCTGCCCTTCACGGTGGCCGGGGCGGGCATGTTGTGGGTTGGCTGGTTTGGCTTCAACGCTGGCAGCCAGTTTGCAGCCAATGGCAGCGCGGCGATGACGCTGGTGGTCACCCACTTGTCGGCCTGCTCGGCGGCGGTGGCGTGGATGGCCATTGAGTGGATCAAGGGTGGCAAACCCAGTGCGCTGGGGATCGCCACCGGCTCGATCGCCGGACTGGCCGCTATCACTCCGGCGGCCGGCTGCGTCGGCCCCATCGGCGCACTGATCATCGGCGCGGTGTCGGCCTGCCTGTGCTGGCTCGCCTGCGCCAAGCTCAAGCACAAATTCCATTATGACGATGCGTTGGACGTGTTCGGTGTGCACGGGGTGGGCGGCTTTGTCGGGACAGTGCTGGTGGCCATTTTTGGCTCGCGACACTTTGCCGGCGGCTCGGGCGATTTTTCGATTGGCAGCCAACTGGTGACCCAGTTGCTGGCGGCGTTAGCGGCCACCGTGCTCTCCGCGGTGGTGACCTACGGGCTGCTGAAGCTCATCGGCGCGACCCTTGGCCTGCGGGTGACCCGCGAGGAAGAACACACCGGTTTGGACCTGGCCGAGCACGGCGAAGAAGCCTACACCAATTGAGCCAACGGGCGGATTTGCTCGCTGCCGCATGGGACTGAGGTCGGCTCAGTCCCATGCATCTGGCTTGCCGCAGATGCCGACGAGAGTCATTTCTATCAAAAATTTGCGATTTCCCTTGTTCCGGGGTGGGTGGGTTTGGTAGCAGCAATCACCTCCAAATCCCCTCATCATGTCCGTCACATTCCTCCATACCGCCGACTGGCAGCTAGGCAAGCCGTTTGCCCGGGTGAGCGACGTTGCCAAACGCAGCCGGCTTCAAAACGAGCGCTTTGAATGCCTCAAGCGGGTCGCTGCCGCAGCCGCAGAGCAGCGGGTGGCCTTCGTCTTGGTGGCGGGCGACTTGTTTGATAGTCCCAGTCCGGTCAATGCCACGGTTGCCAAGGCCTGTGAGGCGATTGGTGCGATGCAGGTGCCGGTGCTGGTCATTCCGGGAAACCATGACCACGGAGGGCCGGGCAGTTTGTGGGAGCAGCCATTTTTCATCCGGCAGAGAGAGCAACTGGCCCCGAACCTGCGCTTGCTGCTCAGCCCGGAACCGGTCGTGTTGGATCAGGCCGTCGTCCTCCCGGCCCCTTTGATGCGCCGAAAATCCCTTGCCGATCCAAGCGCCTGGATCCGCAATGCCTTTGACGCGCCTTCCTTCCCTCCCGGGCTTATGCGGATCGTTCTGGCACATGGCAGCATTCAAGGATTCGGTGCTAGCCAGGACGATGAGGACGAAGACACAAGTTCATCTAACATCATCGACCTCTCTCGCCTGCCTGACGCCCAAATCGACTACATCGCCCTCGGCGATTGGCATGGAACCAAACAGGTCGGTGCCAAAGCATGGTATTGCGGCACGCCCGAGATTGATCGATTTCCCAAAGGTAGTAACAACGACCCCGGCAACATTTTGGTGGTCCAGGCAGGCCGCGGACTGGTGCCCCAAGTCGAAAAACTGGCCACCGGTCAGTTTCGCTGGAACGAGTTTTCCTATCAATTCTCGGAGGATGGGAGTTTAGCCGCATTTTGCGCCAAGCTCGACGAAAATATAGGTGCATGGGGGCAGGACAGTTTGCTGCGCATGGCGCTTGAAGGGAGTCTAGCCATTGAGGCATCGAGCCGGTTGCAGGAACATTTGGAAGGGCTCGATGCCCGCCTGCTCCGCCTGAAGCTCGAAGACCGCGTCAGCATTGCAGCGACGGAGGCGGAGATTCAGCAACTCGCGGCCCGCCCTGACGATCCACTGGTGGCAGCGGTCGCCAGCCAACTCCTCGTCGCCATGGCTGGTGAGGACGCCACGGGAATCGCCCGCATCGCCCTGCGCGAACTCCACGCAGCTTGCGCCGCCGCACATTGAGTTATATCCCCTTCATCCCTCGCCGCCATGAGAATCCTCTCCGTTACCGCACGCAATTACCGCCTTCATCAGGATCTAACTATTGAGCTGGATCCTTCCCGCAATCTGATCGGTGGACCTAACGAAACCGGTAAGAGCACGCTAGCCGAAGCGATGCATCGTGCGATGTTTTGCCGCCACCGCACGGGTGGAGAGTTACAGCAATCGATGCGCTCGGAGATATACAATGGGCAACCGGAGGTCAGACTGGTATTTGAGACCGGCGGTGGCTCTTGGACCCTCGACAAACGGTTTTCGGGAACCTCCGGCACCATCCGTCTCGCATCCAATGATGGGACAAGTTGGCAGGGCGATGAGGCCGAAGACAAACTTGCGCAGCTCGTCGGCAATCCTGATGGAGCCACCAACCGCCTCAACGAACTCAGCACCCGCTGGGCCCACCTCTGGGTCTGGCAGGGGACATCGGGCAGCGACGCCCTCATCCACGCCGCCAAACGCAAGGATGAGCTGATCCAACGTCTGCAACAACAGGGGCTCGCCGCTGTCATGCAATCGCCAACCGACGAAAGGGTCCGCGAGTCTATCAAAAAGTCCTACGACGAGATTTTTAACAGGAACGCCACCACCAAGGCCAATTCCAAATTGGATTTGGCTAACAAACAGCTTGCGGCGGCAGAGGCCAGTCAGGCCCGGGCGCTCGAACAACAGCAGCGCCTTAGATCCGCCATCGAGCAACACGATGCTGCGGCCCAGTGTCTAACGGATTCAACCGCCGCATTGCCCGGGCTTCGCGCACAATTGGCGGCCGTCAACACGTCCCTTGGCCGGGTTCACGACCTGAGTGCCCGCGAGGAAATGGAAACCTTCCAGCACCGCAACGCCGTTGCGCTCTGCGGGGAACTCGCCAAAACCGATGCGCAAATTCGCAATCTCAGGCAACGAGCTGCCACCGCCGCCGAATCGCTGCAACCCGCCGAGGCCAAACTCGCCGCCCTAACCCAACAGGAGACCTCCGCACGCGACACCGCCACCGCCGCTGACCTCGCCCAGCGCGCGGTCTCCGAGGCCGCCCGCCAAGCCCGCCAACTGCACGACCTCGCCGTTGCTTGCGTTTCCCATTTTGAAAAATCAGCGGTGGTCGCTGATTTAACCGCCAGGCACAACGCGGCCGCCGGAATCACCGAGGCTCTAACTGCCGATCGTGAGGCCTTGTCGAAACTCCCGTCTATCAACGACGCCCAACTCAGCTCACTGCGCAAGCTTGACGAGCGGGTCCGTCTGGCGGAGGGAGCGCTGCAAGCCATTGCCGCAGGCGTCGAGCTGGTCGTTTCCGATCAGCCGGTTCTGTTGGATGGGGTCCCTCTCACGTCTGGGGAGGCGCGGGTCATCACAGAGGCGGCCGAGTTGTCGCTTGGCAGCGGCACCCGCCTGCGCATTCGTCCAGGTGGCGGAACCTCCCTCAAAGAAGCCCGTAACAAGCTCGACTCAGCACGCCAACAACTGGCCCATGGTCTCGACGAGCTCACCGTCCGCGATTTGGCCGACGCTGTTGATATTCTAGCTAAACGCCAAGTCATTGAAAAACGCATCGAGAATATCGAGACGAAGCTCCGGGCCTCGGGTGCCATGGAATTGCCTGCAGCTCTCAGCGCCGCCACTGCGGACCAACTGGCGGCTGCTGCTGCGGTGGAGCGCCGCCAGGCCGCACTCACTTCACCCCTTGATCAAGGGTTGCCGCAATCCCTGGATTCCGCACGCGCTTGGCTGGCCACATCGTCAAATGCCTTTGAACAAAGCGAACGCAACGAGGACCAATTGCGCCGCGACGCCGATACCCGCCGCGACCAACATCAACGCGCCATCCGCGCTTTACATACTTGTCAGGAAGCCATCGGCACGGCACGCCGCGAGCTCGCAACCCTCGAGGTTTCCGCCTCCGCTCTTGAGGAAAATTTCGGTGACATAGCGACCCGCCAACAGGCGCTGGCCGACGCCAAGGCTGCCGAGACAACCGCCAAGGCCGCCTTGGATGTGACCACCCGTGCCCTCGCCGAATTGAATCCCCAACTCCTAACAAGTGATCTAGCGCGCTTCACGCGGTCGATTTCTGCGGAGGTGGACAAGCAGCGCGAGGCTGAGACTCAGATCGCAGTGACGCGCAACATCCTCGCGCTGGACGGCAGCAGCGACCCGGATGCGGAGGTTCTCCAAGCGAATGCCCGCCTCGCCACCATCCAGGAAGAACAGGCACGCGAACAGCGCCGCGCCAACGCCATCGCCTTGCTCCACCGGCTTTTTACCGAGTCACAAACCGCCATCAGCGAAAGCCTCACCCAACCCATCGCCGAGCGCGTCGCTGGCTATCTCGAATGCATCTTCGGCCGCGGCGTCCAGGTACGCGTCGATCTATCCAATACTAACAATCCTTCGCTGTCCCTCACCCGCCCTGGATCACCCGCCTTTGCCTTTGATTCCCTCAGCGGCGGCGCCAAAGAACAAGTTGCCGCCGCCGTGCGCCTCGCCACTGCGGAAATCCTCGCCTCTAACTATGATGGCTGCCTGCCGCTGGTCTTTGACGACGCCTTTGCCTATGCCGATCCAGAGCGTGTGCAAGCCCTCCAACGCATGCTTGATCTGGCCGCCACCCGTGGCTTGCAAGTCATTGTGCTGACCTGCACCCCCTCCGACTACATCGGCTTGGGTGCGAGGAATATCCGGCTTTCTGCTAGCCCGGGTTAGCTTTGGCCGGGGGGAATTCCGTGGCGAATTTTCGGGTGGCCTCCTCGCTGCCACAGATATACACCAGATCGCTGGCGGCGAAGGCAAACTCGCGCTCGAAGCGCACCAGCACCTCCGCGCCACGCTCCACCGCCACCACCGAGCAGCCGGTGCGCTCGCGAATCCGCAGGCCGGCCGGATGGGCACCTACCAATTTTGGCGATCTGACCATTGACACCTTCAGCGCCTGATCGAGCATCACCGTGCGTTTGCCGAGGAGTTTTCGGGCAAGGATTTGGCCGGTTACCTGGCTGATGGATAAGGCGAAATCCACTCCCGCAGCGTGAATGCGCTCAACGTTTTCCGCAAGGTTGACCCTAGCAATGACCGGCACTTGCGGTGCCATATCCTTGAGAATAACCGTGGCAAAAAGAGTGGTGGCATCTTCGCTGAGCGCCAAAATCACCGCCTGCGCATCCTCCACCCCGGCGCTAACCAATAACTCCGGATCCAGCACATTGCCCGCCACATCCACCCCAGGACCGGATTCCTGTGAGATGACGCAAACGTCCTCGCCGGCATCGCGCAACAATTGCTCAACCTTGCGGCCGACTTCGCCGTAACCGGCAACAATGAACGGGCCGTGGCGTTTGAGCGGCGCCGCACCGGTGCATATCTCGGTGAAGCGCGAGATGTTTTCGTTGCTCCCCACCAAAATGAGAATTCCGCCGGGTTCCAGCCGCATGTCCGATCTCGGTGCGGCGTTCAGGCGGCCACTCACCCATTGCCCGATCACGGTCACACCGGTATCATGGCCGATCCGGCACTCGGCGATCGTGCGGCCCGCCAGCGCACTGCCGGGAGTGATCCGCACCTCGCTGACTTGTAGCCGGTGCCCTAGGTTTTGCACGCCGGCCACCGTCGGGCTTACCTTGCGGCTGGCGCGGGCGGCGAGGGCGGCACCAAGCATGTGTCGCGGTGTGTAGGCGGCGGTGGCTCCTGCTAGAATCGTCGGCTGGCGATGCAGGGGATGTTCGATCAGGCCGAGAATATCGCCAGTGAATCCCAACTGACGGGCGGTGATCGTGATGGCGGCATTGCGGTGATCACTGCTGTTGAGGATCAAGGCCCGGGACTTGGTTAGTGCCACCCGGCTCATCACGTTGCCCTCCAAACTGCCGTAAACCACCCGGTGCCCAGCCTCTAACGCCCGCCGGGCTTCAGTCTCATCCTCTTCAATAATAACCGGAGTGACCCCGGCGAGTTTGAGCTCCTCCAGAAGCGTCGCCACCGCCGGACCATTTCGATAGATCAACACATGATTGCGGGCATTTGTGCATTCACTAGGCAACCGGACTTCAAAGCGCTCCTCCAAAAATGGAATCAGATAGATCGGGAAAATTAAAAACACCAGAAAAACCCCGAGAAATTGCACCACCACCACCAGGCAAACCATCAACGGATGGTTCCACGTACTATCGGCACCGTAGCCGGTGGTTGACAGCGTCTCGGCCGCCCATTCCAGCGCTTGCCAGAACCCGCGCGGCTTGCCTTCTAACTCCGCCATGCCAACCATGTACAGCAACGCGGAGACCACCAGCACCGCCAGCAGGGAGGCAATGAGGGCTAACAAGCGCTTTTGGGATCGTTTCATGATAATGTTTCATTCAAGGTCGCTTGCCGCCGGATGAGCTCGCCAAGCGAGGGGAGCGGCGAACGCGAATTTGCCGAAGCGGTTCCTAGGTGTGTGGTTGGATTGATATCAAGGAGTTAATCACTGACGGAATTGAATCTGATCGCCGCCCGCGTCCAGACGGATACGTTGTCCATCTGTGATTTTGTCGCTCAGCAACGCATCGGCGATCAGCGTTGCCCAAGAGAACGCCGCAACGCGCTGCCACCGCCCGTGCAGCGTCATCTCTTCCAGTGTGGCTGACGCCTCGCGCACCAATGCCTCCACCCGTTCCACGAATTCACCTCGGTACTTCGTCCCCGGCCTTCAAAGAATGTGGGCGTCCCCGCCCACATTTGCCAATGCAACGCGAAAGCTCGCGGCAGCCGCCACCTTTTCTCCACCCATTGTCATGGCCATGGCATGATTAAGTGTGTGGTTGAATTGAAATCAAGGAGGGGCAGACTGGTGATATTGAATCTGCCCGTCGATTGCTTCGAGTCGAATTGTCTGGCCCGCAGTGATTTTCCCGCTCAGCAGAGCCTCGGCGATTAACGAGCCCAGCAACCGATCCATCACCCGTTCCAGGTTCCTCGCGCCGTATTCGTCGCTGAATCCTTCCCGCAAGATCCATTCCTTTGCGCTCTCGTCCGGGCTTCTTCAAGCCAGCCCGTGCCAGTCGCACCGCTTCCGCCACTGCTGAAATCGCCTCCGCCTGGCCCTTCACCCGCTTTGCTAGATCCTCTTCCAGCGCCATGAGCCGAGCACCCTCATCGGCATTCAACGAACCCACCGGGATGCCGCAACGCGCCGCCACCGCCCGTGCAACGTCCGCTCTTCCAATGTGGCTGACGCGTCCCGCGGCAGGCCGTGCCTGCGGCGTCTCGCCGCAATTCTTCTCATCCACCTGCGGCGTCAACGTCTGAAACCTCGCCGCCGCACACGCCTGGTCCACCAAATCCAGCGCCTTGTCCGGCAACCGGAAATCCGGCAGATAGCGGATCGACCATTCCACTGCCGCCCGCAGTGCCGCGTCGTCGAGCGCCACCCCGTGATGCACTTCCAACCCTTTTTCTGGCTTGTGGCCGGTGGTTCTTGGTGCCTATTGACCCAGAAATTGCAATTTCAACCCGTCCTTTTCGAATTTCTTGAAGTCGCGGTCCAGGGTCACGAACTCGACGTCATGGCGGATGGCGAAGGCGGCGAGATAGGCGTCCATCCAGACTTTGGGAGAGGCGGAGGGGATGGCGGCGAGGCGTTGCCAGAGGGCTTCCAACTCCGGAGGCTCTGGAAGAACCCGGATGCTGGGCTGGCGGATGAGAGTGGCGTGGAGATCCACCGCGTCGCGATTGGTGAAACCATCTGCCCGGTAGGCACGCAGCAAGGCGGGAGTGGTTGCGAGGCGCAGAAAGCTCTGCTGGGTTGCCCGGCAAAAGCAGGCCGGGCTTTCAGCCGTAGTCGAGGCGAATGTCTCAACTGCGCGGCCATGGTGCGGGTGTGCGGAGAAGGTCAGCGCCACCCACAGATTCGAATCATAGAGCAAGGCCGACACGTTGGAGATCCTCTCGGAGTAGGGTTTCTTGTTCGAGAGCGAGCAATTCTTCAGTGGTCATCCGGCTGGCTGGGGCATCCTTGCCACAGCGAATCACGGGCAAACCGTTGGCTTGGATCTCGATGCGTGGTTTCGCGGGCTTGACCGGATCAGCCAGCCCGCGTTGCAGCACCTCAGCCACCATGTCCTTGAGCTTGCGCCCCTCCTGTATGGCCCGCAATTTCACCTCGCGCACGAGGTCGGGTGGAAGGTCGAAAGTCGTTTTCATGCGGGAAGTTTGCTGGTTTTCTGGCATTTGTCAATTTTCCAGAGCGGCGGCGGCTTTGTTGTCGATGAAGCTGAGGGTGGGCGTGAGATAAAAGCTGAAATGCTAAAAACTGAAACGCTGAAATGAAGAGGAAGAATGTGGGCGGGACTCCCACACTCCTTGATGGCGATTGAGCAGGTCCGCTTCGCTGGCATAGACGGTAGTGGCCTGCGCCTTGGTGATGGACGGTGGGATGAGAGTGTCCTTGATGGCGTCGGTATGATTGCGGTAGTTGATCTTGGCGAGGGTGCGCTGGAGGTTCCAATCGAGCTTCAGGCGGTCATTTTCGTCGTCCTTGAGGCGCTGGAATTCCTTGATGTGGTAGAGCTTGAACTCGGGGCTGAGGCTAGCAGTTTCCCGGCGTCGGGGAAGCGGTCTTTGGGATTTCTAACCAGCGCCTGGTCGATGACGGCGGCGATGTCTTTTGCTAGACCTGGCATGCGTTCGCCGATGTGAACGGGGTTTTCGTTGAGGATAATGTCGATGGGGTCGCGCTTGGGGTCGAAGCGGTAGGGGAATTTTCCGGTGAGAAGTTGGTAGATGGAGGCGGCGAAGCTCCAGACGTCTGAGACGGGTTTGACGTATTTGAAATTGGTTATTGGGGCGTCTGTGCCGCCACCGCCCGTGCAACGTCCTCTCTTCCAGTGTTGCTGACGCGTCCCGCGGCAGGCCGTGATTGCGGCGTCTCGCCGCATTTCTTCCATTCCACCCCACCTCTCCGGTGCGAGACTCCAGCGCGCCATGCACGCCAACGGTCCAGCCATGCTTTTCGGTGCCGCTCGCGAAATCATCCGCGCCGCCACCGGTCGCGGCCCGTGGTCTGCCGTCATCATTCCTTCCACCAACTTCCTCGCCGACCTGCCTCCGCTCGAAGCGCCCGCCAAGGCACCCGGGCATCATCCGTGTGTTCATGCTTCTTGTGTGGACTGCTTGAACAGCCTAATCCATAGGAACTTGAATTGCAGCATCGACATTTGCTCATGGTGTGATTGGGTTGGGGTTTGGGATGCGGGAGAGGAAGAGGAAATTTTGAATGTTGGATTTTAAATTGGAAGAGAACTGAGAGAAAGATGCGCCACTCTGGCTGTTATTTTCGCCTCTTATGTTCGATGTTCGATGTTCGATGTTCGATGTTCGATGTTCGATGTTCGATGTTCGTGTTCATTCCAGGGGACGTGAGGTGTTGGCATTCTCTTAGGCGAGCCAGTAGGATGCGGGGGCGAGGAGGAATTGGTCGATGGGGATGCCTTGGCAGCCGACGAGGAGTTTGCGGGTTGGGTGATGGGATTTGTCGAAGGCAGCGATGCCGGGTAGCGTTTGCTTGCGGCCGCCGCTCTTGACCTCGATGGCGACGAGGGCGTCGCCACGCTGGAGGACGAAATCGACTTCGAGGTTGCGCTCGCGCCAGTAGGTGACCTGGATTCCTGTGCCGCTGGCCGTGTTGACCAAGTGAGCGCCGACGGCGGACTCGACCAAGCGGCCCCAGGCATCGCCGTCAGAGCGCCAAGCATCTGGTGGGCGGCCGGACTGAGTGGTCATGAGCGCGGTGTTGAGGACTTGGAGTTTTGGACTGGAAGCGCGCTGACGGATTTGGTTTCCGGCAAATTTTTGCAAACCGGCGACCATGCCCGCACCTTCTAGCAGCTGGAGGTAATGGGCGAGGGTCGCGGTATTGCCGGCATCGACCAACTGGCCGAGCATTTTCTGGTAGGACTACGCCCTTCTGCCGTCAACCAGAGCCTTGAAAATGCTCAAGGTGCATCTGCCAGGTCCTTACGCAGGTCAGTCATGGGAAGCCACCGTCTCCGCGTGGCACTGGCCATCCTGTTCAAAAATCAATTCCGCTGTCCCTACTGCAATGAATCCACTGCGCTCGAACTCCGCCACTCGCCCCGCCATGTTACCAACCACTGGTCGAAACTGGATTGACGAATCTCAAAGCGCTTCCTCTTGTGAATCTTCATCTAGCAGAAGAAGCGGTTTGTGTTCTCCGGCATGATCGCCGAAAACATCTCCTACGGAATGCCAAAAGCAGCGCGCGAGGAAATTCACCAGTGTTGGCAGGCCGTTGTACCCAACATTTCCTTGGCGACAAAGATGAGTGGTGACCGTGTCGCTCGTCGCATGAAACCGCGTTTGCCGCGTCAGTCAGATCCTGCATCCCTGAATCAGTCTGACCAGCAGCATGATCACAGCCACCACCAGCAGAATGTGAATGAAGCCACCGATGGCAGTAGCTGACACCATCCCGAGCGCCCACAGGATGATTAGAATAATTGCGATTGTCATTAACATAAGACTGGTTTCTATGGGTGGATCAAGTGTTGTTGTTGTGGCTCTGTCGTGATGCCTGGCATCGGATGGATAGGGGACTGCCGCAGCAATGAATCATGCGATGGCATGTTCGGTCGCTGTGGGCTGTGACCCTACCGGAATCCGAGCAGAATGAATTGGATACCGATAGTTCCTCACCTTTCGTGGTTCCCCGTCCTGATCAGGATGGGACATGGCAATCTCAGATATTGAATCCTGACCTGTTTCGAGCGTCACGCACGGAATGCCACCCAGGGACCCAATCCGTTCGGCAATTTCCTTGGCATGCTGAAAATCTTCTGCCGCATGCCGTTCCACTGCCTCGGCGATGGTGGAGTAGTGCGCTCGCTTCAATACTTCGCTATACACAATGGTTGCGATGATCGCCCGGTATTCGCACGCCAGATCCCGGTTTAACAAGTGGATCTGCCGCTTGCCCGTCAGTGACGGATTTGATGTCAGTGCCTCGTCTTTCATGCAAATCAACCTAAGCCATTTGGCAGGGCTTGCCTATAGGGTGTTTCCCTATTCTGGTTCACAATTCTGGTCCTCTAACACCGCAGGGGGAATGGGGCGAACGCCCCATTGCTGATCGGGACGGAGACCGCCAATATTCAGGCCGGTAAACGTCCCACGCACAAATCTCCCAACTCATGAAGGCACCCGTAGGCAAATTGCACCAATTCAACCACAGAGCCACACCCGCGTTGCTTCTTCTCGGGGCTGTGAAGCTCTACGAGTTTTTGCAAAGGCAGGAGAGGACCACGCGGAAATGAAAGGAGTTTGGCATACACCAGCCAGCGTGTGGGAGCACAAGTCGGCCATGATTGCGGCATTCTCCATTGTGGCAATCTTGTCGCATTTGGGTCTTCGCTATGGCTTCCATTCGC